>NZ_CP011567.1:3615666-3927000 GCF_001655615.1 Pseudomonas sp. GR 6-02
AGTCTGCGGTGTGCTGCACCAACGCCTTGAAGAACGGCGGCAACAGGCCGTCCAGGTACTTGCGCGCCGCGCGGGCAACCTGACGGGCAAGGAATGGCACGGTGTCTTCGAACAAATAGAGAATGCCGCGCAGCTGATTGAGCTCGGCCATGGCGTCGGCCGGGGCGTTTTCCAGGGTGACTTGCTCGCCCAGGGCGAAAATCGGCAGCTCCGGCGCCCGAACCCGCGCCAGGCGAATCAGTTCGGCCATGTTGTGCAGAAGATGCGCGTGGGTGCTGGCGTCTTCGGCGGCAATCAACATGCAGGCAAGGCCGTGATGGGTCGAGGCGACCAGACGCCCCTCGGTGTAATCGACCGCCGAAACGATACTGAAACCTTCCTGCTCCAGCTCCCGGGCAATGCCACGCACACGATCACCGGCAACGGTGTCGGCCTTGATGTCGCGGTGGACGATCAGGACCGGGAATTTCAAATCTTTATACATGAGGCTCGGCGTCCTGAGGCGGCAGACCGTGGCCTGCCAATCACCTCAGGGTAGAGGGTTGGAGCGCATGTGGCGAGGGGGATGCCCTGAAGTGGGCCGGCCGGCGCACCATCATGTGGCCAGCAAACTCGGTGTCGAGAAAGATACCTGTGGCGAGTGAGCTTGCTCCCGTTGGGCTGCGAAGCGCCCCCCCGCTGCATTCGCTCGGAACCATATTGGCAGGATTTGCGACTGCTGCGCAGTCGAGCGGGAGCAAGCTCCCTCGCCACAAAAAACCTTCCGCTCGAAGGGACTCAGGCCTGGGCCTTGGCCTCGGCCAATTGCTGCCACAGCGACGGCGCGCCGGCGGATTTGGCGATGGCTTCCAGGCGCGCAACGTGTTGGGCCAGATCCTCTTCACTGGCGCGGATGATCCGGGTCGGCTGGCGATCGGCCGGCAGACGACGGATTTCCGTGGCGGAATTATCGGCGCCTTCGCCCGAACCGTTGCCATCGGACGCGTTACCGGCCAGCGACAGGCTGGTCTGGCCGCCGGTCATGGTCAGGTAAACGTCGGCGAGAATCTCGGAGTCGAGCAAGGCGCCGTGCAGTTCACGGCCGGAGTTGTCGACGCCATAGCGTTTGCACAAGGCGTCGAGGCTGTTGCGCTGCCCCGGGTGACGTTCCCGGGCCATTATCAGGGTGTCGAGGATCGTGCAGTGTTGTGTGATGTCCGCGCGATCGTGCTGGCCCATCAGGGCAAATTCGTTGTTGATGAAGCCAACGTCGAACGCCGCGTTATGGATGATCAGCTGTGCGCCCTTGATGAACTCGAAAAATTCATCGGCCACTTCAGTGAAACGCGGCTTGCCCACCAGAAATTCGTTAGTGATGCCGTGGACGCCGATGGCGCCTTCGTCACTCTCGCGATCCGGTTGCAGGTAAACGTGGAAATGCCGGCCGGTCAGCCGCCGACCGATCAACTCGACACAACCGATTTCGATAATCCGGTGGCCGTCGGTCACCGGCATGCCGGTGGTTTCGGTATCGAGTACAACGGATCTGGTGGCCATCAGTGCTCAGCTCTCAACGGGTCAATCGTGCAAAAGCGGCGATGTTAACACGCTCGCGGGGGTCTTTCAGATAGACCGTGTTACGCCGGAATCAAGCCTGCTTGTACCCGCGCACTTCATCCACGCCACGGTTGGCCAGTTGGTCGGCCCGTTCGTTGCCATGATGGCCGATGTGCCCGCGCACCCATTTCCAGGTGACGTTGTGGCGGTTGACCTGCTCGTCGAGCAGTTTCCACAGGTCGGCGTTTTTCACTGGTTCCTTCGCGGCGGTTTTCCAGCCGCGTTTCTTCCAGTTGGCCATCCACTCGTTGATGCCTTTCATCACGTACTGGGAGTCGGTCACCAGCAGCACGTCGCAAGAACGCTTGAGCTCTTCCAGGCCACGGATCGCCCCCATCAGCTCCATGCGGTTGTTGGTGGTGTTGGCTTCGCCGCCCCAGAGTTCTTTTTCAACGCCCTTGCACACCAGCAACGCGCCCCAGCCGCCTGGGCCAGGGTTGCCCTTGCAGGCGCCATCGGTGAAGAGTTCTACGCTATCGCTCATGCCAATCTATCCAGAAAATGCGCTGGCTCGCCGATCGGTGACCGACGATGCCCGAGGCCGGGGCATACCCGGCCGGGAATATAAAAAAGTGTATTACGGTTCGATGTGACGACGATTGACCTTGGCCATCGGCAACGGAATCAGCTTGCCCATCGGCTCGCGCCGTACCTGGCGCACCGGCCGCAGCCCCACCACGATCTTGCGCGCGACTAATAAATAGAAGCCGCCACCCGACAATTGCCAGTCACCGGCCTTGCGCTCCCAACCGGCCAGACGAGCTTGCCAGGCAGGTGACGCAAGCGGCGGACGATAGCACCCGAAGCGGCGTTTCTCCAGCGCGAAGCCCAGCAGGTTCAGCCAGTCGCTGACCCGCGACGGCGAAATGCAGCGCGCCTTGCGCAAGGCGTCATGGGCGAACACATGACGCAGGCCCCAACTGCTCCAGGGGTTGATCCCGATAATCAGCAGATGCCCGCCAGGGCGCACACTGCTCGCCGCTTCGCGCAACAAGCCGTGTGGCGACAGGCAGAAATCCAGCCCATGCTGCAACACCACCACATCGGCGGCATGCTCGCTCAAGGGCCAGGCCTGCTCTTCGCAGACGATCTCGACCCCCGGCAACGGCGCGCCGAGTCGCACATTGCGCTGCACCTGCGGCGCCGCCGGTGGCGTCTGTGCCGAGGGGCCGTAATGCACCAGATAGCCGCCGAAGAAACGCCCCAACTCGTCTTCGAGCATGCGTCGTTCTTCGTCCAGCAAAAATTGCCCGATGGGACCGGACAGCCAGTCACGGGCCGCGCTGATCAATGCCAGCCAGTCAGGATCAGCCTGAGCGAACGCTTTATCGGTCATTGCATTCTCCAACGCGCCAGGAAGCTCTAAGATGCGCCAATGTTTTCCGCTTGGCGAATCCGACGATGATACAGATCAGTGCCCTGCCCGCCTTCACCGACAACTACATCTGGTTGTTACAAGACCACAGCACCCAGCGCTGCGCCGTAGTCGATCCGGGCGATGCCGCGCCCGTAGAGGCGTGGCTCGCGGCGCACCCGGGTTGGGTGCTAAGCGATATTCTGATCACTCATCACCATCATGACCATGTCGGCGGCGTCGAGCGGCTGAAAAAAGCGACAGACGCAACCGTCCATGGCCCGGCCAGCGAGACCATCCCGGCACGGGACGTGGCCCTCAAGGACAGCGACCGGATCAACGTGCTGGGCTGGGATTTCGATGTCATCACAGTACCGGGCCATACCCTCGGGCATATCGCCTATTACCACCGTGGTCATCTGTTTTGCGGCGACACCCTGTTCGCTGCCGGTTGCGGACGCTTGTTCGAAGGCACGCCCGAGCAAATGCATCACTCGCTGAGCCGCCTCGCGGCGCTTCCCGAAGACACGCTGGTCTACTGCACCCACGAGTACACCCTGAGCAATCTGAAGTTTGCCGTGGCGGTCGAACCGGGCAATCCCGACACCCTCGAACGACTGGCCAAAGTCACCCGTCAACGGGAAGCCGGAATCATGACGCTGCCTTCGACCCTGGCGCTGGAAAAGCTCACCAATCCGTTTTTGCGTACCGGCGAAACATCCGTTAAAGAAAAAGTGGACGAACGGAATGGAACCGAAAACCGGGCTCCGAGTGCGGTCTTTGCTGCATTGCGGGCTTGGAAAGATACGTTCTAAGCTGCCTGCGCAATGGTACAAAAATTCTGAATGGTTGACCGCAGGGGGTGTGCTTTCTAGAATCGCCCGACATTTTCGCCCGGAACTTACTTCCAGCCAATGTCGTCACCTATTCGTAAAGCCACCAATTCAGACGCATTGACCCGCTTGGCTCAAGCCATCGCGGTGGCTGTGTCCGCCACTTTGGCGGGCTGTTCAAGCCATGTGCCGCAGACCGAAGCGACACACACACCGAATATCGCAGCGCGAGCCAAGCAAAAACCAATCTGGCTCAGCGAAAAACCAACACCGCAAGTTCCCCAGGACGTCTGGGAGCGCATGCGCCAGGGCTTCCAGTTGCAGGACAACCTGGGCGTCAACCCGCGCATCGAGCAGCAGCGCCTGTGGTTCGCCAGCAACCCGTCCTTCCTCGAAAACGCCGGCGAACGCGGCAGCCTCTATATTCACTACATCGTCGAACGCCTTGAAGAGCGCAACATGCCGCTGGAACTGGCGCTGTTGCCAGTGATTGAAAGCGCCTACAACCCGATGGCCTATTCCCGGGCCGACGCGGTGGGCCTTTGGCAATTCATTCCTTCCACCGGGCGTTACTTCAACCTGCGTCAAACCCGTTTCTATGATGGCCGTCGCGATATCACCGCCTCGACCACCGCGGCCATGGATTACCTGACCCGCCTGCACGACATGTTCAACGGTGACTGGCTATTGGCCCTGGCGGCCTACAACGCCGGCGAAGGCACGGTCAGCCGGGCCATCGAGCGCAACGAGAAACTCGGTCTTCCAACCGACTATTGGAACCTGCCGCTGCCAGCGGAAACCCAGGCCTATGTGCCGAAGCTGCTGGCTCTGTCGCAAGTGGTGTTGGCGCCCGATGCCTATGGCGTGAACCTCAAGTCGATCGCCAACGAACCGTACTTCCAGGTCGTCGAAATCAACCAGCGCATGGACCTGTCCAAGGTTGCCGCGGTGGCCAACATCGACGAAGACGAGCTGTTCCAGCTCAACCCGGCCTTCAAGCAACGCACTACCATCGACGGTCCCCAGCATCTGCTGGTGCCGACGTCCAAGGCGCAACTGCTGACTGCCAGCCTGTCGACCATGCGTCCTGAAGAGCTGATCAGCCAGCGGCCGCTCAAGCCGGTGTTCGAAGGTGCCGACGACAGCGAAATCGCCAGCATCAAGCGCGCCTACCGGGTCAAGCGCGGAGAAAATCTGGCCTCCATTGCCAGGGCCAACAAGGTTGACGTCAAGGACCTGCAACGCTGGAACAAGCTGAACGGCAAGAACCTCAAGGTCGGCCAGACCCTTGTGATGCAGGACACCACCAAGCGCAGCGGCGGTCGCATCAACACTGTCGTGGCGGCGAACAGCAAAACCAGCGGCAAGTCAGACAAACAGAAGCCGCAGACCCAGTACAAGGTCCAGCAAGGTGACTCGTTGTACATGGTTGCCAAACGTTTCAATGTCGAAATGCAACACCTCAAGCGCTGGAACCCTCGGGTAGGCCAGGCGCTGAAACCGGGTCAGATGCTGACGGTTTCTTCCCCGCATTAATCAGCACGCCCTGCCTAGGGGCTTTTGTGGCGAGGGAGCTTGCTCCCGCTCGGCTGCGAAGCAGTCGTAAACCCAAGTACGCGGCGTGTCAGAAGTTACCGGATTTCAGGTTTTGGGGCTGCTTCGCAACCCAGCGGGAGCAAGCTCCCTCGCCACAGGTTCTGCGATCCGCAGGGCTATCGAGGCAGCGGTTAACAATGCATTAAGCCCCCGTCTTTTTCCTGTCGATACAAGCTGTTACTGTACGGCCCACAAAGCCCAAGCCGCCTGGATCGGATCTCTGACTTGAAGCGTCCCCTCCTCCTGCTCCTGATCAGCCTGGCCTTGAGCTCCCCCGCAAGCGCGACGATCAGCGAAAGCCACGGTTATGCGCAGTTCGGCACGCTCAAGTACCCGGCCAGATTTACCCACTTCGACTGGGTCAACCCGCAAGCGCCCAAGGGCGGTACGTTGCGGGTGATGGCGTTTGGCACCTTCGATACGCTCAACCCTTACACCTTCAAAGGTTCGAGCCCGGTTTCCACGCCCAACTTCCTGCAATACGGCATCAACGAACTCAACGAACCGCTGATGGTCGGCACCGGCCAGTACGCGCCGTCGGGCGATGAGCCGACGTCCAGTTATGGCCTGATCGCCCAATCGGTGGAATACAGCGAAGACCGCAGCTGGGTGGTGTTCAACCTGCGCCCCGAAGCGCGCTTCCACGATGGCACGCCGATCACCGCTTACGATGTCGCGTTTTCTTACCGTCTGCTGCTCAAGGAAGGTCATCCGCAATACCGCACCAACCTGCAGGAAGTGTCGCGGGTCGACATCCTCAACCCGCAGCGCATTCGCTTCGTCTTCAAGCGCTCCGGTAATCCGTTGCTGATCCTGCGCTTGGGCGAGTTGCCGGTGTTGCCCCAGCATTACTGGAAAGATCGCGACTTCAAGGCCACCACCTTCGAGCCGCCATTGGGCAGTGGGCCGTATCGCATCACTTCGGTAACCCCCGGGCGGCAGATCGTCTTCGAACGGGTCAAGGATTACTGGGGCAAGGACCTGCCGGTCAATCGCGGCAAATACAACGTCGATCGCATGGAAGTCGAGTTCTACCGTGACAGCGACGTGGCCTTCGAAGCGTTCAAGGCCGGCGAGTTCGACATCTACATCGAGCATCAGGCGAAAAACTGGGACAACGGCTACGACTTCCCGGCCGTGCGCCGTGGCGAGGTGATCAAGGCGCAGATCCCGCACCAGATCCCGACCCAGAGCCAGGGCCTGTTCATGAACACTCGGCGGTCGACCTTCGCCCAGATCAAGGTCCGTGAAGCGCTGGGACTGATGTTCGATTTCGAGTGGACCAACCGCACGCTGTTCAGCGGCGCCTACACACGCGCCATGAGTTACTACCCCAACAGCGAGTTCTCTGCCACGGGACTGCCGGTCGGCCACGAGTGGCTGTTGCTCAAGCCCTATCGCGATCAGTTGCCCGCCAAGCTGCTCACCGAGCCGTTCAGCCTGCCGCAGACCGAAGGCCGCGGCATTCCGCGCGAAACCATGCGCAAGGCCTTGGGCCTGCTCGCCGAAGCCGGCTGGAAGCTCAATGGCCAGCGGCTGCAGAACAGCATCGGCCAACCGCTACGCTTCGAGATCCTGCTGGTCAACCCGAACCTGGAGCGGATCCTTCAGCCCTACGTCGAGAACCTCGCCAGCATCGGTATCGACGCACGGCTGCGCACGGTCGATCGCGCCCAGTACAAACAGCGCCTAGATCAATTCGATTTCGACATGATCCTGATGACCCTCAACCAGACCCTCAGCCCGGGCCTGGAACAATGGCAGTACTTCCACTCCAGCCAGGTCGGGATCAAGGGCAGCAAGAACTACGCAGGCATCGCCGACCCGGTGGTCGACCATTTGCTCGAACAACTGCTCGGCGCCCAGACACGGGATGAACAAGTCGCCGCCGGCAAGGCGCTCGACCGGGTGCTGCTATGGCAGCACTACATCATTCCCAACTGGTACCTCAATTATCACCGCTTGGCCTACCGCAACCGGTTCGCCTTCGTCACCACGCCGCCCTACACCCTGGGCCTGAGCGCTTGGTGGCTGAAATCTTCGGAGAAAGATCAATGACTCCCTTACGCGCCCTGCTCTTGCAGGCCAGCGGTCTGTTGTTCGCCGGGCTGGCCTGCGCCGCCCCGCAACACGCCTTGACCCTGTACAACGAGCCGCCGAAATACCCGGCCGACTTCAAGCACTTCGATTACGTGAACCCCGACGCGCCGAAGGGCGGGATCTTCCGTCAGGCCGGGTTCGGTGGCTTCGACAGCCTCAATCCGTTCATCAGCAAAGGCGTGCCGGCCGACGACATCAGCATGATCTACGACACCCTGGCCAAACAGGGTCTGGATGAACCCTTCACTGAATACGGCCTGATCGCCGGCAAAATCGAGAAAGCCCCGGACAACAGCTGGGTGCGCTTCTACCTGCGTCCCGAAGCTCGTTTTCACGACGGCCACCCGGTGCGCGCCGAAGACGTGGTGTTCAGCTTCCAGACCCTGATCAAGGACGGCGCCCCGCTCTACCGCGGCTATTACAGCGACGTGGAAGAAGCGATCGCCGAAGACCCGCTCACCGTGCTGTTCAAGTTCAAGCACACCAACAACCGCGAACTGCCGCTGATCCTCGGCCAATTGCCGGTATTGCCCAAGCATTGGTGGGCCACCCGCGACTTCAACAAGGGCAACCTGGAACTGCCGCTGGGCAGCGGCCCGTACAAAGTCAGCGAAGTGAAGGCCGGGCGTTCGGTGCGCTATGAACGAGCCAAGGATTACTGGGGCAAGGACCTGCCGGTCAATCGCGGGTTCTACAACTTCGATGTGATGACCACTGACTATTACCGCGACAACACCGTCGCACTGGAAGCACTCAAGGCCGGTCAGTTCGACTACTGGCTGGAAATATCCGCGAAAAACTGGGCCAAGGCCTACAACATTCCGGCGGTGACCGAAGGGCGGCTGATCAAGGAAGAAATCCCCAACGGCAACCCCACCGGCATGCAAGGCTTCGTGTTCAACCTGCGTCGTCCGGTGTTCCAGGATGTGCGCGTGCGCCAGGCGCTGACCCTGTTGCTGGACTTCGAGTGGACTAACAAGCAACTGTTCAACGGCGCCTACGTGCGTACCCGCAGTTACTTCGAAAACTCGGAAATGGCCGCCACTGGCCTGCCGGACGCCGATCAACTGGCGATTCTCGACCCGTTCCGCGGCAAGATTCCCGAGCAAGTGTTCAGCGAGGCGTTCCAGAACCCGCTGACCGACGCCAGCGGCATGATCCGCACCCAGCAGCGCAAAGCCTATCAACTGCTGCAAGAGGCCGGCTGGCGGATCGTCGACGACAAGATGGTCGACGCCACCGGCAAACCGGTGACCATCGAGTTCCTGCTGGCCCAGACCGAGTTCGAGCGGGTGCTGCTGCCGTTCAAGCGCAACCTCAGCGACCTGGGCATCGATCTGGTGATCCGTCGGGTCGACGTCTCGCAGTACATCAACCGCGTACGCTCCCGGGACTTCGATATGATCGTCGGCAGTTTCCCGCAATCCAACTCACCGGGTAACGAACAGCGCGAGTTCTGGATGACTGCCGCCGCCGACAAACCCGGCAGCCGCAACTCCATGGGCCTTAAAGACCCAGTGGTGGACCAACTGGTCGAGCAACTGATCAACGCCGATTCGCGCAAAAGCCTGGTGGCCCACGCCCGGGCGCTGGACCGGGTGCTGCAATGGGGCTATTACGTGATCCCCAACTGGCACATCAAGACCTGGCGCGTGGCGTACTGGAACCACATCGGCCACCCGAAGGTTTCACCCAAATATGACATCGGCATCAATACCTGGTGGGTCAAACCCGACGCGACACCTGCGATAGAAGTCGAAACAAAACTGCAAGCCGACCCTGCGGGCACGGAGTAATCAGATGCTGGCGTATATTTTTCGGCGACTGCTGCTGATCATCCCGACCCTGTTTGGCATTTTGCTGATCAACTTCGTGATCATCCAGGCCGCCCCCGGTGGGCCGGTGGAACAGATGATCGCCAAACTCGAAGGCTTCGAAGGCGCCACCAGCCGCATTGCCGGCGGCGGAGCCGAAGTGTCGGTGGCAGGTTCCGCCTATCGCGGCGCCCAGGGCCTGGACCCGGCGCTGGTCAAGGAAATCGAGCACATGTACGGCTTCGACAAATCGGCGCCGGAACGCTTGTGGATCATGATCAAGAACTACGCCACCCTGGATTTCGGCGACAGCTTCTTCCGCGACGCCAAGGTCATCGACCTGATCAAGGAAAAGATGCCGGTGTCGATCTCCCTCGGGCTGTGGAGCACGCTGATCATGTACCTGGTGTCGATCCCGCTGGGGATCGCCAAGGCGACGCGACACGGCAGCCACTTCGATGTGTGGACCAGTTCGGCGATCATCGTCGGTTACGCGATCCCGGCGTTCCTGTTCGCCATCCTGCTGATTGTGGTGTTCGCCGGCGGCAGCTATTTCGACTGGTTCCCGCTACGGGGCCTGACCTCGAACAACTTTGATGAGCTCAGCACCGGCGGCAAGATCCTCGATTATTTCTGGCACCTGGCTCTGCCGGTCACTGCACTGGTGATCGGCCACTTCGCGACCATGACGCTGCTGACCAAAAACAGCTTCCTCGACGAAATCAACAAGCAATACGTGGTCACCGCCAAAGCCAAGGGCCTGACCCGTCACCGCGTGCTCTACGGCCATGTGTTTCGCAACGCGATGCTGTTGGTGATCGCTGGTTTCCCTTCAGCGCTCATCGGGATCTTCTTCACCGGCTCATTGCTGGTGGAAGTGATCTTCTCCCTCGACGGCCTCGGCCTGATGAGTTTCGAAGCAGCGATCAACCGCGACTACCCGATCGTCTTCGGCACGCTGTTCATCTTCACGCTGCTGGGGCTGGTGCTCAAGCTGATCGGCGACCTCACGTACACCCTTGTCGATCCGCGCATCGATTTCGAAAGCAGGGAGCATTGAGATGAACCTGTCCCCTCTCAATCGCCGACGTTTCGAGCTGTTCAAGGCCAACAAGCGAGGTTGGTGGTCGTTGTGGCTGTTTCTGATTCTGTTCGGCGCAAGCCTCGGCGCCGAGCTGATCGCCAACGACAAACCGCTGGTGGTGCATTACGACAACGCCTGGTACTTCCCGGCGCTCAAGCGCTATCCGGAAACCGCGTTCGGCGGCGAATTCCCGCTGGAAGCCAACTATAAGAGCCCGTACATCCGCGAACTGCTCAAGGCCAAGGACGCCTGGGTGGTGTGGGCGCCGATCCCCTACAGCTACCAGAGCATCAACTACGACCTGAAAGTCCCGGCCCCCGCGCCGCCGTCCGCCGACAACCTGCTGGGCACCGATGACCAGGGCCGCGACGTGTTGGCCCGGGTGATTTACGGTTTCCGGATTTCGGTGCTGTTCGCTTTGACGCTGACCATCCTCAGCTCGATCATCGGCGTGATCGCCGGCGCCTTGCAGGGCTTTTATGGCGGCTGGGTCGACCTGGCCGGGCAGCGTTTCCTGGAGATCTGGTCCGGGCTGCCGGTGCTGTACCTGCTGATCATCCTCGCCAGTTTCGTGCAGCCGAACTTCTGGTGGCTGCTGGGGATCATGTTGCTGTTTTCGTGGATGAGCCTGGTGGATGTGGTGCGCGCGGAGTTCCTGCGCGGGCGGAATCTGGAATACGTGCGCGCGGCCCGGGCGCTGGGCATGCAGAATGGTGCGATCATGTTCCGCCACATTTTGCCCAACGCCATGGTCTCGACCATGACCTTCATGCCGTTCATCCTGACCGGCGCCATCGGCACGCTGACCGCCCTCGACTTCCTCGGCTTCGGTTTGCCGCCGGGCGCCCCGTCGCTGGGTGAGTTGGTGGCCCAGGGCAAATCCAACCTGCAAGCGCCGTGGCTCGGTATGAGTGCGTTTGCGGTGCTGGCGTTGATGTTGAGTTTGCTGGTATTCATCGGCGAGTCCGCTCGCGATGCCTTCGACCCGAGGAAGTGAAATGAATCAGGACAATCTGATCGAAGTGCGCGACCTGGCCGTCGAATTTGTCGTTGGCGAGCACGTTCAGCGGGTGGTCGAAGGCGTCAGCTTCGACATCAAGCGCGGCGAAACCCTGGCGCTGGTGGGTGAAAGCGGCTCCGGCAAATCGGTGACTGCCCACTCGATCCTGCGGCTGCTGCCCTATCCGCTGGCCCGGCATCCGTCCGGCACCATCACCTATTCCGACCGGAACTTGTTGGAGCTGAAAGAGAAAACCATCCGCCACATCCGCGGCAACCGGATCGCGATGATCTTTCAAGAGCCGATGACCTCGCTCAACCCACTGCACTCGATCGAGAAGCAGATCAACGAGGTATTGGGCATCCACAAGGGCCTGACCGGCAAAGTCGCGACCAGGCGCACGCTGGAGCTGCTGGAGATGGTCGGCATCCCGGAACCCGAGAAGCGTCTCAAGGCCCTGCCCCACGAATTGTCCGGTGGCCAGCGCCAGCGGGTCATGATCGCCATGGCCCTGGCCAACGAGCCGGAACTGCTGATCGCCGACGAACCGACCACCGCTCTGGACGTGACTGTTCAGCTGAAAATCCTCGAATTGCTCAAGGAATTGCAGGCCCGCCTGGGCATGGCGCTGTTACTGATCAGTCACGATTTGAACCTTGTACGAAGAATTGCGCATCGCGTATGTGTCATGCAGCGTGGTTGCATCGTCGAACAGGCATCGTGCGAAGAATTGTTCCGCGCGCCGCAGCATCCGTACACCCGGGAACTGCTGGCAGCGGAGCCCAGCGGCAAGCCTGCGACCAATGTAATTGGCCCGCCATTGCTGCAGGTCGAGGACTTGAAAGTCTGGTTCCCGATAAAGAAAGGCTTTCTGAAAAAGACCGTCGACCACATCAAGGCGGTGGACGGCATCAATTTCAGCCTGCCCCAGGGACAGACTCTGGGGATTGTGGGAGAAAGCGGTTCCGGCAAGTCGACGCTCGGTTTGGCGATTTTGCGGCTGATCGGCAGCAAAGGGGCAATCCGTTTTGAAGGCAAGCAGCTAGACTGCCTGACGCAGCAACAGGTTCGGCCGCTGCGGCGGGAAATGCAGGTGGTGTTCCAGGACCCTTTCGGCAGCCTGAGCCCACGGATGTGCGTGAGCCAGATCGTCGGCGAAGGCCTGCGGATCCACAAGATGGGCACCGAGGCCGAGCAGGAACAAGCGATTATTGCGGCACTCAAGGAGGTAGGCCTGGACCCGGAAACCCGGCACCGCTACCCCCATGAATTTTCCGGTGGGCAGCGGCAGAGAATCGCCATTGCCCGGGCTTTAGTGCTAAAACCGGCGTTGATTCTGCTGGACGAGCCGACTTCGGCCCTCGACCGCACCGTGCAACGCCAAGTGGTGGAGCTGCTACGTTCACTGCAAACCAAGTACAACCTGACGTATCTGTTTATCAGCCATGACCTGGCTGTCGTCAAAGCGCTGAGCCACCAGCTGATGGTGGTCAAGCATGGCCAAGTGGTCGAACAGGGAGACGCGCAAAGTATCTTTGCCGCCCCCCAACATCCGTATACACAGCAGTTGCTGGAAGCCGCTTTTCTGGCACCAGCCACTGCGCAATAAACCTGAAAGAGAGGAGCAACACATGGGTTTTCTCGCCGGTAAGCGCGTACTGATCGTCGGTGTCGCCAGCAAGCTGTCCATCGCATCCGGCATCGCTGCCGCCATGCATCGCGAGGGCGCTGAGCTTGCCTTCACTTATCAGAACGACAAACTCAAGGGTCGTGTCGAAGAATTCGCACAGGGCTGGGGTTCGAGCCCTGAGCTGTGCTTCCCGTGCGACGTGGCCAGCGATGCCGAAATCGCCAAGGTCTTCGAAGAGTTGAGCAAGAAGTGGGACGGCCTGGACTGCATCGTGCACTCCGTCGGCTTCGCCCCGGGCGACCAACTGGACGGCGACTTCACCGAAGCCACCACCCGTGAAGGTTTCCGCATCGCTCACGACATCAGCGCCTACAGCTTCGTGGCCCTGGCCAAGGCTGGTCGCGAAATGATGAAAGGCCGCAATGGCAGCCTGCTGACCCTGTCGTACCTGGGCGCCGAGCGCACCATGCCGAACTACAACGTAATGGGCATGGCCAAGGCTTCCCTGGAAGCTGGCGTACGTTACCTGGCCGGCTCCCTGGGCCCGGACGGCACCCGCGTCAACTGCGTATCGGCTGGCCCGATCCGCACCCTCGCCGCTTCCGGCATCAAGAACTTCCGCAAAATGCTGGCCGCCAACGAAGCGCAAACCCCGCTGCGTCGTAACGTCACCATCGAAGAAGTCGGCAACGCCGGCGCCTTCCTGTGCTCGGACCTGGCGTCCGGCATCAGCGGCGAAATCATGTACGTAGACGGCGGCTTCAACACCACCGCCATGGGCAACATCGAAGAGTGATCTTCGGTTAGCCGTTAAAAAACCCGCCTCTTCAGGCGGGTTTTTTGTGCCCTCAAATTCAAACGATCTTCACAACAAACACTGAGCAAACAACTGCTGGATCGGCTGTGTACGCTGGCTATAACGCTGCAACAGCACGATCTCCCGGTAGAACGTCAGCTCTCCCAGCGGGATGATCCTGACCTTCGCCCCATGCTCAAGCCACAGCCCCGCCTCGGGCAATAGCGAAACACCCAGCCCGCATTCCACCATCTTGACAATGGCTTCCAGCTCATCCAGCTCCAGAGCCACCTGTACATCAATCTGCTGCTCGCGCAAAAAACGCGTCACCAATCGCCCACCGAATGAATTGCGGTCGTAGCGTACGTGAGGATGGCTGGCGAGTAACTGCAGCGGGTCATCCCCCTCAAGGTCGGCCGGCACGATCAGCACAAACGGCTCCCGGCGAATGACTTGCACCGATAATTCCTTGGGCAATTCAAACGGCGGCTTGATCAGAATCGCCAGGTCCACTTCGCCAGTGTCCACCTGGCTCAGCAGGTTCAGGGATACCCCCGGCACCAGTTTCGCCTCCAGCAACGGCGCCTGTTGCCTGAGTCGCAACAGCGCCCGTGGCAACAAACCGGTCTGGACGGTGGCCACCGCGCCGATCTTCAATTCGCCACGAAACTCGCTGATGTCATCACTGACGGCCATGCGACTGAAGATCTCGAGCATTTCCTGAGCCATCGGCAACGCTCGCTGCCCTGCGGCATTGAGGAGCGCCTGACGCCCGGTGCGATCGAACAGACGGATGCCCAACGCCTGCTCCAGATTGCGGATCTGCGCGCTGACCGCCGACTGAGTCAGGCCGATGTGCATGCCTGCCGCTGCGAACGTGCCATGGCGCGTCACGGCAATGAAGGTTTTCAGTTCCCGCAGCATACGGCCCCCAATTGATCGAAATAATTTGAGCTCGCTGCAAAAATTATCGTCTTTTAATCAAAAAGCACAGGACTAAACTCAGCCTCAACGCTCAACCCGTCGAGGCACATCCGATGCAACTGTCCCCTTTTCATTTGGCCATCCCGGTTTACGATCTGGACGCTACCCGGCGTTTCTATGGTGAAGTGTTCGGCCTGGAAGAAGGTCGCTCCAGCGATCACTGGGTCGATTTCAACTTTTTCGGCCATCAACTGGTGATTCATCTGGCCCCGAAAAATGCTTCCCAGGAAGCCGCCCATACCAACGCCGTGGACGGCCACGACGTACCGGTGCCGCATTTCGGTGTGGTATTGCCGATGGAAGAATGGGAGGCGCTGGCCGAACGCCTGAAAGCCCTGGGTACACACTTCGTGATCGAGCCGGGCATCCGGTTTCAGGGATTGGTGGGCGAACAAGCCACGATGTTTCTTTTCGATCCCTGCGGCAATGCTCTGGAGTTCAAGGCGTTCAAAAATATCAATCAGTTGTTCGCCAAATGATCCGCCTGCCCCTTGACGCCACCACCCTCAGTGAAGCGGTGGTCAATGGCGAGACCACCGCTGCCATCGTCGTCGAAACCTTTCTTCAACGCATTCAGGCGCAAGAGCCGGATATCCGGGCTTTTGTCTCGTTCAACGCCCGGCAGGTCCGCGCTGATGCGGCGCAGCACAACGGCCAGGGTCTGCTGGCCGGCGTTCCCGTGGGCATCAAGGACATTTTCGACACTGCGACCCACCCCACGCAGTTCTATTCACCCATCTATACCGACCATCAACCCTCCCGGGACGCCCACGTCGTGACGCTGCTGCGCCAGGCCGGGGCGCTGATCATGGGCAAGACCCATACCACCGAGTTTGCGTACATGCACACCGGTCCAACCCGCAATCCCCACGACCTTACGCGAACGCCGGGCAGCTCCAGCGCTGGCTCGGCGGCCGGGATGGCTGCAGGGTTCTTTGCCCTGGCGCTGGGCACCCAGACCGCTGGCTCGTTGCTCAAGCCGGCATCCTACTGCGGCCTCTTCGCTTTCAAACCGTCGCTGGGCCTGGTGTCGCTGGAAGGGGTAAAACCGTTGGCGCCGAGCTTCGACACCGTGGGTTGGTATGGCCAGTCAGTGCGCGACCTGCACCTGGTAGCGCGCGTGTTGATTCCCGGGTTTGTGATGCCGGACATCGAGCGGCGTCCGCTGCACTTGGGGTTCTGCCGCACGTCGCGCTGGGATCAAGTGGACCCCGACGTGGTCCTTGCCCTGGAACAGGCGGTGGATCAGTTGCGCAGCGCCGGCCATCACGTGAGCGACGTACGGCTGCCGGATGAGTTTGCCGGTGTATTCGACGATCATCAGTTGATTAACGATTGCGAAGGTGCCCGCTCGCTGGCAAAGGAGTTTCAACAACACCGAACACAATTGAGCCCTTCGACCCTGGCCATGTTCGAGCGGGCGGCAACCACAACCTGGCAACAGGAATCCGCTGCCAAGGCGCGCCTGGCTGATCTTGCCCCACGCTTGAGCGAGCTTTGCCACCCCTTCGACGCCATGCTCGGCGCCTCTTGCGGGATGGTCGCGCCGGTCGGCCTGGAAAGCACCGGACCGTCGGATTTCATCAAGTTCTGGGGGGCGTTTGGCTGGCCGCAACTGAACATACCGCTGAGGCCCGGCCAAGCCATGTTGCCTGTCGGGCTACAGATGATCGGAAGGTTCAGAGAGGATGGTCGGCTGTTACGAACGGCCGAGCACGTTGCAGCGGTTTTGCAAGGCGCCATTCAAGAATGACGAGCTTCGAACTGTCGGGCACGCAACGCCTTATCGACCAGAGCCAGCAGATCTTGCGCCGTTTGGGTTAGCTGAGCATCAAACTCGATCTGCCCGACACTGAAGCGAATGTCATAGCCACGATGCACCGTGGCATTACGCTCATCGAGTATTTCTTCGAGGCGCGCCCTGATTGCGGCAATCTCCACCGTGTTGGCGCCGGTCAACAAGGCAGCAAACTCATCGCTGCCCAGCCGACCGATCACATCGCTTTCACGAAAAGCGATGCGCAGCACGTCGGCAAAGGTTTTCAGGGCGTTGTCGCCCTCGGCACGCCCATACAACCGGTTGATGCGCTTGAAGTCGTCAAGGTCGAAAAACAACAGGGTCGCAGGTTGGCCCAACTGCCGACAAGCCTCCAGCGCCAATTGGGCCAGAGCCTCGAAGCCATGACGATTGGACAGCAGCGTCAACTCATCCATGCTCGCCATCTGCACGCCCATCAGTTCTTGCTCGGCCTTGCGCGCCAGGTCGCGCAGTACATCGCGGTCCTGCACGGCGCCGTCGAGGACGTTCGGCGTGCCCACGCCGGGTTTGAGCGGTTTTTCTGGGGTTAGCATTACTCACTCCCTTGATGGATATAAACGTTAGAGTCGTTCACACCCGGTTTGACTCCCTATAAACGCGCCGCTGGTCAGCTACCCGCCACCGGACACGGCCCTCCAGCGTCCGCCCAGAGTTTGAACTGGGTGACGAAAATGTCGTGGGGCACCGGCACCGGCGTCCGTCCCTCACCTGGATGCCAGCCCCAGAGCACCAGTTTGTCCTCGCTGACATGTTTGATCAGTGCCGCAAAATCACGATCGCCATTACTGGAACGATCCTTGATCATTGCGCACAACCTGTCGGGCGGCAGGCCGATCCAGGCCATTTTGTGCGCGGCTGGCGGCAGGCTCCAATGCGGCGCTCCGGGCGGTGTGTGAGGCCCATAACTGGCGGGCGGATTGCTGTCGGCATGGCAACTGGCACACGGCAGACCGGCCGCCCCTTTGCCATCCATCCCGCGAACCACCCTCATCGCGTGAGGATTGCCGGCGTCGAACTGTAAAGGCGAATCGCCGGGGATATGGCAGTTCTGACAGCGCGGGCTCTGGAACACCTTCTGTACTGTGTCAAACGCCTTCAGCGCCTCTTTATCATCAGCGAACAGGTCCGAGGCATAGCCAGTCAGCCCGATCAACACCACCGCGCCCAGCAACAAATGTCGTTTCATGTCACACCCCTGACAATTGCAGCGGCAGTTCCCGCAGACGCTGCCCGGTCAGGGCAAACACCGCGTTCGCCACGGCCGGCGCCACGGGCGGTACACCAACCTCGCCGATGCCGCCGGGTTTGTCGGTGCTGGGGACGATATGCACTTCGACCACGGGCATTTCGTTCAGGCGCAACACCTGATAGTCGTGAAAATTGGATTGCTGCACCTGGCCGTTCTTGAACGTCAGTTTGCTGTGCAAGGTAAATCCGAGACCGAAGGTGATGCCTGACTCCATCTGCGCGGCGATGCTCTGCGGGTTGACCGCAATGCCGCAATCCACCGCACACACCACCCGGTGTACGCGAATCGCCAGGTTGTCCTGCGACACCTCCGCCACATGGGCGACGTAGCTGCCGAAAGACTCATGCACCGCCACGCCCAATGCGTGGCCGTCCGGCAACGGCGCTTTCCAGTCGGCTTTCTCCACCGCCAGATTCAGCACCCCCAGATGCCGTGGATGCGCCTTGAGCAAGGTTCGTCGGTATTCCACCGGATCCTTGCCGGCCGCCTCTGCCAGCTCATCGATCAACGACTCCATGACGAATGCCGTATGGGTATGCCCCACCGACCGCAACCACAGCACGCTGATGCCGGTTTGCGGGGAATGCAGGTCGATCAGGTGATTGGCCAGCCCCTCAAAATAAGGACTGTCGGCCACACCTTCGACGGAGGTTTTGTCGACACCGTCCTTGACCATGGTCGCCTCGAACGACGTGCCGGCCATGATCGACTGCCCGACCAGCATATGCTTCCAGGCGATCGGCATACCGTCGGCGTCCAACCCGATGCGTGCCTGATGCAGGAATGCCGAGCGATAGTAACCGCCGCGAATGTCATCCTCTCGGGACCAGACGGTTTTCACCGGTTCGCCCGCCGCTTTGGCGACGTACACCGCCTCGTTGACAAAGTCCGAGGTCGGGTTGGCCCGACGCCCGAAGCCGCCACCGAGGAATTGGGTGTGGATCTCGACCTGTTCGGGTTTGAGCCCGGTGATCTTCCCCGCGATCATCTGATCCAGGGTCTGGAACTGCGTGCCGGTCCAGATTTCGCATTTGTCCTTGGTGATTTTCACCGTGCAATTGAGCGGTTCCATCGGCGCGTGGGCCAGGTACGGCACGCTGTATTCGGCCTCGATAGTCTTCGCCGCCCTGCCCAACATCACCGTCGCGTCCCCGGCCTGGCTGACCGAGGTCCCGGGGGTGGCGGCGAGTTTACGGAAGCTTTCCAGCAGTTGCTGGCTGTCGAGCCCGGCGTTCGGCCCCGGTTCCCATACAACCTTCAGCGCATCGCGCCCCAGCTTCGCCGCCCAATAATGATCGGCAATCACCGCGACTCCCGTGGGCACCTGCACCACTTTGTGCACGCCAGGCACCGCCAGCGCCTCGGCGCCTTCGAAGGATTTGACGCTACCACCGAACACTGGCGGCCGAGCGACCACCGCAGTCATGAGCCCGTCGAATTGCACGTCCATGCCGAACTTGGCCTGCCCGGTGATTTTCTCCGGGGTATCGAGGCGCTTGGTGGGTTTGCCGATGACCTTCCAGTCCTTGGCTTCCTTGAACTTGATCGAGGCTGGATCCGGTACCGGCAACTTGCCGGCGTCATCCGCCAGTTCGCCGTAAGTGGCGCGTTTGTCGCCGGCAATGACCACGCCCGATTCGGTGCGAATCTGCGAAGGCGCCATGTCGAAGCGCTTGGCTGCCGCGTCGATCAGCATCAAGCGCGCCGCTGCGCCGGCCTGACGATAGCGATCGAACTCCATCCAGGTCGAGGTCGAACCGCCGGTGATTTGCATCCCGCCAAACGCCGGCAGGCCATACTCGGCAGCCGAGGCTGGCGCGTGTTCGACGCGTATTTTCGACCAATCGGCGTCCAGTTCTTCGGCGATCAACATGGTCAGGCCGGTCCAGATGCCCTGGCCCATTTCCGAATGGCCGAGCAGCACAGTGACGCTGTTGTCGTTGCCGATGCGTAAAAAGGCATTGGGCGCGAACACCTCTCCTTGATTCTCGGCACCGAAGGCGAAGCGATGGCCGCCAGGAATGACAAACGCCACCACCAGACCGCCTCCCAACACGGCACTGCCCTTGAGAAAACCGCGACGCGAAACAGGGTTGATGCTGTTCATTGCTCAGACTCCCTTCAACGTGGCTTCAACGTCGCCTCACCCGATCTCGGCGGCGCGTTTGACCGCGGCGCGGATTCTTGGGTAGGTGCCGCAGCGGCAAATGTTGCCGGACAGCGCCTGGTCGATGTCGCTGTCGGTAGGCTTGGGGATCTTCGCCAGCAACGCGGCCGCCGACATGATCTGCCCGGACTGGCAATAACCGCACTGAACCACATCGAGTTCGGCCCAGGCCTGTTGCACCGGGTGCGAGCCGTCGCTGGACAGGCCTTCGATGGTGAGAATTTTCTGCCCGTGGGCCACCGCCGTGGCGGGCGTGATGCAAGAGCGCAGCGGCGCGCCGTCGACGTGTACGGTGCAGGCGCCACACTGGGCCATGCCGCAACCGAATTTGGTGCCCGTCAGGTGCGCGACATCGCGCAGAACCCAGAGCAACGGCATGTCCGCGGGGACATCCAGTTCCTGGTCCTTGCCATTGATATTCAGGGTCAGCATGGCTGATTTCCTCAGACTCACGGTGTTCTGAAGGGGCGCCGCTGTGGCAGCGAAATACCTACGCGGCGCCTTGGGTCATCCCTACAGCTAAGCGCAATTTGACCCACAAGCCATGTTCATCGACCACCGGTCGCTCCCGTCCCGTAGCAGCAGCCTCGCGCAGCTCGGCAGCTGCTACGGACTTGTCGATCTACGGCGCCACCCGTCTACTGCGGACTGGCTAATCTGATAATCCAGTGTGTTCAACCTGCCGAGGACAACCGCCATGCAACGCTTTCCAAAAATCACGCCCTGCCTGTGGTTTGACGATCAGGCCGAAACGGCGGCGAAATTCTATTGCTCGATCTTCGATCACTCGAAAATCACCGCCATCACCCATTACGGCAAGGCCGGTCAGGAAATCCACGGCCGCCCGGAAGGTTCGGTGATGACGGTCAGCTTCGAGCTTGATGGCCAGACCTTCACCGGTCTCAATGGCGGGCCAGTGTTCACCTTCAACGAAGCGGTGTCGTTCCAGGTCAATTGTCAGAATCAGGAGGAAGTCGACCACTTCTGGGGCAACCTGTCCGCCGGTGGGCCTGTGCAGGCGCAGCAATGTGGCTGGCTCAAGGATAAATTCGGCGTGTCATGGCAGATCGTGCCGATCGCGCTGATGCACATGATGCAAGACCCCGATACGCACAAGTCCCAGCGCGCGATGCAAGCGATGCTGCAAATGAAAAAGCTCGACATCGCCGAACTGGAACGAGCCTTCGCGGGCCAGAGCTAATACACTCAGGCACTGGCCCGCCAAGGACATCGAGATGAAGCACACCGTCGCCAAAGATGCAGACAAAGCCCCGCGTTTCTGGCGCGACGACGCCCTGCCCTTCATCGAAGCCCGCTCCATCGCCGACGGCCGCGAGGTCTGCTACGCCCGGCATTCCCACGAACACTTTTCCATCGGTGCTATCACCGCTGGGCGCAGTACCTACATCCATGAGCAATCGGAGTTTCAGGTCAGCGCCGGCACCGTGGTGTTGATGAACCCCGGCGATGTGCATGCCTGCAATCCGATCGATGACCAGCCTTGGTCGTACCTGATGCTGTACGTCGAGACGCCTTGGCTGACTGACTTGCAGCATCAGCTCGGCTTCAGCCAGGATTCGGCGTTTCGCCGGTTTTCCATCACCCACAATCGCGATCTCGAGCTGTTCGCCGGCCTGAGGAGCGTATACGAGGTGTTGATCGATCAGCAGCAAGACGTGCTGCGCAAACACAGCGCGGCGGTGGAGTTTTTCACCGAGGTGCAACAGCGGCTCAACCCGGTCGATCAACCGCTGCGCGAACCCAATTTCAAGCTCGAACGGGCCGCCGACTACATCCGCGATAACTGCACGCATCAGCTCAAGCTCGAAGACATTTGCGAAGCGGCGCAACTGTCGCCGTCCTACCTTATCCGCGCCTTCAAACAGCATTACGGCATGACGCCCCATGCATTTCTGGTCAACCGGCGCATCCAGTTCGCCCGGGATCGACTGCGTAGCGGCAGGCTGATCGCCGATGTCGCATTGGAGGCCGGATTTGCTGATCAGGCGCATTTTCAGCGGGCGTTCAAGCAACATCTGGCGGCGACACCAGGGCAATATCGCGGGTAAGTTAATATGTCGACATGCGCCCCCTGTCAAAAACAGGTTAGTTAATATAAACCCACGAGCCATGCCGGTAAAATTCATACAAAGTCATATAACTAATATGACAACACTCCAAACTCTTATTTAAGCTCCCTTCCCACGCTACAACCCAATATCAGAAGATGGAGCTTCTTACTTGAACACGCCGAACAACAACGTATTTCATTCCAGCAACCAACGCGAAAAACAATTAGTCATTGAAGCCATCGCCAACTTCCTCAGCGATGAAGACGTAATGGCAACCGTTGGATGGTCGTGGGATCGTGTATCAGTTACCTGTGACCCGAATTCCGACTTCTCCCAACTACATCGTCCAGCTACTACCTGCCTGGCGAGGCTCAGCCGGCAACCCGACTTCAAAAAAATCGCGGTCGAACAAGGCATCTCCCGAACAAACATCTTTCATGTCAATGAACACGGCCAACTCTTTTATTCCTATGACAACATCAGTACCCGTGAAACCAACGGTGAGCTGATCACTGTCAGCTTCTTCTCCGAGCGTAACGATATCGCCCATCACTTCACTGGCGTTGCCGATATCGATGAACAACTACGCCTCCTTTCAGGCAGTGCCAAGCTGACTGGCGGATGGGTGACGTCCACCGAAAAAATCACAATAAGTCAGTGGTTGCGTTTTCACAGCTTGCCACTCCCGGCCAGCGTGGAAAGTGCAAAAGAGTTAATTGATTTACTGAATGTCACCCCCCTTCCAGCACCGTCGCCCTATGGGAACTACTGGGAGTTGCTGAGCCCTCCCAAAGACTCACCGTTCGAACTCACGGAGAAAAATCGCGCCCTCATTCGCGATGTGATCGAGGAAGAAACCGGAGGCGAACTTCCTTTGGTTTCGCTTTATGGCCATGCGCTGAAACTTGAAAGCTTTTCCGCCGACAAACTGCCCACCAGCCAAGGTTACCGTCTGACACGGTTGATCGATATTGCAGTGTCGAGCGCGAATAATGGGCATGCGTTCATGACGGCATTAGGCTGGTTCGCTGATGAAAACGGCCCCAAGCCCACCGAGCAGTTCATCGAACAGCTGATGATTGCGGTGATGCTGCTTGACCTTGATCCGGAACTGGACAGCGCCAATACCTCGTTTGCAGGTTTTGACCTCTACTCGAAACGTCATTTGCTGCTTTCCCCCTCAGCGGTCCGCACGCAACTTGAACAGCATCTGGTCAGCCAACTCAAGCTCGACGCCATGATTGCCCCGCTCGTCGCGGAATGGGTCCTGAGTGGCATGGCGCCGGAATATCTTGCCGATGAACTGCCGTCCAATCTGCGTATTGGCACACCGGCGTGGGTCGTCTTCACCCAGGCCGTACACTTTGCCGAAGCGATCACCCCCGGTGTTTCCCGGAGCATGGCCTACCAACACCTGCTGGGGTTCGCCCGCGCATCGCAATTGACACCCGAGCTCAAAGCAGTGTTTGCCGCACACTCGGCTGACCCGGTGATCACCTGGGCGCTAATGAACGACCTGATCTCCCGGGATTCAGAGGGCAACCTCAATCAGCAAGCCGTTACGGTGGCGATGGATGAGTACAAGCAACATGCGGACATGATGACGAGCGCCTTGATTGATCTGGGCAAACCGCTGCCCCATCGCAAGGCGCTCGCGCTTAAAGAACTGAAATCCCAAGTGCCGGATTGTGACCCCGAGGAACTGTTGGTCAAACATCGCGGAACGGGCGGCGGCGCGGGAAGGCGAGTATCGGTTGTCGATCTTTACCTGGGCGATGAGCTTCACACCCGGGATTGGGATCGAGCCAAAGGCACCAGCATTTACGAGTCCTTTCCTGATCTGGCTGACATGTACCCCGTTGCGGATCAATTTCAGCAAGCGATCCACAATCATCACAACTCAATGACCGAAGCATTGGCGGCCATTATCAACGTTACCTTCTCGCAACTAAGCCCGACGGACAGGTCGTTCATTGAGGACGGCCACCTGGGTATCTATTGTGTTCAGGAATACACCACCACCCGATTTACCAATATTCCCAACCCGACGGGCGTAGTCAGACCCGCGACGCCCATCCCTGGGAAGACGGGCCGTTATGGCGTTCTCATTTGTGCGGTACTTGATTCAGAGCTTCGTTGTTATCAACTGTTTCCAATGAGGACGGAATGCGTATACAGCGAGGAACTTGGCGAAGTGTTTCGCCCTCTCTTCATGGCCAGTGGGTCCGCTGTAGCGACGTTTGTGAACCACAAACACCATTTGGAAGGCCGTCTGGATATACAGGCTTATCGAGCGAACACGGCCCCCCGCAGCTATTCCCGGTCCGCCTTTTTTATCCGCAAGATCGGAGAATTCAACCCATCGTCGGCCAGTGCAGGCACCCCCTCGCCGAACCGTTACTTTCGTTCCACGCGAAAAGAAGCAATCAGCGACCTTATTGCAAAAGAGAACCCCTATTTCACTGTAGATGAACTGATGCAACTGGGCCTCGATCAGACACGACGGGAAAAAGCGATTGAAAAGACCGACGCCATCTTCACATTCATTCTGAACCTGATCATTCCGTTCAAGGAATGCGTCGAGGAGCTTTCCTCGGGGGTTCCTGCCCGACAAAACCGCGCTATTCACGGCTGTGTCATGGACGCGGCGGCCCTCGCTGTTTCCTTTGCCGTCGTCGGCATTAAAGTTACCGCTATCAGCGCCAAGGCCACGACCCTGGTCTCCAAACTCCTTTCCACGTCCAAAGTTGTTGGCAGTACTGTCATCAGCCTTTTCAACCCCATTGACGGAGTGCCTCAACTGCTCAAGGGCGGCGGAAAACTATTGGCTCGGGGCGTGAAGAAACTAGGCGCTCATGCGCTCTCCACCCCGTATCTGGCTCGGCGGCAGTTGCGCTATCTGACGGGCGCGAACAGCTATGATCTGCTCCGGGCCATCAACCATACCGGCGCAGGCCCCCGGATTCGAATGTCGCTGGACACGGTTGCCCATGGTCGAGCGCTGTTCAAGGACGACAGCATTCAAACCGTTGAACAGATTGTGACCCGCCTGGGCAACAAGAACAGTCGACTGCCAGATGGCGCTCTGCCGTCCGAACTGGAGCATCTGTTCAACAATGCGCTTGTTGAATCGGCGCTCGGACTCAAGCAAGCGCAAGATCTGCAGGGATTGATCGGTCGAACGCCTGTTGAAGATCTTTTCAAGGCAGTCCTGGAAAAAGCTCAATACAGCTACACCAGCGCCCGCTCCGCATCCGGTGCTCAAGGTTACGCCGATACACTGGCAACCTTTGCCCAGGTCGAAGCGAAAAACGTCACCTACATGAAGAATTACCAACAAAACGTATTACAGCAAGACCTGGGCAAGGTACCGTTTAATCAGGTCATGCCAGAATCAGCCTTCAATCCAATGGGCTTTACCGATAACTCGCAAAGGGCCGGCGCCTGGATCGTCAATGGTTCTACCTCCCCTGGCAACGACCTCGACAGCATCGTTGCGGTACTGCGCGAGTACGCCGGCAATCAAAAAACACTGACTGATCCGACCGTGATCAAACAGCTGCATGCCCGTATCGCGCCAGCCACCTCGGACGTCGTGCGCGTGGGCGTCAATGACAAGAAATACGCTAGCAACATCAGTGGATTCGCCGCGATGGAACAACATCTGAAAACACTGAACTCCAGTCATGAGCATTTCGACAAACAGTTGCTGGCGACCGTCGTAGGTTTCCACGGTCTAGGCGACGGTAATGGCCGTACGGGTCGTGCCCTGTATGCCATCAGCCAGCTTCGAAACAACCGGTTCACACCGCTGACAAAACAAGAGTTCAGTTTGCTGCACGGACTCGATTAAGGTGAATGACTGAGGGTATGTTGCTTAGGAAAGCAACAAATACACCGCACTCAGCCCTAGCAACAATGCCATGAGCCGGTTGAACCATCGCATGCCTACAGGATTATTCAGATAACCCTGCAGGCATGTCCCGGCATACGCCCAACAGCCGACAGACACATAGCAGATCACCAGATACACCGCCGCAAACTGCCAGACCAGCCGCGCCTCACCGTCCGCGACGAACGCGCCCATGCCCGCTACACAGGCCAGCCAGGCTTTCGGATTGAGCCATTGCATCATCGCGCCATATAACATCGACGGCGCCCGGCGCGATTTATCCGCATCGATGCGACCATCGTCCGCCGCCAGTTTCCAGGCCATGAACAACAGAAACGCAACACCCGCCAGTTGCACCACTTGCGTCAGCGCCGGCCACAACCGCAATACTTCATGCAACCCCAATCCCATCAATACCAGCAATAAAACGAAACCCAGCGTTGCTCCGGCGACATGTCGCTGACTGGCGCGAAAACCGAACTGCGCCCCCGAGCTCAACGCCACAATGTTCACCGGCCCCGGTGTAATGGAAGCGACCAAGGCAAACGCCGCCATGGAAAGAATCAGACTCATTGCATACCTTCTTCAATTCAGTTGAACCAGGGCTCAAGGTAAAGAGCCTGGGAAATGCTGTATTGAAGAAAACAACCCTTGCCTGTTCCGCGATGCATGTCGCGCCCTGTAGGTTGCAAGACTGTCACGAGGCACCTTATGGCGGGCCTATACTTCAAGAGTCGGCACACTCGATGCGGGGCGCGTCGAGTGATCGTTCACGCAGGCCACAGCCTGCCTTCATCGTAGGGAGGAGAAGATCATGGCGCGTAAATACATCGACTGCCGCGAGTTCCCAAGCGCGTCCAAATGCTCGGTCGCCCTGTCCGCAGACTCTGAAAACGAACTGCTGGAGGCCGCGGCACAGCATGCGGTCAGTGTTCACAAGCACACCGATTCACCAGAACTGCGTGCTCAACTGAAGACAATGTTCCACGACGGCACCCCGCCCGTAGAAGCACCGCGTCCGGCGTAGCGCAAAAAGCGCAAAAAGGGACAGACCACGATTCAAGGCAGATGCCGAACAATCGTGGTCTGTCCCGTGTTTTTCTGTCCCGTGTTTTTCTCTGTACGGCTATTTGCATCCACCGCTGTATGGGCCAAATCACCAACCACCCGTGATAAAAATACCGCTCTCGTTCCTGGAGCCCCGTTCATGGACCTCGCCACCCTCCTCCTGTTTTTGCCGGCCTGCTTCGCCCTGAACATGACCCCCGGCCCAAACAATCTGTTGTCGGTCAGCAACGCCACCCGTTATGGCTATCGTCGCGCCTGTGTGGCCGGCGTCGGGCGTTTGCTGGCGTTTGCCGGGATGATTGGCCTGGCCGCCGCCGGATTGTCGGTGGTGCTGAAAACCTCGGAATGGCTGTTCTACGCGATCAAGATCATCGGTGCCGCTTACCTGTTGTACCTGGCGTGGCAACTGTGGCGTGCCAATCCCGAGGCCGAGCAGCACGTCACCGGCACGCCGGTGGGGATCCTGGCCCTGGCGCGGCAGGAGTTTCTGGTGGCAGCGGGTAATCCCAAGGCCATTTTGCTGTTCACCGCCTTCCTGCCGCAGTTCGTCGACCCGACCCAGGCGGTGGCGCCACAATTCGCGGTGCTCGGCGCGTTGTTCCTGCTGCTGGAATGGATTGCCATCAGCGCCTACGCCTACATGGGCCTGCACATGCGCCGCTGGTTCGCCGAACCACGGGGCAAGCGGATGTTCAACCGTTGCTGCGCGGGGTTGCTGTCGGCGGCAGCTTCGGTGCTGTTGATGGCGAAACGGGCCTGACCTTTACGCTTGGGACGGTCCTTTCAGTTCGACCTGGTTGCCGTCCGGATCGAAGCAATAGATCGACAGCCCGTTGCCTTCGGCACCAAAACGCACGGCGGCTTTCTCGGGTTTCAGGCCGAAGGACTGCAAGTGACTGACCAGCGCATCCTCGTCAAACGGTTCGATGCGCAGGCAGAAGTGATCGACGTTGCGCCGTTCGCGACCAGCGGCAGCCCCGCCCGTGCGGCCGAGTTCGCCCTGGATATCGACGAGGTCGATCATCGAGGTGCCCGCACGCAAATGCACCAGGCCCAGATCGTCGCGGCGCTTGACCAGTTCGGCGCCGAGTACCTCGCCGTAAAACGCGATGCTGCGTTCGAGGTCCTCGACGCGCAGGACGATGTGATCGATGTGTTTAATCGTGAATGCTTGCATTGGGATGGATTCCTGAAAATATCGTTTACAGCATTGCCGGTGACCCGATGACTGTAGCTCAGGGTACAAAAATTCTCTGTCGATTTTCCGGTAGAGGCGCCAGGCAACGCGGCTTATGCTCAGCCCATGAACCTACAAAACGCTGTGCTTCCGCCCCACGCCGAGATGGTTCGCGCCATGCTCGAACGCGACACCGCCTACGAGGGGGTGTTCTTTACCGCGGTCAAAACCACCGGCATCTTCTGCCGCCCCAGTTGCACGGCGCGCAAGCCGAAGCCGGAAAACGTCGAGTTCTTCGCCCATGCCGATGAGGCGATGTCGGCGGGTTATCGGGCCTGCCTGCGGTGCAAGCCGCTGGACGCCGCGGCCATTGCGCCGGACTGGGTGCAACGACTGCTGAAATCCGTCGACGCCGACCCCGACCAGCGCTGGACCGATGCCCAATTGCTCGCCGAGGGCATCGAGCCGCTGAAACTGCGGCGCTGGTTCAAGCAGCATTTCGGCATGACCTTTCATGCCTGGTTGCGCAGCCGACGCCTGGGCATCGCCCTCGGTGGCATCAAACAGGGCGACTCCATCGACAACGCGGCGTTCGATTCCGGCTATGAATCCTTGAGCGGTTTTCGCGATGCGTTTCAAAAGTCATTCCACATCACCCCCGGTCGCGCCGCCCACAGCGAGCCGTTGCTGTTCACCCGATTGACCACGCCACTGGGACCGATGATCGCCATGGCCGAACGGCGTGGGCTGGTGCTATTGGAGTTTCTCGACCGACCGGCATTGACCAAGGAAATCGAAGAACTGCAGAACCATTATGGCTACGCCGTGGCCCCGGGACACAACGGACATTTACAGCAGATCGAAGAGGAACTGGCGCAATACTTCGCCGGCAAACGGAGCGAATTCAACGTGCCCCTGCACCTGCCCGGCAGCGCGTTCGCCAAGCAGGTGTGGAGCGAATTGATGAAGATCCCCTACGGCCAGACCAGCACCTATGGCGCGATTGCCGCGCAACTGGGCAAGCCCGGCGCCAGTCGCGCCGTGGGCATGGCCAACGGACAAAACCGTCTGGCGATCGTGCTGCCCTGTCATCGGGTGATCGGCGCAGACGGTTCGTTGACCGGCTATGGTGGTGGACAACCGCGTAAAGCGTTTCTGCTCAGGCTGGAAAGCGCCGCGGTGCAAATCACCCAACAACTGGCATTCTGATCACTCCATTGTTTTTCAATAAAAAGTCATAAGGAGGGACATTCAATGGACACACTCGACACTCAATTCCATCAACTGCACCAGAGCGGGCTGTTGATTCTGACCAACGTCGCCGACGCCACCGGGGCGCGACTGGTGGAACAGCTGGGCAGCAAAGCCGTGGCCACCAGCAGCGCAGCGGTGGCCTGGGTGCATGGTTATCCGGATGGCAACACCTTGCCGCTTGAGCGGCTGGTTTCCACCGTCGAATCCATCGCCCGGGTCATCAGCGTGCCGTTGAGCGTGGACATTGAGGCGGGTTATTCCGATGACCTGGAGCGAGTTGCGCAAGTGGTCGACGCGGTGATCGCCGCCGGTGCCGTGGGGATCAATATCGAGGACGGTGCTGCCTCGCCCGACCTGCTGGCCCGCAAGATCGAAATCGCGCGCCAGGTTGCCAATCGCCGGGATGTGAAGCTGTTCATCAATGCCCGCACTGACGTGTACCTCAGGGGCCTGGTGCCGGCCGAAGATCGCGTCGCCGAGACGCTCAAACGCGCCGCGTTGTATCAGGCGGCCGGTGCCGACGGACTGTTCGCCGCTGGCGTCACGGCGGCGTACGAGATCGACGCCCTGTGCCACGGCACGACGCTGCCGCTGAACGTGCTCGGCTTCCCGGGCCTGCCTTCGCCTGAAGAACTGCAAGCCCTTGGCGTGCGCCGTTTGAGCGCCGGCTCGGGCATCGCCGAATTCCTCTACGGCGCCATGGCCGGCCTGGCCAAAAGCTTTCTGCAAACCGGCACGCTCGACAGCAGTCACCTCAAGGCCTTCACCTACAGCCAAGTGAACGCCCTGCTGGCCCCGACCGGCAAAGTTTGACCGCAAGCAATGGAGTGCGGCGCTGCGGGGAGACGACTAGTCTTCCCGCAGCCACCCGCCCCTCAGGATGCTCCATGCCCGACACCTATCAACTGGCCAGCCAATTCCTCTCGGCCCTCGATGCCGACTGGCAGCGCCACATCAGCGCCATCGGCCCTTGCCTGCATCAACCCCATGCGGCGCGCGATCCTTATGAGTCGCTGGTGCGGGCGATTGCCTATCAGCAACTGCATGCAAAGGCTGGCGATGCGATTGTCGGCCGGCTGCTGGCATTGTTTCCCGCGAGCACCTTCCCCAGACCCGAGCAGATCCTGGCGACCGACTTCGAGCAGATGCGCGGTTGCGGCTTTTCCGCCAGCAAGATCGCAACCATTCAGGGCATCGCCCAGGCGGCTCTGGACGGCGTGGTGCCGGACTACGCCACGGCGCTGGCGATGGACGATGAAGCGTTGATCGAGCGTTTGATCACCTTGCGCGGAGTGGGCCGCTGGACCGTGGAAATGCTGCTGATCTACAGCCTGGAGCGGCCAGACGTTTTGCCGGCCGATGACTTCGGGGTGCGTGAGGGTTATCGCCGGATGAAGGGGCTGGAACAACAGCCGAGTCGCAAGCAGATGATTGATATCGGGTTGGCATGGAGCCCTTATAGGACGGTGGCGTCGTGGTATTTGTGGCGGGTGCCTAACCGGTAGACCGCGACAACGCAGGCATAAATTCAAGTGCAGAAACGCTTACGGTCTAGTCTGTCTTGAGTCATCCCAACCCCGTCGGAGGCTCCCATGCAGCTCGAAGGCTCCTGCCATTGCGGCGCGGTGTCGTTCAGCCTGACCAGCGCCCACCCCTACCCTTATCAGCGTTGCTACTGCCCCATCTGTCGCAAGACCCAGGGCGGTGGCGGTTATGCGATCAACCTGGCGGGCGACGCCCAGAGCCTCAAGGTGCGTGGTCGCAAGCACATCTCGATTTACCATGCGCGGCTCAAGGACGAAGGCGATAAGCGCGCCCGGCGCAGCACCGCCGAGCGGCATTTCTGTTCCCGGTGCGGCTCTGGATTATGGCTGTTCAGCCCTGAATGGCCGGAGCTGATTCACCCGTTTTCCTCGGCCATCGACACCCCGTTGCCGGTGCCGCCCGAGCACACGCACCTGATGCTCGGCTCCAAGGCGCCGTGGGTGGAAGTTGAGGTGCATCCGGGGGACCAGCAATTCGAGGTCTACCCGGTAGAATCCATTGCCCAGTGGCATGAACGCCTGGGCTTGAGCCGCTAATCCAAATGCGCCCAGGTCATGCGAAACGACGCCCCGCCCCACGGAGAATCCGCCACTTCCACTTGCCCGCCATGGGATTGAGACACCCGCCGCACCAGCGCCAGGCCCAGGCCGAAACCACCGGTGCGGCGGTCGCGGCTGGCATCGAGGCGCGAGAACGGTTCGAAGATTTTCTCCCGCCCGTCCAGCGGCACGCCCGGCCCATCATCGTTGACCTGCACTTCGTAATGATCACCGGTGCGTACCAACGACACTTCCACCCGCTGATCGGCATAACGAATGGCATTGCGCAGCAAATTGATCACTGCCCGGGCCATGAAGCGCGGTTCGATACGAACTTCGTCAACCTGACATTCGACAATCAGCAATTGCACCCCGGCGGCTTCAGCCTCCAGCGTCACGCTGCCCACCACGCTGTCTAACCAATGGCTGGCCTGAATGTTCTCCCGAGTAATCACCGTGGCACCGCGTTCAAGGCTGGCGTACGTCAGCAACTCGGAAACCATTTCTTCCAGCTCGCCGAGGTCGGCGTACATGTCGGCGATCAACTCGCGGCTCTGGGTTGGGTCGGGCTGTTGCTTGAGTTGGTCGAGTTCGAACGACAACCGCGCGATGGGTGTGCGCAGCTCATGGGACACCGCGTTGGTCAGCTCGCGCTGGTTGGCGATCAGTCCCTCGATGCGCGCGGCCATCAGGTTGAAGTGTTCGGCCAGGTCACGAATGTTCGAGCGCTTGGACAACTGGATACGCGCCGACAGGTCGTTATCGCCAAAGCGTTCGGCGGCCAGGCGCAGTGTCTCCAGATCGCGCCAGTGCGGGCGCACCCAGAAAAACAACACAAAACCGATCATCACCGCGATCATCAGATAGGCCGCGGCAATGTAGAACGGCATCAGACTCGGCTCGGCCGGCAGCTTGATGCTGAGCAACTGCGAACCGTCGTCAATGCGCGAGATGAACTGCGTGTACTTGTCGCGCATCACCAGCAGGCCCTGGGTCAACTCGGCTTGTTCCTGATCGGTCAGAGACAATTGATCGGTCTCGACCAGAGCCAGGCCCAAACCGTAGTGAGGGCGTATGGCTTCCAGCTGTCGCTCCCGGGCCGGACTGTCCAGGCCGCGCAATTGCTCGACCAGCGACCAGGCCTGACCACGCACCGCCTCTTGGTTGTAGCTGCGCATCTGACCGTCGAGCAGCGCATCGAACGTGCGCTCGACGGTTTGCAGCCCCAGTACCAGGCCAACCGTCATCACCAGAAACAGTCCCAAAAATAACCGCAGCATCTACAGCTCCCACGCAAACGGATTGAACAGATAGCCCTTGCCCCACACGGTCTTGATGCACACCGGTTCGCGCGGGTTGTCCTTGAGCTTGCCGCGCAGTTTGCTGATGTACACGTCGACGCTGCGGTTGAGGCCGTCGAAGGCGATACCGCGCATGCGGTTGAGGATGTCGTCGCGGGACAGCGTCTTGCCGGCAGCGCTGGCCAGCAACCACAGCAGTTCGAATTCCATGGTGGTGAGCTCGATGCCCTCGCCCGCCAGGCGCACTTCGCGGCAACTGCGATCGATGCTCAGATGACCGAATTCCAGTGAGCTGCACACACTGCTGTCCGGCATCTGACGGCGTTGCAAGGCACGCAGACGAGCGAGCAGCACGGGGGGCTTGATGGGTTTGATCACGTAGTCGTCGGCACCGGATTCCAGGCCGAGAATGTGATCGAGGTCGTCTTCCTTGGCGGTGAGAATGACGATGGGGGTGTCGGATACGCTGCGGATTTCGCGGCACACGTGCAGGCCGCTCTGGCCCGGCAACATCAGGTCGAGTACGACGATTTTCGGCTTGAATTCAAGGAAAGCGGCTACCGCGAGATCTCCGCGGTGTACCTCGCGGACTTCAAAACCGTGTTGGGACAGGAAATGCGCAATCAGCCCGGCGAGCTTCTCGTCGTCTTCCACCAGCAATACTTTGCCAAAACCCAGACTCTCCATGATGACCGTCTGCCAACCCTTGAATGAAATGGCCGGCATTATGGCGCCAATCGGTGAAGGGACAGTTATCGCAGACAGCAAAAACCGGCCATGGAAGCCGGTTTTTGGCGATGTTTCATTCTTTTAAGAGTTTTTTACAATTATTGAAGATTACACGTTGTCACGCCGCGACCGGCACACCACTGTGAAACCTGAACTCCACATCCGGCGACTCGATCAACGCCTGTTCGGCGTCGCGCACCTTGTCGATCACCTGGGCGATGTCCTTGGCGTCACCGTATTGATAGGCCAGTTTCAGATACCCCTGGAAATGCCGGGCCTCGCTTTTCAGCAGGCCGAAATAGAACTTGCCCAGCTCCTCATCCAGATGCGGCACCAACGCCTCGAAACGCTCGCAACTGCGGGCTTCGATGAACGCGCCGACCACCAGCGTATCCACCAGCTTCACCGGCTCGTGGCTGCGCACCACTTTGCGCAGCCCCGAGGCGTAACGCCCGGCGGACAGCTGGCGCAGTTCAATCTTGCGCTTTTTCATCAGGCGCATGACCTGCTCGTGGTGCACCAGCTCTTCCCGGGCCAGACGCGACATCAGGTTGATCAGATCGACGTGGGAGTGATACTTGGCAATCAGGCTCAACGCCGTGCTGGCCGCCTTGAATTCGCAGTTTTTGTGGTCGATCAGCAGCGTTTCCTGATCGGCCAGCGCGGCCTGGACCCAACCGTCGGGCGTGCGGCAGCCGAGGAACTCGTGAATTTCGGGAAGGATCATGGGGCTCACGGATAAAAGGTTCAAAACGAAGGGCGCCGATTATACCGGCCTGCCGACAGACCACCAGTCGCCACCGTTGATATGCATCAAGTCGCGAATGCCCGACCAGCAACTATAGTTGTCCAACGCAGTGTTTTTACCTTCCTGGAGATCCCGATCATGCAAGCCATTCGCAGCATTCTGGTGGTCATTGAACCCGAACACTCGGAAAGCCTGGCGCTCAAACGGGCCAAATTGATCGCTGGCGTGACCCAGGCTCATCTGCACCTGCTGGTCTGCGATAAAAAGCATGATCACAGCGCGATGCTCGGCGTGCTCAAGGCGGCCCTGCTGGCGGACGGGTACAACGTCACCACCGAGCAAGCCTGGAACGAAAGCCTGCACGACACCATTATCGATGTGCAGCAGGCTGAAGGTTGCGGGCTGGTGGTCAAGCAGCATTATCCCGACAGCCCACTGAAAAAGGCCCTGCTGACCCCGGCGGACTGGAAACTGCTGCGCTACTGCCCGACTCCGGTGCTGCTGGTGAAAACCGCCAAACCCTGGACCGGTGGCGTGATCCTGGCGGCCATCGATGTCGGCAACATGGACGGCGAACACCGCACCTTGCATGCCAGCATCATCGATCATGGCTACGACATTGCCAGCTTGGCCAAGGCCCATCTGCACGTGATCAGCGCCCATCCGTCGCCGATGCTGTCGGCGGCCGACCCGACGATGCAGCTCAAGGAAACCATCGAGGCCCGTTACCGCGAGCAGTGCCAGGCGTTCCAGGCCGAGTTCGACATCGACGACGACCACCTGCACATCGAGGAAGGCCCGGCGGATGTATTGATTCCGTTCATGGCCCATAAGCTGGGGGCCTCCGTGACGGTAATCGGCACGGTGGCGCGGACCGGGTTGTCCGGGGCGTTGATCGGCAATACGGCGGAAGTGGTGCTCGATGCGCTGGAAAGCGATGTGCTGGTGCTCAAGCCGGACGAGATCATGGATCATCTGGAAGAGATCGTGACCCGGCATTGAGGCCACGAAGACTTGTGGCGAGGGAGCTTGCTCCCGTTGGGTTGCGAAGCGACCCCAAGTCGGTCGGCGCAGTGTGTCAGACAAAAATCATTGGCCGATTGACGACTGCTGCGCAGCCGAACGGGAGCAAGCTCCCTCGCCACAGGTTAAGCAATCAGCCGCCGAAGGCGTCTTTTAGGAACCCCGGCGCAATGTAGCGCTGGTAATGCGCTTCCGAGAGCAGGAAAAATTCCCGATCAATGGCATCGCGCAATTCCGGCAGGTTCCAGTCGCGGAACTCCGGCAGCAGCACCATTCCGTAGGCTTCCAGATTATTGATGACCCGCGCGCCCCGGGCGATCAACTGATAAGCCCAGCAATACTCCGACTGATGCGGCACAAAGCGGATCTTGCGCTGTTCCAGCTGCATTCTCAGCAGCGCGGGATCGAAAATTTCTACCTTGGCAGCCATCACCTGCGACAACAGCTGCTCAAGCCGCAACCACACCGCGCGTTTTTCTTCCTCGTTGTAACCGTTCCAGTGGATCACTTCGTGATGGAAACGCTTGCAGCCACGGCACACCAAATCACCGTAAACAGTGGAGCAGAGGCCGACGCAGGGGGTCTTGATGGTCTGATTGGGCATAGGTAGACAAAACACGGGAAAGCAGAACAGGTCGGCATGTTAGCCCTTTGTCTAACATTCATCACCCCTCAAAATTCGGGGGCTAACTTACCTTTAAATTTTTTTTGCCGTAGAATCAGCCAGCCTTTTAAGGCGCCAATGTCCGTTAAGAAGCTGTTTTCAAAGCGTCACGAGCACAGTCGTTCCTTCAGAGCGGTGTTGGCGAAGGGTTTTTCCAGCGGGGAAAAGCCCAACGCCAACCCTCATCAGCTCCCCGTTCTGCAGGCGTAAAACTTTGAAAGCAGCTTCTGTAAGGAATTGCCGGTAATTCTGGCTAAGCGGCCCACAACGCCACGCAGCGCATGAGTACGGTAATTTCGGGATGAGCGTCCCGGACACCCATTTGGGACCACTGATGAGGGTAATAACTGTGCTTGAAGCCTACCGCAAACATATCGAAGAGCGCGCAGCACTGGGTATCGTTCCCCAGCCGCTTAACGCCGAACAAACTGCAGGCCTGGTCGAGCTGCTGAAGAATCCCCCGGCTGGCGAAGAAGCTTTCCTCGTTGACCTGATCACCAATCGCGTTCCGCCAGGAGTGGACGAAGCCGCCTATGTAAAGGCCGGTTTCCTGTCTGCCCTCGCCAAGGGCGAAGCCAAATCCCCTCTGATCGACAAGAAGCGCGCTGTTGAACTGCTCGGCACCATGCAGGGCGGCTACAACATCGTGACCCTGGTAAACCTGCTGGACGACGCCGAACTGGCGCCAGTGGCTGCCGAAGAACTCAAGCACACCCTGCTGATGTTCGATGCCTTCCACGACGTGGCTGAAAAAGCCAAGAACGGCAACGTTCACGCCAAAGCCGTGCTGCAGTCCTGGGCTGACGGCGAGTGGTTCAAGAAGCGCCCGGTGCTGGCCGACAAGATCAGCCTGCGCGTCTTCAAGGTGACCGGCGAAACCAACACCGACGACCTGTCCCCTGCTCCAGACGCCTGGTCGCGTCCAGACATCCCGCTGCACGCCCTGGCCATGCTGAAAATGGCCCGTGACGGCATCGTTCCGGACGAGCAAGGCAAGACCGGCCCGATGAAGCAGATCGAAGAAATGCGCGGCCAGGGCTTCCCTATCGCCTACGTCGGTGACGTGGTCGGTACCGGTTCCTCGCGTAAATCCGCTACCAACTCGGTACTGTGGTTCTTCGGCGACGACATTCCTTACGTGCCTAACAAGCGCGCTGGCGGTTTCTGCTTCGGCAGCAAAATCGCTCCGATCTTCTACAACACCATGGAAGATGCCGGCGCACTGCCAATCGAGTTCGACGTTTCCAACATGAACATGGGCGATGTGATCGACCTGTACCCGCATGCTGGCAAAGTCACCAAGCACAACAGCGACGAAGTCCTGACCACCTTCGAAATGAAGACCCCGGTTCTGCTGGACGAAGTCCGCGCCGGCGGCCGTATTCCGCTGATCATCGGCCGTGGCCTGACCGAGAAGGCTCGCGCCGAACTGGGTCTGCCACCGTTCGACCTGTTCAAGAAGCCTGAAGCACCGGCCGAAAGCACCAAGGGCTTCACCCTGGCGCAGAAAATGGTCGGCAAGGCTTGCGGCCTGGCAGAAGGCAAAGGCGTTCGTCCTGGCACCTACTGCGAACCGAAGATGACCACCGTGGGTTCCCAGGACACCACCGGTCCAATGACCCGTGACGAACTGAAGGACCTGGCGTGCCTGGGCTTCTCCGCTGATCTGGTGATGCAGTCCTTCTGCCACACCGCGGCTTATCCAAAGCCGATCGACGTGACCACCCACCACACCCTGCCTGACTTCATCATGACCCGCGGCGGCGTTTCCCTGCGTCCGGGCGACGGCATCATCCACTCGTGGCTGAACCGCATGCTGCTGCCAGACACCGTGGGTACCGGTGGCGACTCGCACACCCGTTTCCCGATGGGCATCTCGTTCCCGGCCGGTTCCGGTCTGGTCGCGTTCGCCGCAGCCACCGGCGTCATGCCGCTGGACATGCCGGAATCGATCCTGGTGCGCTTCAAAGGCAAAATGAAACCTGGCATCACCCTGCGTGACCTGGTTCATGCCATTCCTTACTTCGCCATCCAGAATGGCTTGCTGACCGTCGAGAAGAAAGGCAAGAAAAACGCCTTCTCCGGCCGCATCCTGGAAATCGAAGGCCTGGAAGGCCTGACGCTGGAACAGGCTTTCGAGCTGTCCGACGCATCGGCCGAACGTTCGGCTGCCGGTTGCACCATCAAGCTGTCGAAAGAGTCGATCACCGAGTACCTGCAGTCCAACATCACCCTGCTGCGCTGGATGATCGGCGAAGGCTACGGCGATGCACGTACCCTGGAGCGTCGCGCTCAAGCGATGGAAGCCTGGATCGCCAACCCGCAACTGATGGAAGCCGATGCCGACGCCGAATACGCCGAAGTCATCGAAATCGATCTGGCGGACATCAATGAGCCTGTGCTCTGCGCACCGAACGATCCGGACGACGCCCGTCTGCTCTCCAGCGTTGCTGGCGAGAAGATCGACGAAGTGTTCATCGGTTCGTGCATGACCAACATCGGTCACTTCCGCGCTGCCGGCAAGTTGCTGGAACAGGTCAAAGGTCAGCTGCCAACCCGTCTGTGGCTGTCGCCGCCGACCAAAATGGACGCTCACCAGCTGACCGAAGAAGGCTACTACGGCATCTACGGCAAGGCCGGCGCACGCATGGAAATGCCGGGCTGCTCGCTGTGCATGGGTAACCAGGCACGTGTAGAGCCGAACTCCACCGTGGTGTCGACGTCGACCCGTAACTTCCCGAACCGTCTGGGTGACGGCGCGAACGTCTACCTGGCTTCGGCCGAGCTGGCGTCCGTTGCGTCCATCCTGGGTCGCCTGCCGACCGTCGAGGAGTACATGGAATACGCTGGCAAGATCGACAGCATGGCGGCCGACGTTTACCGCTACCTGTCCTTCGACCAGATCGCCGAGTTCCGTGAAGCTGCTGCGAACGCCAACATCCCGGTCGTTCAAGCCTAACGCTACAAAGCCATAAAAAACGCCGCCCATCGTGAGATGAGCGGCGTTTTTTTATGCCTGACGCCGATTACCCAGCTATCTTTGCCTGATGTCGGCACCAGGACGGCGTGCCACGAGGCCCCACGGGCCTTATCTCAAGGAGGAGTCATGCGGGTCATCCTGATCGCCATCGGTTCGCCCGGTGACGTTTTCCCCTTCATTGGCCTGGCCAATGCGCTGAACCTGCGCGGTCATCGCGCGACCTTGTGCAGCCTGCCGGCGTTCAAAGCCACCGCCGAACAGTACGGGCTGGAATTCGAGCCGTTAGGCCAGCAAACCTGCGACGACACGCCCCGCCCGCGAGACTCGAAAAGCGCTTTGGCAGAGCAGTGGAACGCAGTCTCGCACCTGCTCGAACCGACCTATGACTACATCGCAGCGCGGCGCCATGAGGATATCGTGGTGGTGGGCTCGTTTTGGGCGTTGGGCGCACGTGTGGCCCAGGAGACGTTCGGCATTGCCTACCTTTCGGTACAGATTTCACCGTTCTTGCGCGAGGTCCATCGGCTGGCGCTGGACCAGCTCTGTGCGCCATCACTTAACGCCTTGCGCGCCAGAAAGGGCCTGAGCGGGACGGTTCAGCACGTTATGAGCCAATGGATGCATTCGCCGGACGGCGTGATCAGCTTCTGCCCCGAGTGGTTCGCACCGCAGCAAGCTTCTGCGCCGGCCACGCTGTGCAAGGCCTGCGAAAAAGCCGTTGCGGCTATCGAGCATTGCCGCCAGCGAACCAAAGGTCGTCTGGCCGGGCATTCGAAGGGAGCGATCAACCGGGGCAGCTCCGATTGATCGCCCGCTGTTTCAGGCGCTGAGCGAGTAGATCAACGCCGAAATGGCCACCAGGCCCACCAGCGTCACGAAGACGTTGGAGGCTTGGCCACGGTAACGCGCCATCGCCGGTACTTTGCGGATCGCGTACATCGGCATCAGGAACAGAATCGCCGCGATGACCGGGCCACCGAGGGTTTCGATCATGCCGAGAATGCTCGGGTTCAGGGTCGCGACGACCCAGCAGACCACCAGCATGAACGCTGCGGTCATGCGGTCCAGGGTCTTCGGCGCCGGGCGTTTGCCGCTCTTGACGATCAAGCCCTTCAAGCCTTCGCTTGCGCCGATGTAGTGGCCCAGGAATGACTTGGAAATGGCCACGAAGGCAATCAACGGCGCCGCGAAGGCGATGGTCGGGTTGCTGAAGTGGTTGGCCAGGTACGACAGGATCGACAGGTTCTGTGCCTTGGCTTCCGCCAGTTGCGCCGGCGACAGGGTCAACACGCAGCTGAAGACGAAGAACAGCACCATCACCACCATCAAGAGGTGGGCGCGGGACAGGATCTGCGAACTGCGCTCTTGGGCATGCGTGCCGTAGCGACGTTTCTGGTCCACCGCGAACGCCGAAATGATCGGCGAATGGTTGAACGAGAACACCATCACCGGAATCGCCAGCCACAGGGTGTGCAGCAGCGCCGACGACTCAGGCAGCGTGGACGCGGTGCTGAGGATGCCGCCATTCCAGTGAGGAATCAGGAACACCGCCAGGAACAGCAGCGCGACGATGAACGGATACACCATCAGGCTCATGGCCTTGACGATCACCTGCTCACCGCAACGCACCACCGCCAGCAGGCCGAGAATCAGCACGAACGACAGCACGGCGCGCGGTGGCGGCATGATGTGCAGCTGATGTTCGAGGAAACTGCCCACGGTGTTGGTCAGGGCCACGCTGTAGATCAGCAGGATCGGGAAGATCGCGAAGAAATACAACAAGGTGATCAGCGCACCGGCCTTAATGCCGAAATGTTCTTCCACCACTTCGGTGATGTCTGCACCTTCACGACCGGACAGCACAAAGCGGGTCAGGCCACGGTGCGCGTAAAACGTCATGGGGAACGCCAGCAATGCCAGGATCAGCAACGGCCAAAAGCCGCCCAGCCCCGCGTTGATGGGTAAAAACAGGGTACCGGCCCCGATTGCCGTGCCAAACAGGCCCAGCATCCAGGTGGTGTCATGGCGATTCCAGCTTTCGAGGCTCGCTGGTGTCGCCGCTACATAGCGTTCGTCGACGCTATTGGCCTGATCATTCATCCGGTCGGATCTCCGCTTTCCGGTCACTTGCCACTCGGTCAGGACGCGTCGGAAAAAACCGACAGACATGCTCCGGCCGAAACAGGGGCGGGATTCTCCGCGATAAACGAGCAGAAGCAAAGGCTTAGCTGAGCAATGGTTGTGCGGAGCAGATCAAAGGCCTGTCGCTTTTAGAAAAATAATTGTCGGCAGCGGGTATGCGATGTGTCGTTTTCTGACACGCTTCAGTAAACCCTAATGTACGGTGTGCCTGACGAACCGCAGCGCCTGACTTTACGACTGCTGCGCAGCCGAACGCAGGCTCGACAGCTGCTGCGGCAATTTCATCGCGGACAAATCCTCTCCACCTGCCGCGCACTGATCTAGTGTTGTAACTAAGAAGCTCGCCGGTATCGCCAACGCCTGCACAGGTGCTTGCCAACCAATAGCCTATGATCTCGGGCCATTGCCAATCTGCTCTGGAGTCAGCAATCTGACGCGACGTTCGAGCCCCACACTCCGCTGCCCACAGGAGCCCAGCATGACCGCAACCGTTCTGGTACTGGTTGAAACCATCAATGAATACCTGCCGATTCTCGAACATCAGGGGTTTCATTTGATCCTGGCCCCAACCCCGGCCGAGCGCGCTGCCGCCATTGCCCGGCAGGGCAGCCAGATCGATGCGGTGCTGACGCGTGGCCCGTTAGGTCTGTATGCCAATGAAATCGCCGCCCTGCCCAACCTCAAGATCATCTGCGTGATCGGCGCCGGTTACGAACACGTTGACCTGCAGGCCGCCGTCAACCGGGGCATCACTGTCACCAACGGCGCCGGCGTCAATGCCTCCTCCGTTGCCGATCACGCCATGGCGTTGCTGCTGGCACTGGTTCGTGACATCCCTCGGGCAGATGCTGCCGTCCGTCGGGGCGAGTGGCCGAAGATCATGCGTCCTTCGCTGGCCGGCAAACACATAGGCATCCTCGGCCTCGGTGCCGTTGGCCTCGCTATCGCCAAACGTGCCGCCAACGGCTTCGATATGAGAGTGAGTTACCACAACCGCCAGCATCGCAGCGATGTGCCGTACAGCTATTGCTCGACGCCTACCGAGCTGGCACGCCAATCAGACTTTCTGATAGTTGCCACCCCGGGCGGGATCGGCACCCAACACCTGATCAACCGGCAAGTGCTCGACGCCCTGGGGCCCAACGGATTCCTCGTCAACATCGCCCGAGCCAGCGTGGTCGTCACGGCGGACCTGATCACCGCGCTCGAACAGCGGCGGATCGCCGGTGCCGCGCTGGATGTCTTCGACCACGAACCCCAGGTACCGGACGCCCTCAAGGGGTTGGCCAACGTGATTCTGACTCCGCATGTCGCCGGATTGTCCCCGGAGGCCACCCAAGGCACCGTCGAACTGGCCGGCAAAAACCTGACGGCGTTTTTTTCCGGTCAACCGGTACTGACGCCCATTGCGTTACCGCCACCGTCGACAACCACCCGGCTCAATCACTAAAGAACGCCCAACAGTGTCCAGAGTCGTCGGGATTCGGCATCGGCGCTGATCAGTTCGCCCAGCAGCTCGCTCAGGGGCTTGTTGCCCCACTCCACACCCCGCTTGATCAGATAGGGCACCGGGCTGTGGGGTTCGGTGCGCGCCAGGTACTCGGCGATCAGCAGCAATTGCCGGTACGCCTCTTCACGATTCGCCGGTTCGCTGAACACCTGGGGCACTGCAAGGACTTCAGGCGCGGCGGTCGGGCTGGGGCTCGATGCAGCCACCACTGGCGTTTCGACCGGAGGCGCCGGGGTCGGTTTTCGTGGATGCATGGCGATAAACTCCTGAACCAGGGTCAACAACGCGTCGATCACGTCCTGCAGCGCCTTGAAGCCTGGGGCCTGATTCCCGAGAAAAGCGTCGCTCCACACCTCCAGGCGCTGCAAGTGCTGCTGACTGAGCAGCAGGCTGCCCTGGCTGCGCAACCAGAATGACAACGGTGTGGCACGAATCTGTTCGGTGATTTTTTTCTGTTCGTTGCGCGCGTTCTCGGCCGAGGTCTTGGCCGCTTTACTGTCGCTGCCCTGCACCTGTTGCAACTGCAACCGGCGCCAGGCGTCCAGACAGAAACCGTCGAATTCGTGGTTGTGCGGTTCGAACAACGGCACTCGGGTCAGCAACACTTCAGCGTAGCGTCGAGCCAACCATTCCAGCGGTATCACTCGCCACGACAGGTCGCCATCCTCAGCCTGTGGGTGCAGGTGTTCGGGATAGCGTTCGCACAACCCGGCCACCAGCGCCAGGCTGCCCGGCAACCCATCGAGCCCGTCCTGATGCAGCCAGGCCTCCCCCAGCCAGGCGCTGAGCATCAAATCCTTGCTGCGCTCGAGCAGCAGGCTCGTGGCCAGTTTTTCCAGCTCCGGCCACTGGGCGCGCTTGATCGACGACTGCCACACCCCTGTCGGCAAACTGGTGTCATCCTCGCGGCGCAGTTCGCGCAACCGGTCGAACTCGGGTTCATAACGCAAATCCTGACCACAAGGCGCCTCCTTGCTGATCGGTTCGAGCAGTTGCGTAATCAGTTCCGGCAACGGTGTTGATGGTTGATTCACAGGCCCTCCTCCTCATGGGATTCAATCGCCGCGGTCGAGCGCGTCACCAGGAACGGTGAACGCGGAGCCCGGGTCGGCAAGGGCTGAATGGACAACGGCAATTTCGAGCCCTGGGTCATCAACGACAGGCGCACAAACATCAGGGTTTGCTCCGCTGCGCTGGCCTGCGTGGTCACGGGCAGGCGCAAGGTCAACGGAAAATCCGTGTAGTCCAGGTTCGGCTGGCGCTGCACCGACACGTGCGAACGCATCAAGCGCAACAGCGACCATGGACCGCTGTACTCCCAACCCGCTTCCAGATCACGCACCACCAGGCTCGGCTGTAACGGATCGTTGGCCGGACGCTGATAGCCATTTCTGGCCCAACGCAAGGTCAGCCGGACTGGTTGGCCGACCATCCAGCGCAGGTTCTGCTGAGCCTCGCCGGGATAGCTGATTTGTTGATTCCCGGCATTCAAGCCCCAGGCAATCACCTGGTCGGCACCGCGCTCTTCCTCCCGATCGGTGCGCCAGCGCACATCCATCTCCACCCCCAGCACGCCGCTCTTGTCGCGCACGAACATCGGCCCCAGCCAGGTGCTGGCTTGCTTCAGACGATTGAGAAAGTCCTCGGCGGCCAGGCGTTCCGGGGTCTGGCTCAGAGCCAATCCGGCCTGCGCCACCGGCAAACGCTTGTCGATCAGCTCCAGCAAATGCTGGACCCGGGCCGGGTCGGCGTCGCTGGCCTGCAAGCCATTGGCAAACGGAAAGCGCTCTGCCAGGTACTGGTTGAAATAATTGGCCAACTCATTCCAGGCCGCCGCAGCCTGCTGCTGTTGCAGGAACTGGCAGCGTTGCATGGCGGTTTGTTGCAGATCCACGGCGCGCAATGCCAACGTTCCGCGCCCACCGGACAGGTTGGCGGTTTGCAGGATCTGGCCACAGGACGCGACGTCCATTTCGATGAAGTCGCGGCTCACCAACTGCTCGATCTGCGCTGGCGAACTGGCGGGGTTCTGTTCTTTGTATTTGAGCAGTTCATCGTTGAGCGCACTGAACTGCGTCACCCGTTCGTAATCCAGCGCCGAGAGGTTCTGTTGCTGGACTTTCAGCCATTCCAGCGCCGAAGTGCGGCGTTCGGTGATGCCGAGCATGGTATTGAACTGCTGCTTGAGGCTCAGTTTCAGATCCTGAACGTCATTGGCGCCATACAGTTGCAGGCCGAAGTTTTTCGAGCCGTCCCACTGGCTGATTTCGGTGCGCCCGCTGAACAGCGGCTGGGCGACGATTTCATCGAGGCCACTGACGATGTCGGCCAGGGCGCGGCGGTTCAAAGCGGTTTGCAAACGCGTGGCCAGATCGCTGCGGCGCACTTCGACAAAAGCCTTTTGCAAGGCAATCGCCTGAGAGGCCTGCACATTGAAGACACCACTTTGGACCTGCGCATTGTGCTCGCGCAGGCTCGACAACATGGCCTTGACCACCGCGCCTTCGGCCGCTTGCAGCAACGCGCCGCGATACGCCGGGGGGATGCGCGGCAGCTCTTCGGCGGCATAACTCTTGTAACTGGCGAAGTAGTTCAGCGCACTGTCGAGGTCGTCGCCATCAACACCGCGCCCCTGTCCATCCGGGACGTCGGACTGATCCGCCTGCAAGGCGATGGCGACGAAATCACGCTTGAACAGTGCCTGCACCGCGTTGTTCAACTGCACCACATGCTCCTGCAAGACCAGTTGCCCGCTGCCTTGCTGAATCAGCAAATTGTCCCTGGCCCCGGCCTGGGTGATCCACTGGTCACGAAAGCTCTGCTGCAACTTCGACGCCTGTTGATCCAGTTGCTGTTCGACCTGCGGACCAAGCAATGTGCTTTGGCGCACCTTGTCCATCATCGCCCGGTAACCGGGCACCAGATCCTGTCCCTTGCCCCGGCTCCACGCCGAGTTGGTCAAGCCGACCAGCGCTTGCAGGTCGTCGATCAACGCCCGCAGATCTTCCAGCTCGGTGAGGGAATTGCCGCTGCCGACCTCTAGCCGCTCCAGGTGCAAACGTAGATAGCCGGCCTGACGGACAAAGTTGTCAGCGAGAAAATACTGGTCCAGCCAGCGCTCCATGAGCCCGAGGAAGTTCTCCTCGATCTGCGCGCGCTCGACGGTCAGGTCAAGTGGTTTCAACTCACTGTTGTCGACATCCAGCAGCGCCCGGTTGTAAAAACCGGCGCGGTGCAACGTGCCAGCGTTGAGGTTCAGCGACAGGGCGTTGTTGCTCAGCAACACCAGGTCTTCGAGCGGCGCCTTGGTGTTGTTCAGCGCCTGACTGAACCACTGGTTCTGCTGCTCCAGACTCACCGCACGCTCGACCAGCTCCGTGGCCTTGACGTAGTTTTGCCATTGGGCCGGGTCTTCGCTTTCGACGTTGCCCCGTCGTTCGGTGTTGCGAATGGTCTTGAGTTGCGCCAGATCCGCGCTCAACAGATCGCGCAGCGGCAACAACAAGTGACTTTGTGCGGTCAGGCGCAATTCGTTCTCCAACTGCGCATCCAGCGAGGAGAACCAGGAGGTCGGAAACACCACCGAGGTGAAGCGCCAGCGCTGCGCCTTCTCCAGCACCCGCCAGAAACCCTGGACGTTGCGCCGGGTCGCCTCCAGCCGATGAGATTCATCCGTGACCGCCACGTAATTTTTCTGCGCCCCTTGCATCAGGCGCGACAACTCATGGGCATCCTTTTCCGAGTCCTGCCACACCCACAGCATGCCAGCGCCCCAGAGCAGCGCGACCACCAGCGCCACCCCACCGGTCACGCGCTGCCAGCGCTGACGCAGGCGTAACAGACGCGGCACCACCTGAGCCAGACCGCGCTCGGCGACCACCCGCCGCTGCCACAGTTGCCGGGCGAAAGCGCTCTGCTGCAAGCCGATGTCGTAGGCCGAAAACCCGTCGGCGCTGTCATCCGAGGGCTGGTTGGCGGTGAAATAAACCCCGCGAAAACGCGGTGCTTCGCCTTGCGCATTACCCTGGAAAACCGGTTCCAGCAAGGATTGCAGATTGCGCCGCAAGGCTTCGAAGCGTTCCGGCAAGCCGTACAGATCGACGCTCAATTGCCCGGACAAGGCGCCGATTTCGATGATCGATTCCGCCAGGGCCCGGTTGACCTGATCCAGCGCCTGATCGCTCCATTGCGCCTGCCACACCGCATCGGCCCCGTGGGGCGAGGACCAGCCGAGCGTACGTTCGCGAGCCTCGACCGGCAGCGCGCTAATCAACTCCTGAAAACCCGGCAACTCTTCCATGCCGGTAACGACCACGTACACCGGCAGACTCAAACCGAAGCGCTGCAATAGATCGATAAAACGTCGACGCGCCGCCAGGCCGAGGGCCGCCGCCTGCTCGGCATTGCCCAGCCGACTGATCGGCACCGTCCAGATCACGCCGTCCAGCGGACGCTGACTGCGCAAGCGCAGGATCAAACCCAGCAAGCGCCACCAGCCACCCCGTTGCAGGTGCATGCCTTCATCCGGCAAAAACAGCGCCTGGGGCACCACCAATACGGCACCTTCGGGGTCCGACCACCAGCGACCGAACCAGCCCGGTTTGTCGGTGGGCTGCAAGCGCCACTGGGTGCACAACTGCGTGCCCTGAGTCTCGTTGCCGAGCATCAGCAGCCAGGGAATCTGGTAGCGATCCCGGGTGCCCTGCTCCTGCTCCATCTGCCGCACCGCCAGGTAAAAACTGCGGATCGCCGCGCCGCTTTGCGTGCGCAACCACCAGACCGCCACGGCGACAATCGCCAGCACCAACAGCACGACGATGATCAGGCCGATAATCCCCAGCGTGCTCATGAGTCTTGCTCCGAGGTGGCCACCGAATCGGTCAGTTGCAAGACCGGTTCGAGCTCCTGGCGAATGTCACGCCAGAACAACTGCCCCAACCCGGTCAGCAGCAGGACCACGGCAAGAATTCCCAACCCCAGGCGAAAGCCATCGGGCAACGAAAGACGCACCGGCAATTGCAGCGGCGTCACCGCCGAAGGTTGTTCGAGCCGGGCGCTGACATCGGCATAATCCGCCTCGTGCTGCCAGGCAAAGGTGAACAGCGCCAGGCGCCATTTTTCATGCTGGGCCTGATTCTGTTCACCCCGCAGACGCCCCTGAAAGCCCAGTACCAGGCACTGCAAATAGACATTGGCCAGATCGCGAGTGGTAGGGATTTGCTCATCCAGCAGTTCCTTGATCGCCAACGGTATCCGCTCGCCGGCCTGACGACTGGAGTACATCCGCGATTCCAGGGGTTTATCCTGCCAGGCCGACTGGCCCGGCCACGGCGTGAACAGCAAGGTTTCATCGACCAGCGCGACAAAGGCATAAACCAGCGCTTTGACTTGTTCGGTGGCGGCATCACCGACTTTGGCAAAAGCCGTTCGCCAGAGTCGCTGGGAGATTTGCGTGGAGAGTCCGACCACCGCTTCCACCAGCGCTTCGTCTTCGCTGTCCTTGGGCAACTGGCTCCAGTCCTGGGACCATTGCTGCCAGGCCTGGCGAAAAGCACTGCTCAGCGGCGCTTCGTTGAGGCCTCGTGTACCTGTCCCGGCATTCCCCTCAGACATATGACGTTCCTTCCTCGATCAAGCACTTTCACTCGCCTGGGCCACAAACAACACCACTTGCCATGGACTGCTGGCCAGCCTGGAAGCCGGTGCGGCAATCAGCAACGGCAACTGCCCGTCGAACCATTGGCCTTCGGCCGTCACCACGAACAACCGCGTATCGTCACCGACGCCGTAGGCCACTTGTTCATTGCGACTCATGGCCTGATGGGACAAACCGCTCATGCGCTGGCGGCTGAGCAACGGGATGTGCGGCTGCGAGGCGATGATCGCGCCGCTCAACCATTCGCTGGCGGCCTGCTCGCTGGCGCCATTGGGCATGCGCAAACCGATGACCAGCCGTTGGCTCGGCTGGTCGTCGGGCAATTGAATCGAGAAGGATTGTTCGTTGCGCTCGAACGCCAGGCTGCGATAGCCGGCGCGGATCAGTTCGAGGGTCTTTTCCAGCCAGTCGAGCACCGTTTCATAGCCGCGCTGCAACTCCAGAAAATCCAGCGGGGCGAACGCCGGAACACCCGCCAATGGATCGAGCGCCGACCAGGCGCCGGTCAGCCCGAGCAGCGAGCCATACAGCGCCTGCGGCGTGGCCACGCGACTGTTCAGCAGACCTTCGACTTCCGGCAACCGCGCCCACAGCGCGGTCAACTGACGCCGGATTTCCATCGAATCATCCTGATTGCCGGCCTGCTGCGCCTGGCGCAAGCGACCGGCGAGGAACATGCATTTCTCCCGCGCCCTGGCACACAGTCCCGCCACGCGCCGGCCCACCACCGACTCGGGCAACAGGCACGGCGTCGGTGGTGTGTAAGGCAACGCAAGAAAACCGCCGCCTTCCTTGCGAATTCTCAGCAGCGGCAGGCAGACCGAATCGGCCTTGTTCAGTTGCGTGCACAAACGCGGATTCGGGCGCCACACCGTGATCGATTCGGGGTACTCGCCGCTGGTGAGATCCGGCAGCGCATCGCCGACGACAGACTGCAATCGCCCCTTGAGCGGCAGTAACTGACCGGCACGCCACAGCGGACTGACCGCCAGGTAAACGGTGACAGTGGCGTTGTCCGTGGCGTCGATCGCTTCACTGACGTCGAGCTCCAGCATCGGCCCGACACCGGCCTGCAAATTGACCGGCAAACCGTCCGGCAACGTCGCCTGCAAATTGAGCAGGCGCACCAGCCCGGCGCTCAGTGCCGAGGGATCGAATTCAACGCGGGTCACGCCCCAGAACCACGGATTACATGCTTGGGCGAAATGCGCTACCAACGCCTCGGCCCGCAGCCCTTGCAACTGAAAATGCTGGGGCAGCAACTGCATGCCCTCATGCCAGCAAACCGCGTCAGGAAGCAGACTCATACGATTCCCTTCGACCTCTTGTGGTGCCTGACTTGAACATCAGCCCTTGTGGGAGCAATCCTGTGTTCAGTTCGGGTGGTCGCTGACCAGTGTCATCTCGCGACTGTCGAACTTGAGCCAGGCGTTGCTTTGATCGTCCAGCCGCAACCGGTGTGCTCCGGGAGTGGTATAGCTGGCGAAGACTAAAAGTCCAGCCGCCCGCTTCCCCCCCAGCGGAAAGGGTTGTTTGTCGATGAATTGACCCGGCACCAGCTCCAGTCCCCAGACTGTCATCAGCTGTCGGTAGTCGCGCTGATACTGCTCACGCTCGGCGAACCACTGGCGGGCGGTGATACCCGACAATTGCTTGAGCAGATCTGCGTCGTTCACCGCAATGAAGTCCACCGCAATCGGGGTGTCGTCGTTGGCGCGGGGCGCGACGTCCAGCGTCAGGTTATCGAGATCGACGCGAGGCCCGAACAACGAACACCCGGCGAGTGAGAGGAGCAGAACCAAAGAAAAGAGACGTGCGTACAAAATGAATTTTCCTTTTCTCGACACGGTCCAAAAACGTTTTTCGTTTGCTTTTTTATAGACCTGTTCTAGCGTCTTGGGTAGTTCGGTCGGCACGACGAATTCGGAAGGTTCGTCAAAGGAATGACAGGTCCTCTGCCCTCCCTTTCTAACCTACGGTCCAGTAAGGGAATGCGATGAAACGGGCCTCCCGATGCATTGCACCCGCCTCATGCATCGGAGTCAGCCACCATGGCAGAAAGTACTCAGCACAAGCTAGACAGGGTTCGCCCACCCCGGGTGCAAATCACCTACGACGTCGAAATCGGCAACGCGATCGAGAAGAAAGAATTGCCATTGGTTGTCGGTATTCTTGCCGACCTCTCCGGCAAGCCTCTCGAACCACTCCCGAAATTGAATGAACGGCGTTTCACCGAAATCGACCGCGACAACTTCAATGAAGTCCTCGCCTCGATCGGCCCGCGCGCCACTTTGCAGGTCAACAACACCCTCAGCGGCGACGACAGCAAGCTCAACATCGAGCTCAACTTCAAACACATCGATGACTTCGACCCGGTCAAGGTGGTCGAGCAAGTCACGCCGCTGCGGCGTCTGTTCGAAGCTCGCCAGCGTCTGCGCGACCTGCTGACCAAACTCGACGGCAACGATGATCTGGACAAGCTGTTGCGTGACGTCATTGCCAACACCGAGGGACTGCAAGAGATCAAGTCGGCTCGTCCGGACACCGCCGCTCCCGCTCCTGCTGGCGACAGCGAAGCACCGGCTGAACCGCAAGCCTGATCGCTCATCCACCCAGGGAGAATTTTGCCATGCCCGCCTCATCCGCCGCCCAGACCCAAGCCAGTGACAGTGCAAGCGAGACCTTGTCCTTGCTCGATGAAATAATCGCCAAAGGCCGCATGGCCCATGACGACAGCCAACAGGATTACGCCCGCGACATGCTCGCGGAATTCGCCACTCAGGTCCTCGATGAAGGCATGGCCGTCGACAAGGACACCGTGGCGATGATCAACGACCGCATCAGCCAAATCGACGAGCTGATCAGCGCTCAACTGAACGAAGTGCTGCACCACCCGGACCTGCAGAAACTTGAAGCCTCCTGGCGCGGCCTGCACTTGTTGGTTAAGAACACCGAGACCAGTTCCCGGCTGAAATTGCGCCTGCTCAACGTGACCCAGAAAGAGCTGCAGAACGACCTGGAAAAAGCCGTCGAGTTCGACCAGAGTGCGCTGTTCAAGAAGATCTACGAAGAGGAATACGGCACCTTCGGCGGCCACCCGTTCAGCCTGTTGGTGGGTGACTACACCTTCGGCCGGCACCCGCAGGACATCGGCCTGCTGGAGAAACTGTCGAACGTCGCGGCGGCCGCCCATGCGCCATTCATTGCCGCCGCCAGCCCTCGGTTGTTCGACATGAACAGCTTCACCGAACTGGCCGTGCCACGGGATCTGTCGAAAGTGTTCGAGAGCCAGGAGCTGATCAAGTGGCGCTCGTTCCGTGAAAGCGAAGATTCGCGCTACGTATCGCTGGTGCTGCCGCACTTCCTGCTGCGCCTGCCTTACGGTCCTGACACGTCGCCGGTGGAAGGCATCAACTACGTCGAAGACGTCAACGGCAGCGACCACGGCAAATACCTGTGGGGCAACGCCGCGTGGGCCTTGTCGCAACGGATCACCGAAGCCTTCGCCAAATACGGCTGGTGCGCGGCGATTCGCGGTGCCGAAGGCGGTGGTGCGGTGGAAGGCCTGCCGGCCCATACCTTCCGTACAACCTCCGGCGACCTGTCGCTCAAATGCCCGACCGAAGTGGCGATCACCGACCGTCGCGAGAAAGAGCTCAACGACCTCGGCTTCATCGCCCTGTGCCACAAGAAAAACAGCGACGTGGCGGTGTTCTTCGGCGGCCAGACCACCAACAAGTCCAAGGTCTACAACACCAACGAGGCGAATGCCAACGCGCGGATTTCGGCGATGCTGCCGTACGTGCTCGCGGCCTCGCGTTTCGCGCACTACCTGAAGGTGATCATGCGCGACAAAGTCGGCAGTTTCATGACCCGCGACAATGTGCAGACCTACCTCAACAACTGGATCGCCGACTACGTGCTGATCAACGACAACGCGCCGCAAGAGATCAAGGCGCAGTACCCGTTGCGTGAAGCCCGGGTGGATGTGACCGAGGTCGCCGGCAAGCCCGGAGCCTACAAGGCCACGGTGTTCCTGCGGCCGCACTTCCAGCTTGAGGAACTGACCGCGTCGATCCGCCTGGTCGCGACCCTGCCGCCACCGGTAGCCGCCTAAAGTCGGTGAAACCTCTGTGGCGAGGGGGCTTGCCCCCGTTGGGGCGCGCAGCGGCCCTTGCTTTTAGGTCTGCTGCGCAGCCCAACGGGGGCAAGCCCCCTCGCCACAGGTTAAGGGTTCGGCAACCGTTCACGTGTCTAAATTGAATTTCTTCAGGAGTTTCATGCGATGGATGCAATCATTCTCGACCTCGGCGGCGACATCAAAGGCGATAGCTTGCTTGAGGGTTACAAGGACAAGATCGAAGTCATGTCCTACAGCCACAACGTGGCCATGCAGGTGACCAATGACGTCAGCAACTCGGAGCGCACCTCCGGCAAGCCGCACATCGGCGAGTTCACCCTGACCAAGTTCGTCGACAGCTCGACGCCTTCCCTCAACGAATATTGCTGCGCCGGCAAACCGATCCCCGAAGCCAAGATCACCATCGGCCGTAACGCCGCCGAAGGCAGCGGTAAGCTGATGCCGTTCATCATCTACACACTGACCAACGTGGTGCTGTCCAATGTCAGCGTCAGTGGTGGTACGGGTGGCAAACCGGTGGAAACCATTTCCCTGAACTTCACCAAGATCAAGTGGGAGCTCACCGCCCAGAAAGACGACGGCACCAAGGAAGGCACGGCCGCCTCGACCTGGGACATGGCCGCCAACAAGCTCGTCAAGTAAGCGGACGCGTCGGCCATGGCAGGCACCGGCATGCTCCCACCGTTGTTCGAGCGCCTTGCCGCCAGCGAGGTCGACACCGTGCAGGTGTTCGATCGCCAGGGGCTGCTCGACTCGGTGCACACGGAGTTGCTGCGCCTATTCAACACCCGACGCGGCTCACGTCCGCTGACCTCTCCGCCGAGCATTCTCGACTACGGCATCGCTGACTGGACGGCCTTGCAACAGCAGCGCAGCGATGACCGTCGTCAGTTGGCGCGGGAAGTGCGCGAGGCCATCAGCCATTTCGAACCGCGCCTGCAACTGGGCGAGGTCCAGGTCAATCCGGTCCCCGGCCATCCGCAGCAACTGAGCATTCGGCTGGTGGGCGAGTTACGCAGCGGCCAGCAGCACTGGCCCGTGGCCTTTGTCATCGAGAAGGCCAGCCATGGTCTTGAGGTGCGTCATGAGCGACTCGATTGACCCGCAACTGCTCGATTACTACCAACGCGAACTGACCTGGCTGCGCCACGCCGGGAGCATTTTTGCCGAGCGTTATCCCAAGGTCGCCAGACGCCTGGAACTGTCCCCCGGTGAATGCCCCGACCCACATGTCGAACGACTGCTCGAAGGTTTCGCCCTGCTCGCCGCACGCTTGCAACGGCGGCTCGATGACGATTACGCCGAGTTCAGCGACGCCTTGCTCGAACAGCTTTACCCGTTGGCCATGCGGCCGCTGCCGTCCTGCGCGATCGTGCAGTTCGAGCCGGATCCGAGCAAGGGCAACCTGAACGATGGTTATCCGTTGCCGCGCGATACACCGCTATTCGTCACCACCAGCAAAGGCGAGAGCATCCACTTTCGCACCAGCGCTGCGGTTCGATTGTGGCCGGTGGAAATCGACGAAGCGCTGCTGCTGGGCAGCGATGAAGCACAGGCCCTGACCGGTGTGGCGCAGGCGCGTTCGGCCCTGCGCCTGAGCCTGCGTTGCCTGGGTGAGAGCCAGTGGTCGACGCTGGCCATCAAACAATTGCGCGTGCACCTGGCCGCCTCACCGGTGATCAACGCCTGCCTGTATGACCTGCTCGGCGCCCACGCGGTGAAGGTGCTGGCCGGACCGGTCGGCAGCGTGCCGGTCATGCTGGCGGGGTTACCGCAAATCGTCGGTTTTGCCAGCGACGAAGTGCTGTTGCCGGATGAGGACGGCGTGCATCCGGGCATGCGCCTGCTCGCCGAGTACTTTGCGTTCCCGGACAAATTCAACTTCTTCGACATTCCATTGGCCGGCGCCTCCATCGACAGCCAGACGCTGTACCTGTACATCGTGTTCGACCGCGCCCCGGCCAACCGCCTGCACCTTCAGGCCAGCGACTTCGCCCTGGGCTGCGCACCGGTGATCAACCTGTTTCCACGAACCTCGGAACCACTGCGCCCGGACGGCACCCGCAGCGAGTATCGCCTGGTCGCCGACAGTCACCGGGAAAACAGCGTCGAGATCCACAGCATCCGCGCCATGCGCGCCAGCTCAAGCCAGGGCGTGCAACGGGTGCCAGCGTATTACGGCAGTCAGCATATCGGCGGCGACAAACAATGCTATTGGCATACGCGACGGGTCAGCGGCATGACCCCGAATCGTCTGGGCACCGACCTGATGGTGAGTCTGGTGGACACCCGGCTCGATCCGCTGACCGAGGCCAGCGAATACAGCCTCACCGGGGAACTGCTGTGCACCAACCGGCATCTGGCCCAGAGCCTGCCGGCCGGCACCCCCCTGGGTTTCGAACGACCGGGGCCGGTGGCCTGGGCCCGTTTGCGTAACCCGCCGAGCCCGCAGAGTTTGCCGCGACTGGATGGCGAATCCCGTTGGCGGCTGGTGTCGCAACTGACCCTCAATCATTTGTCACTGGTCGAGGGGCCGCAAGCGCTGGATGCCCTCAAGGAAATCCTCCAGTTGCACAACCTGCGTGACGAGGCCAGCGCCTTGCGGCAAATCGACGGCTTGTTAAGCCTCGGCTGCGAACGGGTGATCGCCCATGTTGGTGAAGACGCGTGGCGCGGCTGGCGCAATGGGCTGGAGGTCCGGCTGCAACTCGATCCGCAGCATTTCGTCGGCAGCAGCGCGGTGTTGTTTTCCGCAGTGCTGGCGCAGTTCTTTTCACTCTATGCCACGGCCAATCGCTTCGTGCGCACGGTTCTGGTCCAGTCAGACAAGGAGGTCAAGACATGGCAACCCCAAGCCGGCATGCCGCTGTCCCTCTGAGTCTGAGTCAGAAGCTGCGGCGCGATCCGCAGGCGTTCGAGTTGTTGCAGGCGTTGTTGCTGCTGGAACGCGAACACCCGCAAGCCGAATCCCTGGGCAGCGGCACCGCCCCTCAAGCGGAAGCCTTGCGCCTGCGCGGGCCGTTGACGCCGCTGTTTTCCGCCAGCGAAATCGAAAGTCTGACCCTGGACGCGGGCCAGCCACCGACGCTCACGACACCAGTGTTTGGCCTCGGCGGGCCGGACGGCCCCCTGCCCTACGCCTATCAGGAATGGCTGCAACAACGGGCCCGGGCCAAGGACTATGCCCCGGCCGAATTCCTCGACCTGTTCCAGCATCGCTTGCTCAGCCTGCTGTACAAGGTGATGCGCAAACACCGGATCGCCGTCGGCTTCACAGCCCCCGGCGCATCGCCGGTGCAGGCGCAACTGCGGGCGCTGACCGGGCTGTTGCCCAAAGCCTTGCAGGAACGCCAGGCCGTACCCGACTCTGCGGTACTGGCGTGCAGCGCGCTATTTGCCGACGGTCGTCGTTCCCTGGCCGGTTTCGCCGCGATCGTGCGCGAGCACTTCGAACTGCCGGTAGAACTCAGCGCCTATGAAGGTGCCTGGCGGGAGATTCCGCCGGCCAGTCGCAGTCGCCTGCAACCGGGTGGGCGCAACCTGCAACTGGGTCGTAGCGCGGTGGCCGGCACTCGGGTCTGGGATGAACACGCCGGCATCCGCCTGACCCTCGGCCCGCTGACCTCGGCGCAGGCGGCGCGGTTTCTGCCGGACGGTGAAGCCCATCCGGCGCTGGCCAGTCTCAGCGCGCTGTATTTCGGCCCCGACCTGGATTGCACACTGGTGCTGTTGGTGCGCGGTGCCAGTCCGATGAAACTCGGTCGTCAGGCCCCGCCCTTGCTCAGTTGGAACGGCGGCCTGCAACGCCAGACCAGCCTTGCCGTGCAACGGATCGAAACCCGCCTTCGTCAGCTGGAGATCACCTGAACATGGAACTGGCCAGTCTGATCGGACGCCTCAACCCGGACAACCGCCGCGCCCTCGAACGGGCCGCGCAGCGCTGCCTGCAACGGGGTCATCATTACGTCGAAATCGAACACTTGCTGCTGGAGTTGCTGGACATCGAGGGCGGTGACTTCGCCTGGCTGCTGCCGCGTTTCGGACTGGAGCGCGATGCCCTGACGGCGGAAATCAACAAGGCCCTGGAACTGTTCAAATCCGGCAGCACCCGCACCCCGGCGCTTTCGGCGCACACCATCGGCCTGCTTGAAGACGCGGTGGTTCAGGCCAGTGTGCTTGGCCTGGAGAGCATCCGCTCCGGTTTGCTGCTACTGGCCCTGCTCGACCGTGATGAACGTCGCAGCCTGCTGCTCAATAGCGCCTCGTCGCTGTTGAAAATTCCACGGGAAGCCTTGCGCAGTAATTTGCTGGAGTGGACCGAAAACTCGCGCGAACACGTTGGCGGCACGCGGCCGGTCAGTGCCGGCCATCCGCAACCGAAACAGGATTCGGTGCTCGACCAGTTCACCCAGGACCTGACCGCCGATGCCCACGCCGGGCGCATCGACCCCATCGTCGGCCGCGACGGCGAGATTCGTCAGTGCATCGACATCCTGCTGCGCCGTCGGCAGAACAACCCGATCCTGGTCGGCGCACCGGGGGTGGGCAAAACGGCGGTGGTCGAAGGCCTGGCGTTGCGCATTGCCGCCGGCGATGTGCCGCCGTCGTTGCAGGAAGTCAGCCTGCGGGTACTCGACCTCGGTCTGTTGCAAGCTGGCGCCGGGGTCAAGGGCGAGTTCGAGCAGCGCCTCAAAGGCGTGATCGACGCGGTGCGCAGCGCCGACAAACCGATCATTCTGTTCATCGACGAAGCCCACACCCTGATTGGTGCTGGCGGCGCGGAAGGCGGCAGCGACGCGGCCAACCTGCTCAAACCGGCGCTGGCCCGTGGCGAGTTGCGCACCCTGGCCGCGACCACCTGGCTTGAGTACAAAAAATACTTCGAAAAAGACCCCGCCCTCGCCCGGCGATTTCAGTTGGTGCAAGTCGAGGAACCGGACGAAATCACCGCTGTGGAAATGCTCCGTGGCGTGGCTGCGAAACTGGAACAGCATCACGGCGTGCAGGTGCTGGACGCGGCGATCCATGAAGCGGTGAAACTGTCCCACCGCTACATCTCCGGGCGCCAGTTACCGGACAAGGCCATCAGCGTGCTCGACACCGCGTGCGCCCGGGTCGCCCTCGGCCAGCACGACGTGCCGCCACCGCTGGAAAGCCTGCGCCATCGTCAGCAGAGCCTCAAGGAGGAAGTCGAACGCCTGCGTCGCGAACAGGCCACCGGGCTCGATCACCGTGAACGCATCACCCTGCTGGAAACCGAATCCGTGGGTAACGTGCAGGCCATTCGCGAGCTGGAAACCCGTTGGAACGAAGAACGGGTCGCCGTGCGCGAACTGCTGGAAACCCGTCGCGAATTACTCGCCTTGAGCGAACGCGCCGACAACGACAAACCGGACGAAGCCACCGACAGCCACATCGATCATCTGGCCGCCGAACTGGTGCGCCTGGAGGCTGGGCTGGATGCCATTCGCCAGGACGATCCGCTGGTGCCGGAACAGGTCGACGGCAAAACCGTGGCCGCCGTGATCGCCGGATGGACCGGCATCCCGGTGGGCAAGATGCTCGCCGACGAAGCCCACGCCGTGCGCACCCTCGGCCAGCGCATGGGACTGCGGGTGATGGGCCAAAGCACTGCGTTGAACACCATCGCCCAACGCCTGCAAGCCTACCGCGCCGGCCTCACCGACCCGCAAAAACCGGTCGGCGTGTTCCTGCTGGTCGGCCCCACCGGCGTCGGAAAGACCGAAACCGCTTACGCCCTGGCCGACGCGCTGTATGGCGGCGAACGCAACCTGATCAGCATCAACCTTTCCGAATACCAGGAAGCCCACACCGTCAGCCAACTCAAAGGCGCCCCACCCGGCTACGTCGGCTACGGCAGCGGCGGTGTACTCACCGAAGCGGTGCGGCGCAAACCCTATTCGGTGGTGCTGCTCGACGAAATCGAAAAGGCCCATCCGGACGTGCTCGAAGCCTTCTACAACGTCTTCGACAAAGGCGTGATGGAAGACGGCACCGGGCTGGTGGTGGACTTCAAAAACACCGTAATGCTCGCCACCAGCAACGTCGGGGCTGAGTTGCTGCTCGACACACCGACCGCGCAACTGGGCACCGATGCCTTCAACGAAGCGCTGCATCACGTGCTGCTGAAAGCCTTTCGCCCGGCGTTTCTGGCGCGCATGACGGTGGTGGCGTATCGGCCACTGGATGAAGCGACGCTGGAAGGGATTGTGCTGGCGAAGCTGGAGAAATTGCGCGGCCGGTACAAGGCTGCGACCGGGAAACAGTTTGAGTTCGATGCCGGGATTGTGCAGGCGGTGTTGGCCAAGTGCAGTGCGGCGGGTGCGAGGGATGTCGAGAATGTGTTGATGACGCAGGTGACGGGGAAGTTGGCGGAGTGGGTGTTGGAGTAACTCCCGGACGACTGACTCTCTTGTGTAAACAGGAGCAAAGTGTAAACCCGAAGATGTCGCATAGCAGAGGAAGCAGTTGCCATGTGCTGTGCTGGTTATTTTTCGATGAAGGTAGTGCAGCCAATATGAGGTAAGTCATCATGCCGACCCGACTGATAATAGGCGCAGGCGTTTCCGCTGCAGTGTTCCTGAACACCTCATCCGATGGCTATAAAACTGTAGTTGTCGGTGAGGATGGACTATGGGCAAAACTCGTAGAACACCCCATGGGCCAGCCCGCCCACCTCCTGCACTTACCGGGTTCTCCACCACCGTCGTTCACGGTTGCCAATGGTGAAATGAGCCTGGACAACTTCCTCTCCTCAGGTGTTTTTCAGCAAGGCGTCAGTGAAATCGTCAAAGGTAGTCGCTACGGTCACAATCCTTCACGCAAGGTACGGCGGATATCCAAGTCACTCACCCAACCAGGAAATTACGTCGCCTGGTTTGATACCTCGCATGCCTTAATCGTTGAAAAAATAGTGATTGCCACCGGCATTGGCGCCCAACGTAAACCGCCCAAAATAACAGGAACACCTGCGCCCGGTGTTGAATACTCACAAGTTATCGAAGGTATCGAATTTCTTGAAGACGAGGAGCAACAAGTTCCCAATATTGACCGCGCTATCTACGGCGGTAGCGCCACCGCCGCCTGGGTGGTCGATATTGCCAGCAAACACTCGCCAAAGATGAACTGGCTTGCCCGCCCCGGCGGCTCCGAATTCACGGGAGCAGTACTGCCTGGGGCCAGGAATGCAAAGATCATCAAGCTTTGCGAAACTCACAACCTGCAGTTATTAAAAGAGGTTACCGAGGTCGAATATGTTGGTGAACGGTTGCATATACACGTCAAAGACGAAGATTTCTGTTATATCGCCGATCAGTTCATTTATTCATTAGGCGGGGACGACAACCCTACTGTTACGGATCATATCTATCAGGTAATGGACCCAGACATCAGGGATGACCTTTCTCCTATCCTCGACGCCAGCGGTGCATTAGGCACGCAATACAAAAGTGTATTGGCACTGGGCACCAGTGACAACGGAGTGATGATTGTCGGTGCTGCCACTTACAACTTCACCGCCATGACAGTCAATCCTACCTCAGGAAAACCGGTTCCCACTAAAAAGAAACCGGCACCCATGGCCCATTTACCCTGGAATGCTCAAGTTCCCGATGGTATCGCCGTGGTGGTGGCCAGTATTTCTGCCCTGAACCACTATATTCCCATCAAACAGCGTCTGACACTCAACTATCAGAACACCTATCAGGAATATGCCATTACTGAAAACAACACCAACATAAATCTGGCAGACGCCAACCAATTAGCCGTATTGTTCACCTTAATGTTTGACGAGTTATCGGCCAATCAGATCAACGATCTTGTGATTCGGACCATCATGGCCCGCAGCAGAAAAACCAAGGGTAGCACTGAGGTATTCGGCCTCAGCAAACGCGACTTCTACAACCTTATCAAGTCGAGAATTAGTTTCATATCAGACACTTCAATAGATGAACGCTGCTCATTGGCCGGACTTAAGCTTAGTTGATGCCGCCGCGCCAAGAATGGTTCGCTGCGAAGCTGATTCATTGACCACCTGAGGCTACTTGATGCCCCGCTCCGTCGATGCCACCACCAGCCTTTCCCTCACCGCCGCCTCGCTGTCGGCGCTTTACCCTGAATCCCTTTCCGGCGAAGAGGCCCTCAACCAGCTCGGCTCGCAAATTCTCAACGGCCTCAACGACGGCTCCTCGCTCACCCTGACCACCGCCGTCGCCACCCACGTCACCGCCACCCTGCACAACGACGCCCTCACCCGCCCGCTGGACGCGCTGGTCGCCGAAATCCGACAACTCCCCGCCGACGCCACCGCCGAGCGCTATCAGCTTGTACTACGGCCATGGCTCTGGTGGCTGACCCTTGCCAGCAACAACCGCGTGTTCCAGAACCTCAGCACCTCGGACATCGTCACCACGATTTTCAAGGCCCACGCCTTCACCGACTTCAAGCTCTCACTCACCGGCAGTTACACCCCGCGCGAATACTGCGTGCAGTACGGCGAAACCGATTTCGCGTTCGTCTCGCGGTTGCTGGAGGAAGAAGGGATTTTCTGGTTTTTCACCCACGAGGACGGCAAGCACACGCTGGTGCTGGGCGACAGCAACGACGCGTTCGTACCGATCCCCAACGGGCCGAAGGTCAGCTATCTCGGCCAGCAGTTGGGCGAGCGTGAATTGCATGGCATTCGCTCCGGGCAGGTCTGCGTTCAGGCCGTGGCTGGTGTGTATCGGTCGACGGATTATGAATTCACCACCCCGACCACATCGCTGTACGGCCAAGCCGAAGCGGTGGCCGGGCCGCGTTCGATGTATGAGCATCCGGGCGGCTACAACGCCAAGGCGCGCGGCGATGCATTGACCAAGCAGCGGGTCGACGGCTTGCGCAGTCAGGAGAAACGCTTTGTCGGTGAAAGCGACTGCCGCTGGCTGGTGCCGGGGCACTGGTTCACCCTCGCCGGGCACGATGATTCAACATTGAACATCGATTGGGTGGTGACGGCGGTGACACATGACGCCAGTCACGACAGCTATCGCAATCGCTTCGAGGCAATCCCCAAGGCCACGCCGTACCGCCCGGAACGCATCACCCCCAAACCGCGCATGCACCCGCAAACGGCAATTGTCGTCGGCAAGTCGGGCGAAGAAATCTGGACCGACGAATACGGCCGGATCAAGTTGCAGTTCCCTTGGGACCGCGACGGCAAGAACGACGAAACCAGTTCCTGTTGGGTGCGAGTTGTATTGCCCTGGAGCGGCAAGGGCTTCGGCATGCAGTTCGTGCCGCGCATCGGCCAGGAAGTGATCGTGACCTTTATCGATGGCGATCCGGATCGACCGCTGGTAACCGGCTGCGTCTACAACGGTGACAACGCGCTGCCCTATGCGCTGCCGGCGAATCAGACCCAGTCGGGAATCAAGACCCAATCGTCCAAGGGCGGCGGCGGTTTCAACGAGTTGCGCTTCGAGGACAAGAAAGACGCCGAAGAGGTGTTTTTGCAGGCGCAGAAAGACCTGAAGATCAACGTGCTCAACGACACCACCGCCACGGTCGGCCACGATGAAACCCTGACCGTGCAGAACGCTCGCACGCGCACGGTGAAGGACGGCGACGAGACCGTGACCCTGGAGAAAGGCAAACGCAGCGTGACCATCCAGACCGGCAGCGACACGCTCGATGTGAAGGACAGCCGCACGGTGACCGTGGGCGCTGACCAGACCCACAGTACCGGCGGCAATTACACGCACAAGGTCACCGGAGATTACAGCCTGACGGTGGACGGCAACCTGACCATCAAAGTGACCGGCACCCTGACCCTGCAAAGCGGAGGCAGTTTCGCGATCAAGAGCGGCGCCGATCTGGCGGCCGAGGCCAGTACTTCGATCAGCCAGAAGGCCGGGACCTCTATGAGCAATCAGGCTGGTACCTCATTGGAGAACAAGGCCGGCACGACGATGACCAACGATGCCGGGATCAGCCTGACCAACAAGGGTGCCGCTTCGCAGACCGTGGATGGCGGCGGCATGCTGACCATCAAGGGGGGTCTGGTGCAGGTCAACTGACAAGGAGAACCCATGGCCATCACGCCGCTGGATTTGCAACAGAACGATAAACAGCTCAAAGGGCGCCTGCTCGATGGCCAGCTCGACGGTGCGCTGCACATCAAGGATGACGGGCGCGCGCAGGCTGATTTGCACTACAACCGGGGCGAGCTGCAAGGCACCACCCTGCTCTACCACCCCAATGGCAAGGTCTCGGCGCAGCTGCCATTTGTCCATGACAAGCTGCAGGGGGTTGCCAGTTTCTATGCCCCCGAAGGCAGTCTGCAGCGCAAGGCGACTTACCACCGGGGGCTGTTGCATGGCGAGGCGTTCAATTACTTTCCCGATGGGCAACTGGCGGAGGTCGAGTTTTACCGCGACGGTGTACGCGACGGGCGCTATCAACGCTTTCATCCCAACGGCAAGCCGGCCGTCGAGGCTCGGTATCTCAACGGTCAATTGCTGGAACCGGAACAGGGCTTCGCCAGCGACGGACGACCATTGGACGCCGACGGCAAGCCGATCTCACGAGTGCGCTGGTGGTTCAGGCGCTGGAGCGATCCTGCTCAAGCCTAAGTTCTGTAGCAGCTGCCGAGCAGCGCGAGGCTGCGTTCGGCTGCGAAGCAGTCGCAAGTCCGGCTGATGCGGTCTGCCTGATGTACCGCAGTCTCAGGTTTTACGACTGCTTCGCAGCCGAACGCAGCCTCGCGCTGCTCGACAGCTGCTACGGCCGAACGCAGGCTTCGCCAGCTGCTACAGAGGTTGTGGCGATCAGGGAATCAGCATCTGCATTTGCCCCGGCATCACGATTTTGATCACTCCGGCCCAGTTGCACATCAAGGTGCTGTTGGCATCGATGGCCGGCATGCCGCCCAGCAGTAGGGTCGGCGCGCCGCCGGGGATCCACGGGGTGGCGGTGGCCGGGATGCACGGCATCGGCGTCAGCACGCCAAGCGCCGCGGCGGTGGCGGCCGCGACCATCGGGTTGGCCATGCTCATGCACGTGCCGAACGGCATGACGTTCACCAACGGAATGTGGTCCATGATGTTCGCCGCCGGCATGCCCCCGGTCATTGTGCGGTTCACTGGCAGCACGTTGAGTACCGCCGGCGCCGCGCCGAAACTGCATTGCAGGGTCGCGGTGGCGCAAACTTGCGGACAGCCCATGTTGAATCTCCTTCCTGGAAGCGACGCTCCCTGAACCATAGTCCGCCGCGCCTGTTCGCGCACATCAGGAACGCTGATTATCCGGCAACACGCTAACCTATAAGACCGTGCCGCGCTTGTGGCCACCCCGGCGCGCCATTAGATTAGCCAATGATGTCTGGCCTCCAAAATAAGCAGAAGGGATAAGCATGGCGCTTACTGACCAGTCCACCCGTATCCGCTCTGGCGAAGAACTCGATGCCAGCCTGATCGATCCATACCTCAAGGCGCACATTCCGGGTCTGAGTGGTTTGCCTGTGATCAGCCAGTTTCCGGGCGGTGCGTCGAACCTGACTTACCTGCTGGAATACCCCGAACAGGAATTCGTCCTGCGTCGGCCGCCGTTCGGCCACAAAGCCAAGTCCGCCCACGACATGGGCCGTGAATTTCGCATCCTCAATCAGCTGCGGGACGGTTTTCCCTATTGCCCCAAAGCCTACGTGCACTGCACTGACGATTCGGTGATCGGCGCCGAGTTCTATGTGATGGAACGGGTCAAGGGCATCATCCTGCGCGCCGAACTGCCACCGGAACTGGGTCTTGATTCAGCGAAGACCGAAACCCTGTGCAAGAGCTTCATCGACAAGTTCGTCGAACTGCACCGGGTCGACTACAAGGCTTATGGCCTGGGTGATCTCGGTAAACCCGAAGGTTATGTCGCGCGGCAAATCAAAGGCTGGAGCGAGCGCTACGAGAAGGCCCTGACCCCGGACGCGCCGAAGTGGGAAGCGGTAAAGGCCTGGCTCAACGACAAAATGCCAGCCGATCACCCGACGTCGAGCATCGTCCACAACGATTACCGCTTCGACAACGTGATCCTCGACCCGAACAACCCGATGCAGATCATCGGCGTGCTGGATTGGGAGCTGACCACCCTCGGTGACCCGCTGATGGACCTGGGCAACACCCTCGCCTACTGGATCGAAGCCGACGACCCGGCACCGGTGCAACTGATGCGCCGCCAGCCAAGCCACGCCCCCGGCATGCTCACCCGCCGCGAATTCGTCGATTACTACGCCGAGCGCTCAGGCATCCAGATCGACAATTTCGACTTCTACTACACCTACGGCCTGTTCCGTCTGGCCGGCATCGTGCAGCAGATCTACTACCGCTTCTTCCATGGTCAGACCCAGGACAAACGCTTCGCACAGTTCATTCACATGAACAAACTGCTGGAGCAGATGAGCTTGCAGGTCATTCAGAAATCCAGCCTCTGATCAGGCCCCATAACAAGGAAAAATCATGTCCAAGACTCAGTTGTTCGACCTCGACGGCAAGATCGCTTTCGTCTCAGGTGCCAGTCGCGGCATCGGTGAAGCCATCGCCAAACTGCTGGCGCAGCAAGGTGCCCACGTGATCGTTTCGAGCCGCAAGCTCGACGGCTGCCAGCACGTCGCCGACGCGATCATCGCCGCCGGCGGCAAGGCCACCGCCATTGCCTGCCACATCGGTGAGATGGAACAGATCACCCAGGTCTTCGCCGCCATCCGCGAACAATTCGGGCGCCTGGACATCCTGGTCAACAACGCCGCGACCAACCCGCAGTTCTGCAACGTGCTGGACACCGACCTCAGCGCCTTCCAGAAAACCGTCGACGTGAACATTCGCGGCTACTTCTTCATGTCGGTGGAAGCCGGCAAGCTGATGCGCGAACACGGTGGCGGCAGCATCATCAACGTCGCCTCGATCAACGGCATCTCGCCGGGGATCTTCCAGGGCATCTACTCGGTGACCAAGGCAGCGGTGATCAACATGACCAAGGTGTTCGCCAAGGAATGCGCGCAGTTCGGCATTCGCTGCAACGCCCTGCTGCCGGGTCTGACGGATACCAAGTTTGCATCGGCGCTGGTGAAGAACGATGCGATTCTGAAAACCGCGCTGCAGCAGATTCCACTCAAGCGCGTGGCAGATCCGAGTGAAATGGCCGGTGCGGTGTTGTACCTGGCGAGTGATGCTTCCAGCTATACGACCGGGGTTTCGCTGAATGTGGATGGCGGGTTTCTGTCCTGATTCGGTTTTGCGAATAAACCGAAGGCAGCCTCAGGGCTGCCTTTGGTGTTTGATCGGAGGGCTCGTGGAAGACTCTCGCCTGTTTCTGAGATGCATCGGGTGTCAGGTAATCGTTTGATAGATGGGACTGGGCCAGAGACGGCACTATTCACCCCGCACAAACTCAACCGGCTTACCTGTCAAATCCAGAACTCTAAAATAGCCCTTGATACTCTTTACGTTACGGATCGCCAGCTGAACATGCGTTTCATGCATAAAGTCTGTATCAGGATAAAGACATTCGCCCTCCCAGAATGGTGAACGAACGGAATCATACGCAGGTGCCTCTGTAAGCTCCCGGAAGGTATGCAACGCATCAATGACCTGACAATCCAAACGACGTAGATACTGACTATTTTTCTTAAGAGGTTGACCGCCTTCTTCTTTTGAGGCGGCTTCAAGCCAGAGGTAGGTCTGACGGATTTCACGCAACGCACTCTCAGTTGTGAAATCCAGGCAACGCCCCAAGTCAATCACTGCCCCAATCACGAATGGATTTTTGATAGAGCTCCGTTTTTGTGCATTGGTCGCAAAACTTAACGCGCGCTGCGGGTTGTTTTCCCAAAAATAGGCGCCGCGACCAAGCCAATCATAGTCATTAGTGCTATCAAGGAGTGTTGCTTCTCCAGCCAGCACACGCTCCCCAACTTCTCGCTCACACCCATGGAAACCAAGAACAAAAGAAGGAGAAATGCAATACATCAGCGAGCCTTGGTTTCGCCATTCACACGTTTGAAGAACTCCCGAACCTTGTCCGGATCCTTGAGCATTTCAGTAGCGTATTCATCGATACGTACCGAAGCACAAGTGGCGGCTGATAGCCTGCTACCGTTAGAACCAACCATGACCCAGCCAGTCCCAGTCGATGCTTTGTGTCCCTCTCTATCCATATCCAGCATTACTCCTGATCCACTCTTTGCAACCGCTGCTGCGATAAGTCCGTATGTCTTCTCGGCGTTTATTCCGGCAGCACCGGTACGACCGCTAACGATTTTGCCATTCGTTAGCCGGACAATGCCGCCGTGCTGGAATCCTGCAGAATCACGTACAACCTTAGCTTCGTGACGGTCACCATCAACAAAAACATAGGCCGTTTTTTCGAGATCCTTCGACATAGCCACCTCTATTCGAGCTTGGTTGCATCGCTCAAACTTGATTAATTAGTGGCCAATATAGTCTGTGGTGTCTGTCCCGTCATCAAAGCCCGCGATTTGTCGCTGATCTGCACACCTGGAAACGATAGAGGCCGCTAACAAGACGCACAAGCCGGCAGATTCCGGCGTTGTTGTAGGCAATGACGCAAGGCGGTGTAGCCATTCTCAGCGCTTCCTGACCTCGCCAAGAAAAAGAATATTTATTCCACTTTATTGCATGTTACGAATTTTTATTCCATAAATAGCCCTCCTGAAAATAAAAATCCAAAGGACCCCGGCTATGCGCGAACTCGGTATCGGACTCATCGGCACAGGTTTCATGGGCCGCGCCCACGCCCTGGCCTTTCGCAATGTCAGCGCTGTTTTTGAATTGCCGCTGAAGCTCAAACTCGCCGCCCTTGCCGACGCCGACCCGCAGCGCGCCCGCCACTGCGCCGATGCCTGGGGCTTCGATGCTGCTCACAACGACTGGCAACAGCTGATCGATGACCCCAAGGTCAACCTGATCGCCATCACCACCCCCAATCATCTGCACTACCCCATGGCCATGGCTGCCATCGCCGCCGGTAAACCGGTGTATTGCGAAAAGCCGCTGGCGGTGAGCCTCGAGCAGGCCAGTACCATGCGCCTTGCAGCCAAAGCCGCAGGCGTGGTGACGCGGGTGGGTTACAACTATCAGCACAACCCGATCATCGGCCTGGCTCGGGATTTGATTCAAAACGGCGCGCTGGGGCAGATCATCAGTTTCCAGGGCGAGTTCAGCGAAGACTTCATGGCCGATCCCGTTTCACCCTGGTCCTGGCGCTGCGACGCAAATTACGCCGGCGGCGCCCTGGCGGACCTGGGCAGTCATTTGCTGGCCATGGCCCGTCATCTGCTGGGCGACGTCGAGGCGGTGTGCGCGGATACCCAGACTGTACATGCGCAACGCCCCTTGACGGCGGGTGGTCAGGAGCGACGCGAGGTCGCGGTCGACGATCAGGTCCACGCGTTGCTGCGGTTCGCCAATGGCGCGCGAGGGACGTTCAGCAGCAGCTGGCTCAAACACGGTTACAAGAATCACCTGAGTTTTGAAATCAGCGGCACCCAAGGCACCCTGGCGTTCGATCAGGAACGCTTGAATGAACTGCGGCTGTATCGTGCCGGGCAAGGCGGCTTCCAACGGCTGCTGGCAGGCCCGGATTTGCCGGGTTATGCCGCCTTCAGCCCGGCGCCGGGGCACCAGTTGGGTTACAACGAACTCAAGACCCTTGAAGTGCATGAGTTGGTGATGGCGTTGGCCGGCCTCGGCCAGGATGGCACGGATTTCGAGCAGGCGTGGGAAGTCGAACGCCTGGCGACGGCGATTCGTCTGGCGGCACGGGAGTCGCGCTGGGTCAGGATCGAGGAAGTCTGAACCGACGCTCAGGTCATACACCGCCAGTCGCCCGGGCGCTTCTGGCGGTACACCAGACCCGGTTTACTGAGTGACGCAACGGGTCAAGGTCGTGGTTCGGGTCACCTGGCCTTCAGCCCTCATATCACCCTGCACATCCGTGCTTTCGGTGGTCGAACAGGTACGAACCGGTGTCGGTGGCGGCGCGGCCGGGGGTGGAGGCGGCGGACTGGCGCAACCACCGAGAATCGCCATGCAGAGTGCGAGCGACAGTGGTGAAAAAGCACATTTCCAAAAATTGTTCATAGGCTGACCCGCGGTAAGTAATCGACATTTTCCGCGACTCGAAAACCATCCCGCGAACCCGCGGCCCTGTCACAGAAAAGAAATACCCTCGCATTCCTTATAGCTTAGCTACCCGCCAATGCCAGAAAGACTGCGACCATTCCATTACCGCAGGCCTGCGGGATATGACGCCTAAAGAGCGGAGGATCGATTCAAACCACTGCTTTCAAGCTCATAGCGCAGCTCTTCAATCAACGCCGCCACTGCCTCCGGCGTCCGGAGCGTCGCCACGTTCAACCCGCTGACCACCAGATCCACCTGCCCTGTCGCCGGATGGTAAAGCTTCACCGTCAACGAATTATCCCCGGCAAGCGCACACTCACAGGCCAACGGCAAAAAGCTCCGCTCCAACCGCATACGCAATTGCACCAGGTAACTCATCCCGACTCACCTTGGCGACAGCGTAACGTCGACTGCCCGCCTGTTCTTTTCGCACCCATGAGGTTGTTCCTTCAGCTGCATCGAAGAGGACGCGATACCGGGCCCAAGCCACGTCTCGCACCCCGACAGCCTAGAAAAAGCCCCATCTGATCAATACATGAAATTGCACCACCCGCACTAGTGCATTTGCACCTTAACGTTGCCCCTTGGTCCGCTTCACGCCGGAGAACAGACCTCGTTCTCGAGCCCAGACAATCGCCTCGCTACGGCTATGCACATCGAGCTTGGAGTACACCGTCGACACATGATTGCGCACTGTATTGGGCGCGAGTTTCAGGCGCGCGGCGATCTCCTTGTCGGCCAGGCCTTCACAAATCAGGCCGAGCACATCGCGCTCCCGGGTGGTCAGGTCGGTGAACGACACACTGGGCAACTGCGGCGAATTGACGTTTTTCACATTGGCGAGTTTTTCGATCAGCGTACGGCTGAACCAAGACGCATCTTTCATCACCTCTTCGATCGCCGACACCAACTCCAACTCGGTGCGCTTGCGCTCGGTGATGTCCATCAACACCAGCAGATAGCAAGAGCCGTCCTGAATGTTCACGGTGTCCGCCGAGACCGCACAATCAATCAGCCCGGCATCCTTCCTGCGCACCCTGACGTCGACACGATCCACGCGCCCGCTTTTCTCCAGGGTCGCAAACAGTCGCGTGCGAGCGCCCGCGTCATCAATGAAGCCGAGTTGCGCCACGGTCTTGCCGAGCACTTCATCATTGGGAAATGCGAGGGACTCCAGGAAGGCTTCGTTGACGTCCATCACTACTTGGTCCGCGGCGCGGCACACCAGGATCGGCACCGGAGTGAGGCGAAACGCTTTGGCGAACCGTTCCTCGCTCTGGCGCAGGGCGATTTCGGCCTTGTGCCGAAGCTCCATGTCGACGAAGGAAAACAGCATGCAAGCTTCGTCGTTGAGCTCAAGCGGTTGCCCGGCAACGATCACCTGCTTGCTGCCACCGTCGGCCAATTGCAGTTCTGCCTGCATCTGCGGAATGGTCGCGCCGTCACGCAGACGCTGCTTGGCCAGATCCTTGTTTTCGGCACGTTCCAGCACATCCAGTTCATAGGTTGAAGCGCCGATCACCTGATCCCGGGCATAGCCGGTCATGTCCACGAAACCCTGGTTGACCTTGATGTAGCGCAAATCGCTGAGGCGGCAGATCACGGCCGGGGCCGGGTTGGCGTTGAATGTTTTCTCGAAGCGCTGCTCGGCGCTGGCCCAGTCGGTAACGTCGTTCATGATCAGCACCAACGATTCCGGCTCACCGGCACGGTCCGCCAGCACCATGCTGCGCACGCTGTGAACCCAGGTGCGCTCTTCATTTTCCAGCTGCGTCACCTCCACCATCACATCGCTGAACGTCTCGCCATGGGCCACGCGGCTGATCGGATAGTTCTCGATCGCTACCGGATGATTGTTGCGATAACGCAAGGCAAAACGCTTGGCGTACTCCCCGGCATTGGCCCCCAACTCGCCAATCTCGCTGACACCGTGCATGGCCAGCGCGGCGTCATTGGCCCAGAGAATGGTCTGGTCGAGCTCCAGCAGAATCACCCCATCGGACAGGCCGGCGATGATCTGCTGCAACTGGCGGCGATTGGTTTCAGTGCTCAGGACGTCCTGGCTCATTGGAACTCCACAATTGCGGCGGCACTTTTGCGCGCTGCCCAGTGAAGATTACGACCGCAGACGTTTGTGATAGTGCAAAAAGCCCGGCACCCGTGGCCCTCCCAAAGTAGCCCTATGCTCAATAGGGAAAGAGTGGTTTAGTGCCGCTTTTTGTCTATACGGAGAGTTGCCATGGTGTTTGATTCTCTTCACTTCACCCCCTGGTCTGCCCTCACGGGAGGAGCGCTGATTGGCCTCGCCGCGAGCGTAATGGTGGTGGCCAACGGGCGAGTTGCCGGGATCAGCGGGCTGTTGGGCAGCCTGCTTGAGCGTAATGATTCAGGACGAGGTGAAAAAGCCCTGTTCCTGCTCGGACTGTTGGCGGCACCGTTGGTCTGGACGCTGTTTCATGTGTGGCCGACCATCGAATTCAAAACCGGTACGGTGGGGCTGATCATCGCTGGATTGTGCGTCGGCATCGGCACTCGTTATGGCTCCGGCTGCACCAGTGGTCACGGCGTGTGCGGTATCTCGCGCCTGTCACCGCGCTCCATTGCCGCGACATTGAGCTTCATGTTCACAGGCTTCGTGACGGTGTTCGTCCTGCGCCATCTGCTGGGGTATTGAACATGCGCAAACTGACCGCTTTCCTCGCCGGCCTGCTGTTCGGCGTCGGCCTGTTGCTGGCCGGCATGGCGAATCCGGCCAAAGTGCTGGGTTTTCTGGACATTGCCGGCCTGTGGGATCCGTCACTGGCGCTGGTCATGATCGGCGCCATTGCCGTGGCTTGGGGGCCGTTTCACTGGGCCATGAAACAACCGACATCCTTGCTGGGTGCGCCTATGCAATTGCCGGTCAGCCGTGAGCTGGACCGACGCCTGATCGGTGGCAGCCTGCTCTTCGGCATCGGTTGGGGTATTGCCGGCATCTGCCCCGGCCCGGCACTGGTGTTGTTGCCGACGGGGCACTGGCAAGCCTGGGTGTTCGCCATCGCCATGCTGGCGGGGATGCTGATGTTCAAAGCGCTGCAAACCCGCCGTTGAGCATCCCCGCCAAGCCAGTGGTCAAGCCGCCTGCTTACCACTGGCAATCGCCTGCGACGCCGCCAGCATCGCCCGCAACAACACGGCGCACCCGGCGGCCAGATCATCCGGCGCGGCGTTTTCGATTTCGTTGTGGCTGATGCCACCTTCACAAGGCACGAAGATCATCCCGGCCGGGCCGAGTTCGGCGAGGAAGATTGCGTCGTGCCCTGCTCCACTGACGATGTCCATGTACGACAGACCGAGCCCTTGAGCCGCACCGCGTACCGCTTCGACGCAGCCCTTGTCGAAATACAGCGGCGGGAAGTCGGCGGTGGGTGTCAGTTCGAAGGTCAGGCCGTGTTGCTCGCAGGTGGTTTCGATGACCTCGCGGACTTCGGCGATCATTGAGTCGAGTCGCGCCGGTTCCAGATGACGGAAGTCCAGGGTCATGCGCACTTCGCCGGGAATCACGTTGCGCGAGCCGGGATAGGCTTGCAGGCAGCCGACGGTGCCGCAGGCGTGGGGTTGATGACCGAGGGCTGCGCGATTGACTGCGCCGACGATCACCGCGGCGCCGACCAGCGCGTCCTTGCGCAGGTGCATTGGCGTCGGACCGGCGTGGGCTTCGACGCCGCGCAGTTTCAAGTCGAACCATTTCTGCCCCAGCGCGCCCATCACCACGCCGATGGTTTTGTGTTCGTCCTCAAGAATCGGCCCTTGCTCGATGTGCGCCTCGAAGTACGCTCCCACGGCATGACCACTGACCTGGCGCGGCCCGGCGTAACCGATGGCGTTCAAGGCTTCGCCGACAGTCACGCCCTCGGCATCGACCTTGGCCAGGGTTTCCTCGAGGGTGAATTTTTCCGCGAACACGCCGGAGCCCATCATGCACGGGGCGAAGCGTGAGCCTTCCTCGTTGGTCCAGACCACCACTTCCAGCGGCGCTTCGGTTTCCACGCCGAGGTCGTTGAGGGTACGTAAGACTTCGACCCCGGCCAGCACGCCGAAGCAACCGTCGAACTTGCCGCCGGTGGGCTGAGTGTCGATGTGGCTGCCGGTCATTACCGGTGGCAGGTTCGGATTGCGCCCCGGACGACGGGCGAAGATGTTGCCGACAGCGTCGATGCTGACGGTGCAACCGGCCTCCTCGCACCACTTCACGAAGATATCGCGCGCCTGGCGGTCGAGGTCAGTCAGGGCCAGCCGGCAGACACCGCCCTTGACCGTCGCGCCGAGCTTGGCCAGGTCCATGAGCGACTGCCACAGACGGTCGCGATTGATGTGCTGATGGGTGGATTGCAGAACGTCTACAGCAGCGTTCATGGTGATCTCCTCAGGCAGTTGTTATCGGTTTCTTCGCTAGTTCCCACGCCCCGCATGGGAATTCATCCCCGGACGCTCTGCGTCCGCTCCTGGAACGCGGAGCGTCCCTGGCTGCGTTCCCACGCAGAGCGTGGGAACGATCACTCATCACACCGGAGATTTCACGACAGTCGGACTCGGCCGCATCGAACTCAACCCGTAATAAATCAGCCCTCCCAAGGCCGAGCCGGTGAACCAGCCGTAGCTGTAGAACCAGCTGAAGGCATCGCTGCCCAGCGACAGCAGCGTCAACACCACCGGCACGCCGAACGCGATGAAGCCAAACCCGTTCCACGCCGGGTACACGTCATCACGATAGAGGCCGGCCAGATCCAGTTGCTGTTTCTTGACCAGGAAATAGTCCACCACCATGATCCCGGCGATCGGCCCCAGCAGGCTCGAATAGCCGAGCAACCAGTTGGAATACACCGTCTCCAGGCTCAGATCCGAGACAATCAGCCCGAGCTTTTTCAGCAGTTCATGGGCCATCAGCGCCAACCCGACCAACCCCGTGAGCATCACCGCCGTGGTGCGGTTGATGTACTTGGGCGCGACGTTCTGGAAATCGTTGGTTGGCGACACGATGTTGGCCGCAGTGTTGGTGGACAAGGTGGCGATGATGATCAGCGCCATGGCCAGTGCGACCCAGACCGGGCTCTGGATATGGCCGATCAGGGTGACCGGATCAGAGACGGTGACACCCACCAGTTTGACCGACGCGGCCGTCATCACCACGCCGAGGGAGGCGAACAGGAACATGGTCAGGGGTAAACCGATAATCTGCCCGACGATCTGGTCCTTCTGGCTTTTCGCGTAGCGGCTGAAGTCTGGAATATTCAGCGACAAAGTGGCCCAGAAGCCGACCATGGCGGTCAGCCCGGCGGCAAAATAACTGGCCACGCCGGCCCCTTCCGGACGCTTGGCCGGGATCGCCAGCAACTCGGTCATCGATACATTCGGCATAGCCCACACCAGCAGGCCCACGCCCACCAGTACCAACAACGGCGCCGAGAGGGTTTCCAGCCACTTGATCGAGTCCGCGCCGCGAATCACCACCCACAGGTTCAAGGCCCAGAACAGCATGAAGCCGATCACCTCGCCGGTACCGCCGAGGGCCTTCCAGCCATCGAACACCGAGCCGAGAAACAGGTGAATCGCCAGCCCGCCGAACATGGTCTGGATGCCGAACCAGCCGCACGCCACCAGGGCGCGGATCAGGCACGGGATGTTGGAACCGAGAATGCCGAAGGACGAGCGCAGCAATACCGGAAACGGAATGCCGTACTTGGTGCCGGGGAAGGCGTTCAGGGTCAGTGGGATCAGCACAATGATATTGGCGAACAGAATCGCCAGCAGCGCTTCGCCCACGGTCAGGCCGAAGTAGGCCGTGAGTACGCCGCCGAGGGTGTAAGTCGGCACGCAGATCGCCATGCCGACCCACAGCGCGGTGATGTGCCATTTGTTCCAGGTTCGTTCGCGCACCTTGGTCGGAGCCATGTCGTGGTTGTATCGGGGACTGTCGAGGACATCGCTGCCGGCTTCGAGCTCAAACAAGCCGTCGCGCTCGGTCACTTGCGATCTGATCTGTTGCATGGCCGCTCCACTGTTCTTTTGATTATTTTTGCTCATCAGAGGCTGGCGCAATGCGCGCGAGCCGGACGATGGCCGGAGAAACTGACAACTTTTACGGACCGGCCACGGTGTCAGCGGCGGCATCAATAAACGTGCCGGGTGCCCCGCTTGCGCCTCGGGCAGTGCCATAAAACTTTGCTAACCAACTGATGTTAATCAGCTTTATTTATCCAACTAGCGAGTCCCCGGTCAGTTGCCCTGTCACTCAGGCCGAATGCCAGGCAAGTTGTCCGAACAGTCAGGACTCAATCTGGTGCGTCGATCTTTTTTGTAAGGTTGCGCATCAACCATAGACCATCCTCAACCGGCTGATTTCACATAGAAAATCTTGACCATATTTCCAACCTGTCAAGTGCGTCAAAATGGTGAGCGGTCTCACCATTTTGGTGATTTTCATTTTTTATCGTTATTTATCAAACAGTTAAAACAATAATAAGCTTATAAAAAATATTCTTGCTCAATCCACAAACTGCAGCTAGCGTCTATTCTTGACAGCGCTGACAGGAATACACCGATTGGCGTCTGCTTCATATAAAACATCTAGAACCGGCAATAGTCGGTCATGCCTGCGAGGAACTCGGAATGTCTCTGTTGATCCGTGGCGCCACCGTTATTACCCATGATGAAAGTTATCGCGCCGACGTGTATTGCGCCGACGGCGTGATCAAAGCCATCGGTGAAAACCTCGATGTTCCCGCCGATGCGCAAGTGCTCGACGGCAGCGGCCAATACCTGATGCCCGGCGGCATCGATCCGCACACGCACATGCAACTGCCCTTCATGGGCACGGTGGCCAGCGAAGATTTTTTCAGCGGCACCGCAGCGGGATTGGCCGGTGGCACCACGTCGATCATCGACTTCGTGATACCCAACCCACAGCAATCATTGATGGAGGCCTTTCATCAATGGCGTGGCTGGGCCGAGAAGTCGGCGTCTGACTACGGCTTTCACGTCGCCATCACCTGGTGGAGCGAGCAAGTCCGCGAGGAAATGGCCGAGCTGGTCAGCCAGCACGGGGTCAACAGCTTCAAGCATTTCATGGCCTACAAGAACGCGATCATGGCCGCCGACGATACGCTGGTGGCGAGTTTCGAGCGCTGCCTGGAATTGGGCGCGGTGCCGACCGTGCACGCGGAAAACGGCGAGCTGGTCTATCACCTGCAACGCAAGTTGATGGCCCAGGGCATCACCGGGCCGGAAGCGCATCCGCTATCACGACCTTCGCAGGTGGAAGGTGAAGCCGCGAGCCGGGCGATCCGCATTGCCGAAACGTTGGGCACGCCGCTGTACCTGGTCCACGTCTCGACCAAGGAAGCCCTCGACGAAATCACCTACGCCCGCGCCAAGGGCCAACCGGTGTACGGCGAAGTGCTGGCCGGGCATCTGCTGCTGGACGACAGCGTTTACCAACACCCGGACTGGCAGACCGCCGCCGGTTACGTGATGAGCCCACCCTTCCGCCCGCGCGGTCATCAAGAAGCCCTTTGGCACGGCCTGCAAGCGGGCAACCTGCACACCACCGCCACCGACCACTGCTGCTTCTGCGCCGAGCAAAAAGCCGCCGGCCGTGACGACTTCAGCAAGATCCCCAACGGCACCGCCGGTATCGAAGACCGCATGGCAGTGCTTTGGGATGAAGGGGTGAACACCGGGCGTTTGTCGATGCAGCACTTCGTAGCGCTCACCTCCACCAACACCGCGAAGATCTTCAACCTCTACCCGCGCAAAGGTGCGATCCGTGTCGGTGCCGATGCCGATCTGGTGCTGTGGGACCCGGAAGGCACGCGGACGATTTCAGCCAAGACTCACCACCAGCAGGTCGACTTCAACATCTTCGAAGGCAAGACCGTGCGTGGCGTACCGAGTCACACCGTCAGCCAGGGCCGTGTGGTGTGGGCCGATGGTGATTTGCGCGCCGAGCGTGGCGCGGGCCGGTATATCGAACGGCCGGCGTATCCGGCGGTGTTTGATTTGCTGAGCAAGCGGGCCGAGTTGCACAAGCCGACCGCAGTGAAACGCTGATCTGCCCTCTGTGGCGAGGGAGCTTGCTCCCGCTGGACTGCGCAGCAGGCCCAAAGCCAGTCGACTCGGGGGGGGCAGGACAACCGATTTGGCAGGATGTGGGGCGGCTTCGCCACCCAGCGGGAGCAAGCTCCCTCGCCACAGGATGATGCGAAAAAACCAATGCCCACCAGAGGCAGTACCTCAATTAACCGTGAGGCCAACACCGTGATCAAGACTTTGAACCACCTCCCGCATCCCCATGAGGACGCGGCCGCCCTCGCCGGCCATTTCACCGACCTGGCGCCGCCGCTCAACGAGCGTCAGGCGCATCTGGAAGCCTCGCGCTGCCTGTATTGCTACGACGCGCCGTGCGTGAACGCGTGCCCAAGCGACATCGACATTCCATCGTTCATCCGCAATATCCATCAGGAAAACGTGCAGGGTGCGGCGCAGAAAATCCTCTCGGCCAACATCCTCGGTGGCAGTTGTGCCCGGGTCTGTCCGACGGAAATCCTCTGCGAGCAAGCCTGCGTGCGCAACAACGCCCAGGAATGCGCGCCGGTACTGATCGGCCTGTTGCAACGCTATGCCGTGGACAACGCACACTTCAGCGAACACCCGTTCCAGCGCGCCGCCGCAACCGGCAAGCGCATTGCCGTGGTGGGGGCAGGCCCGGCCGGTTTGTCCTGCGCGCACCGCAGCGCCATGCACGGCCATGACGTAGTGATTTTCGAGGCCCGGGAAAAGGCCGGTGGCCTCAACGAATACGGGATCGCCAAGTACAAGCTGGTGGACGACTACGCGCAGAAGGAGCTTGAGTTCCTGATGGGGATTGGCGGGATCGAGATTCGTCACGGGCAGAAACTCGGCGACAACCTGACCCTCAGCGAACTGCATCAGCAATTCGATGCGGTGTTCCTCGGCCTGGGCCTGGCCGCCAGCAAACAACTGGGCCTGCCCAACGAGGATGCCCCCGGCCTGCTCCCCGCCACCGACTACATCCGCGAACTGCGCCAGGCCGATGACCTGACGCAACTGCCGCTGGCCGAACGCTGCATCGTCCTCGGTGCCGGCAACACCGCCATCGACATGGCCGTGCAAATGGCCCGTCTCGGTGCCCGGGACGTGAACCTGGTGTACCGCCGTGGTGTCGCGGACATGGGCGCCACCGGTCACGAACAGGACATCGCCAAGGCCAATCAGGTGCGGCTGTTGACCTGGGCGCAACCCGAAGAGGTGCTGCTCGACGATCAGGGCAATGTGCGCGGCATGCGCTTCGCCCGTACCCGCCTGGTGGAAGGTCGCCTGCAAACCACCGGCGAAACCTTTGAACTGGCCGCCAATGCGATCTTCAAAGCCATCGGCCAGACCTTCGACACTTCCGCCCTCGCCGACCCGCTGGCCCGTGAACTCAAGCGTCAGGGCGATCGCATCCTCGTCGACGAGCAGCTGCGCACCAGCATTCCCGGCGTGTATGCCGGTGGCGACTGCACCAGCCTCGATCAGGACCTCACCGTGCAAGCCGTGCAGCACGGCAAGCTGGCCGCCGAGGCGATCAACGCTCAACTCATGCTCAACGTGGAGGCTGCGTAAATGGCCGATCTCTCGATTGTCTTCGCCGGCATCAAGGCCCCCAACCCGTTCTGGCTCGCTTCCGCGCCGCCGACCGACAAAGCCTACAACGTGGTCCGTGCGTTCGAGGCCGGCTGGGGTGGCGTGGTCTGGAAAACCCTGGGGGAAGACCCGGCGGCAGTCAACGTGTCCTCACGCTACTCGGCGCACTTCGGTGCCAACCGTGAAGTCATGGGCTTCAACAACATCGAGCTGATCACCGACCGTTCGCTGGAGATCAACCTGCGGGAAATCACCCAGGTCAAAAAGGACTGGCCGGACCGCGCACTGATCGTGTCGCTGATGGTGCCCTGCGTCGAGGAGTCGTGGAAAAACATCCTGCCGCTGGTGGAAGCCACCGGGGCCGATGGCATCGAACTGAATTTCGGCTGCCCCCACGGCATGCCGGAACGGGGCATGGGCGCGGCGGTCGGCCAGGTGCCGGAATACGTCGAACAAGTCACTCGCTGGTGCAAGACCTATTGCTCGTTGCCGGTGATCGTCAAGCTCACGCCGAACATCACCGACATCCGCGTCGCCGCCCGTGCCGCCCACCGTGGTGGCGCCGATGCGGTGTCGTTGATCAACACCATCAATTCGATCACCAGCGTCAATCTGGAGCGCATGGTCGCCAATCCCGCCGTCGGCAGCCAAAGCACCCACGGCGGTTATTGCGGCTCGGCGGTGAAGCCGATTGCGTTGAACATGGTCGCCGAGATCGCCCGCGACCCGCAGACCCAGGGCTTGCCGATCAGCGGCATTGGCGGCATCGGCAGTTGGCGCGATGCGGCGGAATTCATTGCCCTGGGCAGTGGTTCGGTGCAGGTGTGCACGGCGGCGATGCTGCATGGTTTCCGGATTGTCGAGGAGATGAAGGACGGTTTGTCACGCTGGATGGACAGTCAGGGCTACGCCCGCGTGTCGGATTTTTCCGGGCGCGCAGTGGGCAATACCACGGACTGGAAGTACCTGGACATCAACTATCAGGTGATTGCGAAAATCGATCAGGAGGCGTGCATCGGTTGCGGTCGCTGCCACATCGCTTGCGAAGACACCTCGCACCAGGCGATTGCCAGCCTCAAACAGGCCGATGGCACGCATAAATATCAAGTGATCGATGAGGAGTGCGTGGGCTGCAACCTGTGCCAGATCACCTGCCCGGTGCAGGATTGCATCGAGATGGTACCGGTGGATACGGGCAAGCCGTTTCTGGATTGGAACCATGATCCGAGGAATCCCTACCATGTCACGGTCTGAACGCAGCGTTGCCTGAACTGACGCCTTCGCGGGCAAGCCTCGCTCCTACAGTTTAATGTCGAGCCACATCAAATGATCGACGCTAAATCTGTAGGAGCGAGGCTTGCCCGCGAAGAGGTCGGCAGCCGCACCACCAACCTCAAGGCTCCAACCCGATCCCACGCAAGATCACACTGGTCACCGTCTGCACCGCCCGTTCGAACTGCATGTCCGACAACGGCTGATGATCATTCAGGATGTTCACCTGATGATCGAAGTCGGCGTAGTGCTGGGTCGAGGCCCAGATCATGTACAACAGGCTGGAAGGCTCCACCGGCAGGATGCGTTTGTCTTCCACCCACTGGCGAATTTTCGCTTCCTTCATCTTGGCCCAGTCGTACAGGCTCGCGTCCAGCTTCTCACCGAGGGTCGGCGCGCCGTGGATGATTTCGTTGGCCCAGACTTTCGAACCGTACGGCCGGCTGCGGGAATGGTTCATCTTGGCGCGGATGTAGCTGCTGAGCACCACGCGCGGGTCGTCGAACATTTCGAAGCACAGGGCGTCCTGCTTCCAGACCTCCAGCAAACCCAGGAGCACCGCGCTGTACAGCTCGCTCTTGGTGCTGAAGTAGTAATGCAGGTTGGAGCGCGGCAGTTGCACTTCAGCGGCGATGTCGGCCATGGCGGTGCTGCCGAAGCCTTTTTCGGCGAAGACCTTTTCGGCCGCCAACAGGATTTTTTCGACGTTACTGCGACGAATCTCGATCTTGTGATTGCCCATGAGGGCTCCCTGACAACAGCGTTGCTCAAGACTAGCATCCGCTCTACGTCGCGGCGACAGGGGAAAACGAAACTTCGTACAGCGGCCCTGCGGCAGGTAAACTGCCTGCCTCTTTGAACCTGCCTGCGAGGTCTCCACGATGCTGCTCAAGAACGCCCTGACCACCGCCGCCCTGCTCGGCTCGCTGTTCGCCGCCTCATCAGTGTTTGCCCACGCCCATCTGAAAAGCCAGACCCCGGCGGCCGACAGCACCGTGCAGGCGCCAACGGAACTGCGCCTGGTGTTTTCCGAAGGGGTTGAAGCAACGTTCACCAAAGTGAAAATCAGCAAGGACGGTGCCGACGTACCGGTAAAAAGCCTCGCCACCGAAGGCAGCGACAAGAAAACCCTGGTCGTCACCCCGGCAGCGCCGTTGGCCGCTGGCGATTACAAGGTCGAATGGCATGCCGTGTCGGTCGACACCCATAAAAGTGAAGGCGCCTACCGCTTCAAGGTGGGTCAGTAATTCATGACCGAGGCGCTGGTGCTGTGCCGCTTCCTGCATTTCACCGTGGTGCTGATGCTGTTTGGGGCCTGGGTGTTCAGGCCTTTGCTGTTGGGCCGCGAAACGAAATGGCTGGATCCGGCACTGGCGCGAGTGACCCGCTGGCTCAGCGTGGTGGCGTTGCTCAGCGGCGTCGGCTGGTTGCTGCTGATCACCGCCAGCATGGCCAGTTCCCCGGAGGCGGCATTCGACCCGGCGACGCTGAACCTGGTGCTGAGCGATACATTTTTCGGTCAGGTATGGCGCTGGCATCTGCTGCTCAATCTGTTGCTCGTGGCATTGTTGTTGACGCCCTGGCGTTCCAACATGGCCTGGCGCATCGGCCTTTCCAGCCTGCTGCTGGCGACCCTGGCCCCGGTCGGTCATGGCGCCATGCTCGATGGCCTGCAAGGCCAACTGTTAATCCTCAACCAGATTGTTCACCTGACGTGCGTCGGCGCCTGGCTCGGTGGGTTGATGTTGCTGGTGATGATCCTGCGCCAACCGGACGATCATCCCTTGAGCGCGATACTGCAACGCTTCAGCGGGATCGGTTACACGTTGGTGGCGGGGTTGGTGATGACCGGCCTGATCAACGTGCGCGTACTGACCGGCGTGTTCTGGCCGACGCCGTTGCTGTCCGGGTTTGCGCTGATTCTGTTGATCAAGGTTGTGCTGGTGATCGCGATGCTGGGGTTGGCGCTGTTCAATCGGCTGCGGGTCAAGGATTGCCAGCAGCGTCCGGGGCTGTTGCGCACCAGCGTCATGCTGGAATGGATACTGGGGATCGGCGCGGTAGCGGCGGTTTCACTGCTGGGCACCCTGCCCCCAATGATCGCCCCCTGAATCACACCCCATCTGTAGGAGCGACCTGTGGCGAGGGGGCTTGCCCCCGTTGGGTTGCGAAGCAGCCCCAAAAGTTTCTGTTGTACCAAAAATCCTGTGAGTGCTACGCACTCAAACGGGGGCAAGCCCCCTCGCCACAGGTCACCCCCCACAAGAGGTATGCGTTAGTCAGGGGTATTGGGATCCCCTTGCGCCGCGGTATCAATACTCACCACCACCGACATCCCCGGCCGCAGCCGTTCGCTCTGTTCCTGATCGGCATCGACGCTGATCCGCACCGGCACTCGCTGGGCAATCTTGACGAAGTTGCCAGTGGCATTGTCAGCCTGCAACAAGCTGAACTCGGAGCCTGTGGCCGGTGAAATCCGTTGCACCCGCCCGTGGAATTTCTGGTGGTTCAGCGCATCGACGGTGAAGCTCACCGGCTGGCCGACCCGCACGTTGTCCATCTGGGTTTCCTTCATGTTGGCGATCACCCACAACTGGTTCGGCACCAACGCCATCAGCTGCGCCCCGGAGTTGACGTAGGCGCCAAGGCGCACGCCGATCTGCCCGAGTTGACCGTCGCGCGGCGCCACCACGCGGGTGTTCGACAGGTCGATCCGCGCCAGTTGCACCGCCGCTTCAGCACTGGCCACCGCCGCTTCCAGCGAGCCGCGATTGACGATCACCGTTTGCAGATCCTGGCGGGCGATGTCCAGATTGGCCTGGGCTTGCGCCACGGCGGCAACGGTCTGGGCGTTGGCGGCCAGGGTCACGTCCAGCTCGCGTTTCGACACCGAGCCATCACCGACCAGCTCTTTGTTGCGGCGCAAATCCGCTTCACTTTTGCGCAACTGTGCCTGGGCGTCGGCGACGGCGGCCTGACGCAACTTGATGGTCGCTTCGGCGCTGTTGCGTTGCTGCACCACGTTGGCCAGCGCGGCTTTCTGCACCGCCAGTTGCGCCAGGGACTGATCGAGACGCTGCTTGTAGATGCGGTCGTCAAGGCGCACCAGTAAATCGCCGGCCTTCACGAACTGGAAATCCTGCACCGGCACTTCGTACACGTAACCGCTGAGTTGCGGGCCGATGATCGTCACCTGCCCGCGCACCAGGGCATTTTCCGTGGTCTCGACCGCGCTGCTGAACGGTGGCAGTTGCCAGGCGTACAACACGATCAGTACACCGACGAGAGCAATCGCCGCAAAGCCCAGGGACGAGATGATCCGCATCCCCAGCGAGCGCGGTTCAGAGCCCGGCGAGGATGGCGGCGTCACGCCTTCGGGGGTGGCGGCAATAGTGTTGGTGGTCGTGGTGGTCGGTTCGGTCATGAAGAAGTGGCACCGCTGGATTGTTTGGTTGGAGTGGCAGGCGCCGGGGCAACGGCTTGGGTAGTGCTCATCAGCCACAGGGCGCGAATGGAAATCCAGATCATGGTCAGCACCGCGATCACGGCAATCAGCATGAACACATCGTTATAGGCCAGGACATTAGCCTCGCGAGTGGCAGCAGCGGCCAGGCTACGGATGCCCTGCAGGTTGCGCAGGCTCGGGTCGGCAATTATCGAGCCGACCGCGTTGCCGCCGCTCTGGACCCGCGCCGCCACACGCGGGTCGAGCAACGTCAGCTGCTCGACGATGTGACTGGAATGAAACTTCTCGCGCGCGATCTGGAACGTCCCCAGCAGTGCCGCGCCGATCAAGCCGCCGAGGTTCTGACAGATACCGAACAGCACCGAGAAACTCACCAGGTTGCGCGGGCTGGACAGCACGTTACGCATGCCGAAGACCATGGTCGGCCCGAGGAAGAACGTCCCGCCGAAGGCCAGCAGAAACTGGCTGAAATACAGGTTTTCCGGGCGGGTCAGGTTGTTCGAATAACTGTCCATCACCGAACCGACCGCCATCAGCGCCAGGGAGATGTTCAGCGGCATGATCAGGTGCTTGGGGTCGATGGTCAGGGCGCTGGTGACCAGGCCGGCGATACTGCCGATCAACATCACCACATACAGGCTGTGCAGCTGTTGACTGCTCATGTTCAGCGTCTGCATGAACCCCACCGCGCCGGTGGACTGTTCCGACGTCACCATGCGAATCAGGATCACCGCCAGGGCCAGGCGGATCATCGCCCCGCTGCCGAGCCAGCGGGTCATCAGCATCGGGTTGCTGCGATTGTGCTCGATGGCCAGGCCCGTGAGGATCAACACGATCGAAGCCGCCGAGGCCACGCCGATCCACTGCGCTTCCAGCCACCAGTCGATCCGCCCCAAAGACAACACCGCGCAGAGCAAGGCCACGCCGGTGGCGAGGATGGCGAAGGTCAGGAAGTCGAGTTTTTCGAAGGTCTTGAAGCGGTCACCCGGCGGCAGTTTCAGCAGAAACACGCAGCCCAAAGACAACAGCGCCATGCCCAGTTCGAACAGGTACAGCCCGCGCCATTCGGCGATCTGCAGCAGGTCTTCGGAAAACAACCGTGCCATGGGCAAAGCCAGTTGCGAGGTGCCGAGGCCCAATACCAGCGCCTTCATCCGCCATTTCGCCGGGAAGGCCTGGATCATGTAATACAGGCCCAACGAACTCAGCGCTGCGCCGACCATGCCGTGGGCCGCGCGCACGGCGATCGCCGAACTCAGGTCGTTGACGAACAAATGGCCGAAGGTCACCAGCGCATAAAGCATCAGGAACACTTCGGTGAAAGCCCGCAGGCCGAATTGCTGACGAAACTTCACCAGCAGCAGGTTCATCGACACGTTGGTCATGACGTAAGCCGCCGGCAGCCAGGCCATCTCGGCCGTGGTCGCGCCCAGCGCGCCTTGCAGATACGGCAGGTTGGCGACCACCAGCGAGTTGCCGAGACCACCGGTCAATGCCACCAACACCCCCACCAGCGCGTAGGCCAGCCGCCTGGGGTTGGAGTGCAACGGCGTCGAGGGCGATCCGGGCAGGCTGGGCCGCTCGTGGGGCTGCCAGTCGCGCGGGGTGTAGTGATCCATTCGATGGCCTTGGTTCAAGGAGTGTGGTCAGTTTGCCACAGCTGAAACACAAATCCCTCGCCACAGGCTTACTCCCGCACTGGACGGTGTGTTCGGCGGGATTCGTAAATTCTGTTTAAAAGTCTTCTCGCCCGTAGCGGATTTTTCCGGGGCAATCCAAATGACACCCTCACGGCACTGTTCAACTCAAAAGGTGCCCCTTATGACCACTGCCCATTGGCAACGCTCCCCCCGCTGGCTGAAAAATCTGCTGGCCGCCGCCCTGCTGCTGCCGTCCCTCGCGTTCGCCCAGGAACGCCCGTGGCCGGATGGCTCGCAACTGGTGATTTCGTTCTCCATGCAATTCGAAACCGGCGGCCAGCCCGACGGTGCCGAAAGTCCGTTCTCCGGCACTCCATTGCCCAAGGGTTACCCGGACATGCCGGCACAGACCTGGTTCGACTACGGCTACAAGGAAGGCCTGTGGCGGATGCTCGACCTGTGGGACCGCAACGGCATCAAGGTCACGTCCCATGTGGTGGGCGAAGCGGCGTTGAAACACCCCGAACTGGTGCGGGCGATCGCCGACCGTGGCCATGAAGTCGCCGCCCATGGCATGCGCTGGGCCGACTCTTACAACATGAGCTACGAGCAAGAGAAGGCCTTCATCGGCGACGGCGTCGAGGCGGTGCAGAAACTCACCGGCCAGCGCTCGGTGGGCTACAACGCCAATTGGCTGCGGCGCAGCCCCAATACCCTGAAAGTGCTGCAGGATCTGAACTTCACCTATCACATCGATGACGTCAGCCGTGATGAGCCGTTTGTGACACTGGTCCGTGGCAGGAAATTCGCCGTGGTGCCTTACACCCTGCGCAACAACGACATTGTGCTGATCGAAGGCCGGCACTTCTCGGCGCAACAGTTCTACCGGCAATTGGTGCTGGAATTCGACCGCCTGTACGCCGAAGGTGCCAGCCAGCGGCGGATGATGTCGGTGAGTCTGCATGACCGCATCGGCGGCACCCCGGCGATGGTCGAGGCGGTGGAGCGTTTTATCCGTTACGCCAAGTCCCATCCGAAGGTCAGCTTCATGCGCAAGGATCAGATTGCCCAGATCGTGCTGACCGAAAAGAACCCGCTGATCGATAACACCGAGGCGGCGTACAACCACTGAGCCAAATCACCGCCAAAACCGGAATGAAAAGATCGCAGACTGCGATCTTTTCATCGGCTCGCTACGCCAACAACTGACTCAACACTGCACGCAACTTGCCGGGTTTCACCGGTTTGTTCAGCAATGGCGCGTCGAGCCGCTGCAACGAGCGTCGACACTGATCGGTGCGGTCGGCGGTGATGATCACCGCCGGTATCGTCCGGCTGAAATGCTCGCGCAGATGCCGGACCACTTCACAGCCCACCACCCCGTGATCGAGGTGGTAATCCGCCAGAATCAGTTCCGGCGCCTGCCCCTGCAAAGCCACCAGCGCGGTGGCCTCATCGGTGGCGGTGACCACCTCGCAGCCCCACTGCCCGAGCAGTGCGCTCATGCTTTCAAGGATGCTGACTTCGTTGTCCAGCACCAGCAGGCGCCGCCCCGGCAGCGGGTTGCCGGTGCTCGGCTGCGGCGCGGCCTGGCTGATCGGCAGTGGAATCTCACGGGAAATCGGCACCTCGATGCTGAACATCGAACCGCGCCCTGGCCGCGAATGCACCTGAATCCGGTAATCGAGGATCTTGGCGATGCGTTCGACAATCGCCAGTCCCAGGCCCACGCCCTTGCGATCGGCGGCGCGGCCAACGTCCAGTTGGTTAAATTCAAGGAAGATCGAATCGAGACGATCCGCCGGGATCCCGCGCCCGGTGTCCCAGACTTCGATTCGCAGTACGTCGCCCCGGCGCCGGGCACCCAGCAGGATGCTGCCGTCGTCGGTGTAGCGGCAGGCATTGCTGAGGAAGTTGCGCAGAATCCGCGTCATCAGCCGCAAGTCGGTATGAATCGCGTAATCACCCATGTGCACCCGCAGGTTCAACCCGGTCGCCGCGGCCACCGACTGAAACTCCGAAACCAGTGGCGCGAACAATTCATCGAGGCGGTACAGGGCGATGTCCGGCTTTACCGCGGCCTGATCGAGCCGGGAAATATCCAGCAGGTCGGTGAGCAAGTCTTCGGCCCCTTCCAGTGCCTGATGGGTGCGCTCCACCAGTACCTGTTCGACGTCGGGCAAATGCCGTTCGCGCAAGGTCGAGATCAACAAACGCGCGGCGTTGAGCGGTTGCAGCAGGTCGTGACTGGCGGCGGCGAGGTATTTGTCCTTGCTGCGATTGGCCGCTTCGGCGGCATCACGGGCGTCGCGCAAGGCTTCGGCGATCTGTTTACGCTCGGTGATCTGTTGTTGCAGATTGCGGTTGGCGTCCAGCAACTCATTGGTGCGCGCGGTGACCCGTTGTTCCAGTTGGTCATTGAGCTGTTGCAAGCGCTCCTGGGCCTGTTTTCGTTCGGTGATGTCGGCGACGAACCCCTCCACCAGGCCTTCCTGATCCGGTTTGAGCAGCAGGTTCATCAACACGTCGAGGACAGTGCCGTCCTTGCGCCGCAGCTGGGTTTCATAGCCCAGCAGGCTGCGCTCACGCTGGAGGACTTCGCCGATGCCTTCCAGCTCTTGCGCGCCGCCGACGAACAGCGTGCCCGCCAGGTCCGTCAGGGAAAACAGCACCTCCTGCGGGTCCTGATAGCCAAGCATCCGCGCCAGCGCCGGGTTGGCGGCGCGCATGCCTTCCTGCAGGCTGGCCTGGAAGATTCCGTGCACGGCGTTTTCGAACAGCCATTTGTAGCGGTTGCGCTCGGCCTCCAGTTCATCCAGGCGCGCGGCCAGTTCCGGGTAATGACTCTTGCGCGCCGAGTGATTGCCCAGCCCGAGTAACCCGGTCAGCGCCCGTTGCTGTTCGTCAGAGGGCTTCGCCATAGACGACCTCGACGTCGCGCTGGCTGGACTCGCGCGGGTTGGTAAGGATGCAGGGGTCATCCATGGCATGTTGCGACAGGAACGGAATGTCCGACGTGCTCACCCCGTGCAGGCCCAGGGTTTCGTGGAAGCCGATGGCGTGTTTGAGGGCGATCAAGTGGTCGACCAGACGTCCGCAGATCTGCCGGTGATTCAGGCCGCGACAATCGATGCCGAAGGTCTCGGCGATCACCTTGAAGCGCTCCGGCGCCGAGCTGTAGTTGAACGCTACCACGTGTTCCACCAGCACCGCGTTGCACAAGCCGTGAGGCAGATCGAGGAATCCACCGAGGCTGTGGGACATGGCGTGCACCGCGCCAAGGATCGCGTTGGAGAACGCCAGCCCGGCCTGCATGCTGCCGAGCATGATCTTTTCCCGCAGGGCGATGTCGTTCGGGTTGGCGATCATCTGCACCAGATTGCCGTTGATCAGCCGCATCGCCTCCAGCGCATGGGGATCGGTGAGCGGCCCGTGGCCTGTGGAAACGAAGGCCTCGATGGCGTGGACCAACGCGTCGATGCCGGTACAGGCCGACAGGAACGGGTCCATGCTCAAGGTGGTTTCCGGGTCGATCAGCGACACGTCCGGCACCGCAGCCTTGCTGACGATGGAGAATTTCATGCGTTCTTGCTGATTGGAGATGATCACGAACTGCGACACATCGGCCGACGTGCCGGCGGTGGTCGGGATCAGGATCAGCGGCGGGCTGGGCATGCGCAGGGTGTCCACGCCCTCGAATTCAAGGATGTTGCGCCCGTGGGCGACGACGATGCCGATGCCCTTGCCGCAGTCCATCGGGCTGCCGCCGCCGACCGCGACGATCACATCGCAGTGATTCTCCCGGTACAGCTCGGCGCCGAGCATCACTTCCTCGATCCGCGGGTTGGGCGAAACGTCGCTGTACACAAAGTAATCGATGCCCTGGGCTTGCAGGCTGGCCTCGACATCGGCGACCCAACCGGCGGCGATCACACCGGGGTCGCTGACCACCAGCACCTTGCGGGCGCCGAAGGTCTTGGCGTAATTGCCGACGTTATGCCGACAGCCGGCACCGAAGATGATTTCAGGTGAAACGAATTTACGCAGTTGACTGAGATTCTGGCTCATTGGAAAGCCTGTTTTTATTGTTTTGAAAGGTAAAGCCAACACTAAAGCATCCGGCTGCGAATGCAATCAGACCAATGGGTAGCAACTACCGGGGGTGGGGGCTTCGCGTTCGCAATTTATCCGCGATAGATCAGCCGCGAAGCCTTTTCATTGCGCAATGTCAGGTGTTCCATGCCCTGCCCCGGCGCGTCGGCTTCGTCCCGGGCCTTGAGGATGACGCTGTGGTGCGGCGACTTGCTGCACACCGGGTCGGCGTTGCTCGCGTCCCCCGTGAGCATGAACGCCTGGCAGCGGCAGCCGCCCAGGTCCTTATGTTTTTCATCGCAGGAACGGCACGGCTCTTTCATCCAGTCATCGCCACGAAACCGGTTGAAACCGAAGGAGTCGTTCCAGATGTGTTCGACGCTGTGCTCGCGCACATTTGGGAACTGCACCGGCAGCTGACGCGCGCTATGACAAGGCAACGCCGTACCGTCCGGGGTGATGTCGAGAAACAGGTTGGCCCAGCCATTCATGCAGGTCTTGGGGCGCTCTTCGTAATAGTCCGGGGTGACGAAAATCAGCTTGCACGGGTGGCCCTCGGCCTCAAGCCGCTGGCGATACTCGTTGGTGATGCGCTCGGCGCGCTGTAATTGTTCGCGGGTCGGCAACAGGCCGACGCGGTTGAGTTCGGCCCAGCCATAGAACTGGCAGGTCGCCAACTCGACGAAATCCGCTTCCAGCTCCAGGCACAGCTCGATGATCTGCGCGATCTGGTCGATGTTGTGCCGATGGGTAACGAAGTTCAGCACCATCGGGTAGCCCTGGGCTTTCACCGCCCGGGCCATGGCCAGTTTCTGGGCGAAGGCCTTGCGTGAGCCGGCGAGCATGTTGTTGACCGCTTCGTCGGCGGCCTGAAAGCTGATCTGGATGTGGTCCAGCCCGGCGACCTTGAAGTCGCGGACCTTCTGCTCGGTCAGGCCGATACCCGAGGTGATCAGGTTAGTGTAGTAACCCATATCCCGCGCGGCCTTGATCAGCTCGGCCAGGTCCTGGCGCACCAACGGCTCGCCACCGGAAAACCCCAGTTGCGCGGCGCCCATCTCCCTGGCTTCGCGAAACACCCGGATCCACTCTTCTGTGCTCAACTCCTCACCCTGTTGGGCGAAATCCAAGGGATTGGAGCAATACGGGCATTGCAGCGGGCAGCGATAGGTCAGCTCCGCCAACAGCCACAACGGTGGGCCGGGTTGCTGCTCGATCGCGTTCACAGGGCGATCCCCCGGTGCCAGACCCGCTCGGCGGTGACCGTGTGATACGGCGGGCGGTCCAGCTCATAGGCCATGCTCATCGCGTCGAGCATGCTCCACAGCACATCAAGCTTGAACTGCAGAATCTCCAGCATGCGCTGCTGGCCCTCGACCGTGACGTAATGCGCCAGGGTGATGCGCAAACCATGCTCGACATCGCGCCGGGCCTGGCTCAGGCGCGTACGGAAATAGTCGTAACCGGCCGGGTCGATCCATGGGTAATGGCTGGGCCAGGCGTCGAGCCGAGACTGATGGATCTGCGGCGCGAACAGCTCGGTCAGCGAACTGCTGGCCGCTTCCTGCCAACAAGCACGGCGGGCGAAATTGACGTAGGCGTCCACGGCAAATCGCACACCCGGCAGCACCAACTCTTGCGAGAGAATTTGTTCGCGATCCAGGCCCACCGCTTCGCCCAGACGCAACCAGGCTTCGATGCCGCCTTCGCTGCCGGGGACTCCGTCATGGTCGAGAATCCGTTGCAGCCATTCCCGCCGCACGTCGCGGTCCGGGCAGTTGGCGAGAATGGCCGCGTCCTTCAGTGGAATGTTCACCTGATAGTAGAAGCGATTGGCGACCCAGCCCTGGATCTGCTCGCGGGTGGCGCGCCCGGCGTACATCGCTTGGTGGAATGGATGATGGATGTGGTAATAGGCGCCTTTGGCGCGCAGGGCCGCTTCGAATTCGGTGGGGGTCATGGGGGTGTCAGTCATTGCGGTTCTCCGGGGAATAACCGTTGGGTTCTGCGATGAGGCCATCCGCTACAGCTCAATACTCATGCCGTCATAGGCCACTTCAATCCCCCGCCGCTCCAGCAACGCCCGCTCGGCCGAGTCTTCGTCGAGGATCGGGTTGGTGTTGTTGATGTGGATCAGCACCTTGCGCTGGCGATTGAAGCCCTCCAGCACTTCGAGCATCCCGCCGGGACCGCTTTGCGGCAGGTGGCCCATTTCGCGGCCCAGGCTCTGGCCGACTTCACATACGCGCATTTCATCGTCGCGCCACAGCGTGCCGTCCAGCAGCAGGCAATCGGCGCGCTGTATCCAGCTCAATACCTCGGCGTCAACCTGCCCCAGACCCGGCGCATAGAACACCGATGCTCCGTTGCGCTGGTCTTCGATGAACAGGCCGATGGTGTCCCCCGGCTGCGGGTTGCCACGGTTGGGGGAATACGGCGGTGCGTTGCTGACCAATGGAATGGCGCGAAATTGCAGGTGTTGGCAGGCTGCGATGCTGAACGGCTCACGGTCCAGTTCGATCGGTTGCCACTGCAAACCACCGTTCCAGTGTTTGAGCATGGTGAACAACGGGAAGCCGCTGCTCAGGTCTTCATGCACCCGCTCGGTGCACCAGACCGAATGCGGGCAGCCTTCGCGCAGGCTCAACAGGCCGGTGCAATGGTCGATCTGACTGTCCAGCAGGACCACGCCGGCAATCGCCGTGTCACGCACGCGGCGGGCCGGTTGCAGCGTCGGGAAGCTTTCGAGTTGGGCGCGGATGTCTGGTGAAGCATTGCAGAGTATCCATTCCACACCGTCGTCGCTCAGGGCAATGGACGACTGCGTACGGCGTTGCGCGCGCAGAGTGCCGTGGCGCATCGCCGCGCATTGACGGCAGTTGCAGTTCCATTGCGGAAAACCGCCGCCGGCGGCGGAACCGAGAACGCGGATGTGCATGGCAGGCTCCAGAAAGCAGGCCCGGCCAACGCGACGGCTGACCGGGCGATCAATCAACGGTTGGCGAAATACATCGTCACTTCGAAGCCAATGCGCAGATCGGTAAACGCGGGTTTATGCCACATGGGTCATTCCTCTTCTTGTGCCGGACGATTCCGGTAGAGCCATTAATGCACGGGGCGCCGACTGCCCGAATGCTACTTTCGAAGGAGGTGGCGGCGTGCGTTGGTAGGGGGGCGCGCAGATCTTAAGCACCACACAAAATCCTGTGGGAGCGGGTTTGTGTGGCGAGGGAGCTTGCTCCCGTTGGGTCGCGAAGCGGCCCCAAAAGCTTCGCGACTGCTTCGCAGCCGAACGGGAGCAAGCTCCCTCGCCACAGGCAAGCCCCCTCGCCACAAAGGCTCGCTCCCAAAGGGTCTGTGGTGTGCTTATGAGTTAGAAGAACCCCAGCGGATTAATGTCGTAGCTCACCAGCAGGTTTTTGGTCTGTTGGTAATGGTCGAGCATCATCTTGTGGTTCTCACGGCCGACACCGGACTTCTTGTAGCCACCGAACGCGGCGTGGGCCGGGTACAGGTGGTAGCAGTTGGTCCAGACGCGCCCGGCCTTGATCGCCCGGCCCATGCGGTAGGCGCGGTTGATGTCGCGGGTCCACAGGCCCGCACCGAGGCCGAACTCGCTGTCGTTGGCGATCGCCAGGGCTTCGGCTTCGTCCTTGAAGGTGGTGACACCCACCACCGGGCCGAAGATTTCTTCCTGGAACACGCGCATTTTGTTGTGGCCCTTGAGCAGCGTCGGCTGGATGTAATAGCCGCTGGACAAGTCGCCTTCCAGACGCTCGGCCGCGCCACCGGTGAGCAGTTCGGCGCCCTCCTCCTGGGCGATTTTCAGGTACGAGAGGATCTTGTCGTATTGCTGCTCGGACGCCTGGGCGCCGACCATGGTCTCGGTGTCCAGCGGGTTGCCGCGCTTGATCTTGACGATCTTCTTCATCACCTCGGCCATGAACGGCTCGTAGATCGATTCCTGCACCAGTGCCCGCGACGGACAAGTGCAGACTTCGCCTTGGTTGAAGAACGCCAGCACCAGGCCTTCGGCGGCTTTTTCGATGAACTGCGGTTCGGCGTTCATGATGTCTTCGAAGAAGATGTTCGGCGACTTGCCGCCCAGTTCAACGGTGCTTGGAATGATGTTCTCGGCTGCGCAATGCATGATGTGCGCGCCCACCGGGGTGGAACCGGTGAAGGCGATCTTGGCGATGCGCTTGCTGGTGGCCAGCGCTTCACCGGCTTCGCGACCGAAGCCCTGGACGATATTCAGCACACCGGCTGGCAGCAAATCGGCGATCAGCTCGGCGAACACCATGATCGACAGCGGTGTTTGCTCGGCGGGTTTGAGCACGATGCAGTTGCCGGCAGCCAGGGCCGGGGCGAGTTTCCACGCGGCCATCAGCAGCGGGAAGTTCCACGGAATGATCTGCCCGACCACGCCCAGTGGTTCGTGGAAATGATAGGCGGTAGTCAGTTCGTTGATTTCAGCGGCACCGCCCTCTTGAGCGCGGATGCAACCGGCGAAGTAACGGAAGTGGTCGGCGGCCAGCGGCACGTCAGCGTTGAGGGTTTCGCGCACGGCCTTGCCGTTGTCCCAGGTTTCGGTGACGGCGAGGATTTCCAGGTTCTGTTCGATGCGGTCAGCGATTTTCAGCAGCACCAGCGAGCGGTCCTGCGCCGAGGTTTTGCCCCAGGCATCAGCGGCGGCATGGGCGGCGTCGAGAGCCTTTTCGATGTCGGCGGCGCTGGAGCGCGGGAATTCGGCAATCACTTCACCGGTGACCGGTGAGGTATTGGTGAAGTACTCGCCATTGACCGGGGCGACGAACTCGCCGCCGATGAAATTGCCGTAGCGCGGTTTGAAGGAAACGATGGCGCCAGGTGTTCCGGGTTGTGCGTAGATCATGATGGGCCTCTGTCTGGGTCGATGCCTGTCAGGCCAACAGGCGATGAACCGATAGTAGAGAGCCCCGCCTGTCAGACGAATGCGCCGTTGGCAGGGGGACTCTCGTTATTTGGTAGTAGAAGGCGCCGCTGTGTCAGCGGGCTTTTGTGGCGAGGGAGCTTGCTCCCGTTCGGCTGCGAAGAGTCGTAAATCCAAACGACTCGGTTGGGGCCGGGAACGTTGGGGGCGGCTTCGCAGCCCAGCGGGAGCAAGCTCCCTCGCCACAGGTCATTCATCGCCACTCAGGTTGTGGTTGCCAGGGTTAGTGCTTGGCAACCAGGTCCTTCGGCAGCTTGAAGGTCCACAGCATGCCGCCCTGGTTGAAGTCCTTGATGCGCTTGGCCACTTCGCCGCCCCACAGCGGTACCGCGCCGCCCCAGCCGGAGAGCACCGAAACGTATTGTTCGCCGTCCATTTCCCAGGTGATGGGCGAGCCGAGCACGCCGGAGCCGGTCTGGAATTCCCAGACTTTCTCGCCGGTCTTGGCGTTGAACGCTTGTAGGAAACCTTCCGGCGTACCGGTGAACACCAGGTTGCCCTTGGTGGTCAGCACCCCGCCCCACAACGGCGCGAAGTTCTTGTGGCGCCAGACTTCCTTGCCGGTTTTCGGGTCGATGGCGCGCAGCACGCCGATGTAGTCTTCATTCAATGGTTTGATGGTGAAACCGGCGCCGAGGAACGCCGCGCCTTTTTTATAGGCGATGCCTTCGTTCCAGATGTCCATGCCCCACTCGTTGGACGGCACATAGAACAGGCCGGTGTCGCGGTTGTAGGCCATCGGCATCCAGTTTTTCGCCCCCAGGAACGCCGGCGCTACAAACACCGAACTGCCTTTGGCCTCGGAGCCCGGTGCACCCGGACGGCTGTCTTCGTTGTAGATCGGCCGACCGTTTTTATCCAGGCCACTGGCCCAGGTGATCTTGTCCACGAACGGGAAGCCGCGGATGAATTTGCCGTTGGTGCGATCCAGCACATAGAAGAAACCGTTACGGTCCGCGGTGGCCGCGGCTTTGATTTCCTTGCCGCCTTCGTTGTAGTTGAACGACACCAGTTCGTTCACGCCGTCATAGTCCCAGCCGTCGTGAGGGGTGCTCTGGAAGTGCCATTTGATCGTGCCGTCGTCCGGGTTCAGCGCCAGGCGCGAGGACGAGTAAAGGTTGTCGCCAGGGCGCAGGTGCGAGTTCCAGGGTGCCGGGTTGCCGGTGCCGAACAGCAGCAGATTGGTTTCCGGGTCGTAGTAGCCGCCCAGCCACGGCGCCGCGCCGCCGGTTTTCCACAAATCGCCCGGCCAGGTCTTGCCCGCTTCGCCGCCGGAGATGCCGTTCTCTACGGCCTTGCCGTCTTTGTAGACGTAACCCATGTGGCCTTCGACCGTTGGCCGGGTCCACAGTAGATCACCGTTTTTCGGGTCGTAGGCCTCGATCTTGCCCACCACCCCGAACTCGCCACCCGCCACGCCAGTGATCAGTTTGCCGTTGATCACCAGTGGCGCGGCGCTGATGGAGTAGCCTTCCTTGTGGTCGGCGACTTTCTTGCTCCATACCACTTTGCCGGTGTCTTTATTCAGGGCCACGAGCTTGGCGTCGAGAGTGCCGAAGATCACCAGGTCGCCATACAGCGCCACGCCACGGTTGATCACGTCACAGCACGGACGGATGTCATCCGGCAGGCGCGCGTCGTATTGCCAGAGCTTGCGGCCGGTGCGCGCATCCACGGCGAACACCCGTGAGTAGGAACCGGTCATGTACATCACGCCGTCCTTGATCATCGGCTGCGCTTGCTGACCGCGCTGTTTTTCACCGCCGAACGAAAAGGCCCAGACCGGGCGCAAGTCTTTCACGTTGTCGACATTGAGGGTGTCCAGCGGGCTGTAGCGCTGACCCTGGACGCCCAGGCCATTGGTGACGACCTGTTCCGGATTCTTCGGATCCTGGAGGATGTCTTGATCGGAGACTGCGGCCATTGCCTGGCCGGACAACAGCATGGCACTGAGCAGCACGCTCAAGACGAAGGGTTGGCGACGTGCGGGTTGGGTCATGACGGCTACCTCTGCGGTTTTTGTTATACCCGGGAAATTTTCCCGGTCTGGTGCAGATTCTTGGGCGCCGCCGCCCTTGCAACAATTGCCCGCAATGCGGAGATTTCTAGTTCCTTGGTAGCGGGTCGGATGATGCCAATCAACGAAGGCTCACCACAAAGGATGCGTCGTATCTGAGATGGACTACTGATCCTTGCCGGAATCCACCCGCGTCATCTGCGCGCGCTCATAGCGCGGGTACAAATGGCTGACGCTGCGGATCAGCTCATAACGGCTCAGGTTGATCCCGGCGAACCGTTCAGGAATGGGGCTGCGGATCATCTCGGCCATGTCGCTGCCGTTCGCCGCACCGTCGCGCATGAGTTGATCGAGCCAGGAGAGGTAATCGCGCATCTGCTCGAACGGTTTGCTGTCCGTTGCCACGGGCCCATGCCCGGGCACAATCAGCGTCCACGGCAATCCCTGAAGCGTGGCGAGATCCGCCAGCCACACCGACAACCCCGGGCTGTTCGGCGTGGTCAGGGCCCGTTGATAAAACACCAGATCCCCGGCAAACAGCACGCCGGTTTTCTGGTCGAGAATAGCCAGATCCGCGCCGGTGTGCCCACCCAGACTCAGCAGCCGCAAATCGTGGTTCCCAAAACTTTGCACACCTGGCGTCAGCGTCTGCGTCGGCAACACCACTTCGGTGCCGCGCATCCAGTCACCCACCAGTCGATACATGTTCTCGGCCATCGCATCACCCTGTTGATGCAACAGCTCGGTGGTGCCGGCCAGTGCAGCAATCGGCACGTCGACGAAGGCCTGATTGCCCAGCACATGGTCGGGATGGTGATGGGTCAGCAACACCTGGATCACCGGTTTATCGGTGGTTGTGGCAATCGCTTTGCGCAGGGCCTCGCCGTAGCGCTTCGATGGCCCGGTGTCGATCACCACCACCCCTTGCCCGGTGACGATGAACGCGGTGTTGACGATGTTGCCGCCGTTGTTCTTGGCGAAGTTATCGGTGCTGCCCTCAAGCAGCCAGGTGTCTTCGGCAATCTGTCGGGGCTTGAGTGCGTAATCGGGATCGGCCAGGGTCGGCAGGCTCACACAGATGAACAACAACAGCATCCAGCGCATCACACGCTCCTTGGGTCAGGGTATGGCCGCATCGAATTGATTGCCGCTGTTGTCGCGCAGTATCAGGCGCGTCTGCCCCGCACCTTCGATGTCGAAAGCCAGGTTGGGGTTCTCGCTGACCGCCGGGAACAGCTCCAGACGCGCCAGTACCCGGTTGTCTGAGTCCCGCAGCTCGGCCTGGTTGAGGAAAAATTCCGGGATGCCGCTGACCATGCCGTTGTCCATCGGATGCGCCACCTGCAAACGCACGCGACTGAACTCACCACGGGGATAACGACCGCCGAGCACTTCACCGATGTGTTCTTCCCAGCCCGGCTGGGTGCGCACCACGCTCGGCGCCGTGCAACCGCCGCCGGCCGCGTCGATCAGGGTCGAACCGACGTGCCACAGTCCGTCGCGAGTCAACACCGCCGCGCGCAATGGCGTGGCCTGTTCAACGCGGATGCGGATCGACAGCCAGGGCAGCACACCGGTCAAAGGCTCGAAGTCGACGATTTTCGGCAGCGGGTTGAGTTCGGCCCAGGCAAGGATTCGCACCACTTCGCCCTTGAACGCCCGAGCGTCGATTTCCAACGGCACTTGCCGGGCGTCTTCGGCGAACGGCGGTGCCAGCAGCTTGACCCGCTCGTCGAACACGAACGGTGCGTCGCCAAGCATCTGCTTGTGATAGAACGCCCACATCACCGACGGCACCGGATCGACCTCAACCGCCTGCGCGGCCAAGGGCAACCAGCAGGCCAACAGCCAACGCGCGCGCCAGTTCATTGTTGATACATCTCGGGCACGTCATAGCGCAGGCCGTAATGGGCATAAATGCTTTTGAGCGTGCCCTCGCGAATCAACGTTTCCAACGCCTCTTCCACGGCATAGGCCAGTTGCCGGTTGCTTTCATGCACCGCCATGCCGATCTCCCAGCGTTGCTTGCCCATGTTCGGGTAGGCGTTTTCCGCCAGCGCCACTTGCGGGTCGGCGGCCTGATGCACCTGCCAGTCGATCTCGCCGCGCATCGCCATCACCGCGTCGACTTCACCGGCCTTCATCGCGGCAAACGCCTGGGGCACGCTGGGGTAATGATGGGTCTTGGCGGCGAGCATGCCGTTGAACACCGAGGTCAGGTAAAACGAGGGCACACTGTCGACTTCGACGCCAATCGGGTGCTGCTGGAACACCGCGACGCTGGCCACCGAGTCCAGCCGACGACGGTCATACGCCACCTGCCATTGTTCGGTCTGGTACGGCCCGAACATCACCACATGGCCGTTCTCCAGTTCGCCCAGCTCATTGCGTTTCTGTGAGTAATCGCGGTCGTAGGGGACGCGCATCATCAGGTCGGCCAGTTGCTGATTGTGCAGCTGACTGGCCCGCCAGATGTAATCGCGCAGGTCGTCGTCGAGCTTCTCCCCGGCGGGTGCCCAGATCAGTTTCAGGCGTACCCCCATGGCCTTGGCCAAGGCCTGGGCGAGTTCGACATCGACTCCGCGAGGCTGGCCGGCGTCCTCGAAACTGTAGGGCGCGAAGTCCTTGTAGACCGCGACTTTCAGCTCGGCGGCGGCGATCATTTCGTCATAGGTCCGGACCTGTGCCTGCGCTGCCTGGCAGCACAACCACACAGCGCTGATCAACACCGCGAGCAGGCGCATGGGTCACTCCTCGACGTGCACGCTGTCCAGGTAGGTGCGTACCGCCCACAAGGCTTCCTGACTCAAATAGTCAGCCATCTTCGGCATGTACACTCGGCCATCACGCACGGCGCCATGGCGCACCCGTTCGACGAACCACTCGTCACCGGCTTCGGCGACGTCGAGCTTGCGCAAGTCAGGGGCGATGCCGCCGGACTTGGCTTCCAGGCCATGACAGGCCGCGCAGTTCTGGTTGTAGGCCGAAGAGCCGATCTCCAACGCTTTATCGTGCTCCGGAGAGGAACGATACGGGTTCACCGCCGCCCAACCATCGGCATCGACCTGCACACCGGCATCCTTGATCGGGGTCAGTCCCTTGGTTTCGACGGCCTGGGGTACCACGTTGCCGTGAGCCCAGACGGAACCTGCGCTGATGAAGCCGGCCAGCAGTCCGGCAACGAGCAAGGCGTTGCGTTTTGTTGTCATTGTTATGCCCTCAAGATTGCACGCAGAACCTCTTTACAGAGGCTATGGCAGCCATCTTAGGAACCCCGTCGCACCAGCCCTATGCTGCTTTGGTGGTCGCGACCTACTCCCTTGGTAGTAGGGCTTGTGGTGAGCCGCCCAAGTGTTTCCCACGCCGTTACTACCTTGGTACTGGCCCATCGGTACTTTCTGCATATTTCCCCGACCGACCGGGGTTCCTATGCTGGCGCTACCTGTGATGGAGTGCCTTATGCGCCAGCTCGCCCCTTATGCCTTGATCTACCTGCTGGCGATTGCCTGCGCCGCCGGGCTGGCGACCCAGAGTCAGGCGGCGGATGCGCCGTTGCAGGTGCGGATCGGCTACCTGGGGTATCGCCCCGATCCTGGGCCATTGCTGTCGAACGTTATTCCTGAACCGACCGATGCCGGCCTGCGGGGCGCTGAACTGGCAATCATCGACAGCAACAGCACCGGGCACTTTCTCAACCAGCGCTACGAGTTGGTCAGCGCCAATGTCGACAACCCCGACGCCTTGCTCGAAGCCGCCAAAGCCCAACACGAACAAGGCCTGCGGCTGTTTGTGGTGAATGCTCCGGCGGAAAACCTGCGCCGACTCAGCGCCATGCTCCCCGACAGCCTGCTGTTCAATGCCGGCAGCCCCGATGACAGCCTGCGCACTACCGATTGCCTGCCGAACGTGCTGCACAGCCTGCCAAGCCGGGCGATGCTGGCCGATGCGCTGGCGCAATTTCTGGTGCTGCGCAAATGGCAACGGGCGCTGCTGATCGTCGGCCCCACCGCCGACGATCAAGCCTATGCCGCCGCCCTGCGCCGGGCGGCAAAACGCTTCGGCCTGCAACTGGTGGCGGAGAAAGCCTGGAGCTTCGATAACGATCAACGGCGCAGCGCCCAGGCCGACATGCCGTTGTTCACCCAAACCACCGAGTACGACGTGGTGCTGGTCGCCGATGAACGCGGTGACTTCGGCGAGTACGTGCCCTACCAGACCTGGTACCCACGGCCGGTCGCCGGCACCCAGGGCCTGACCCCGGTGGGCTGGCACAAGACCGTGGAAACCTACGGTGCCGCCCAGTTGCAAAAACGCTTCGAAGCCCTGGCCGGACGCTGGATGAACGATCGGGATTTCGCCGCGTGGATGGCGGTGCGCAGCATTGCCAGCGCGGTGGGCAAACTGCGTCAGGCCGATGCCATGGCGATTCGGACGCTTGAAATCAGCGAGCAATTGCCGCTGGACGGCTTCAAGGGTCGCAAGCTCAGTTATCGGCCATGGAACGGTCAGTTGCGCCAGCCGATCCCCATCGTGCAACCCAGGGCGCTGGTCAGTACGTCGCCGCAAGACGGCTTCCTGCACCCCTTCAACGAAATGGACAGCCTGGGTTACGACAAAGCCGAGGTCAGTTGCCGCTTTCCCTGAAAGCTCTACCACCACAACAATAAGGAATCTGCCATGCGCCGCACCCTGCTTTCATGCGCTCTACTGCTCGCCGCCGGGCATGCGGCGGCCAGCACCGCCTGGGTCTCCAACGAAAAGGACAACAGCCTGAGCCTGATCGACATGCAGACCCTGCAAGTCACCGACACCCTGCCCGTCGGCCAGCGCCCGCGCGGCCTGTTGCTGTCCCACGACAACAAGCTGCTGTACATCTGCGCCAGTGATTCGGACCGGGTCCAGGTGATGGACGTCGCCACGCGCAAGATCATCAAGGAACTGCCCTCGGGCAAAGACCCCGAACAATTCGCCCTGCATCCCAATAATCGCTGGTTGTATGTCTCCAACGAGGACGATGCGCTGGTGACGGTGATCGACACCGAAACCTCCAAAGTGCTCGGGCAGATCAACGTTGGCGTCGAGCCCGAAGGCATGGCCGTCAGCCCCGATGGCAAATGGGCGGTGAACACCAGTGAAACCACCAACATGCTGCACTGGATCGACACCGGCACCCAGACCCTGGCCGACAACACTCTGGTGGATCAGCGACCGCGTTTTGTCGAGTTCAATCCCGATGGCTCGCAGCTCTGGGCCTCGGCGGAAATCGGCGGCACGGTGACGATTCTCGACGTCGCCAGCCGCAAGATCCTCAAGACCCTGAGCTTTCAGATCAAAGGCGTGCACCCGGACAAAGTCCAGCCTGTCGGCATCAAGCTCAGCGCCGACGGCAAGTACGGCTTCGTCGCCCTCGGCCCGGCCAACCATGTGGCGGTGATCGACGCCAAGACCTTCGAGATTGTTGATTACCTGCTGGTGGGCCGACGGGTCTGGCAGATGGCGTTCACCCCGGATCAACGGCAATTACTGGCCACCAACGGCGTCAGCGGCGATGTGTCGGTGATCGATGTCGACACCCTCAAAGTCAGCAAATCGGTGAAGGTCGGGCGCTATCCGTGGGGCGTGGTGGTGACACCATGAACGCCCTTGAGGTCAGCGACCTGAGTTTCGCCTACGGCCCGCGCGAGGCCTTGCGCCAAGTGAGTTTCAGCTTGGCACCGGGGCGTTTTGCGGCGCTGCTTGGGCCCAATGGCGCGGGCAAATCCACCCTGATCGCCCTGCTCACCCGCCTCTATGATCTGCAACGCGGTGATATCCGCGTCGGCGGATGCTCGTTGCGCGACGCGGCACGCCCGGCGCTCAAGCAATTGGGAGTGGTGTTTCAGCAAAGCACGCTGGATCTGGACCTCAGCGTCGAGCAGAACCTGCGTTATCACGCCGCGCTGCATGGTCTGTCCCGACGCCAGACCGGGCTGCGGGTCGACGCGGAGCTGGCGCGTCAGGCCCTGACCGAGCGCCGTCGCGAGCGGGTACGCGAACTCAATGGCGGCCACCGCCGGCGGGTGGAAATCGCCCGCGCGTTGCTGCACGAACCACGCCTGTTGTTGCTTGACGAGGCCAGCGTCGGCCTCGACCCGGCCAGTCGCCTGGCGCTCAATCAGCACATCCGCAGCCTGTGCCGCGAGCAAACCATCAGCGTGCTCTGGACCACTCATTTGCTGGATGAAGTGCAACCCAGCGACGACTTGCTGATCCTGCATCAAGGCCGTTTGGTCGCCAGCGGACAAGCTGATGCGCTGAGCCTGGAACATGGCGGCGACCTCGATTCGGCCTTCGCTCGCCTGACCACCTCGACCCCTTCAGGAGCAGTCAGCAGATGAACGCTTACTGGCAATGTTTCAGCGGTATCGTGCTGCGCGAATGGCTGCGCTTCGTGTTGCAGCGCACGCGGTTTCTCAGTGCGCTGGTGCGGCCGTTGCTGTGGCTGCTGGTGTTCGCTGCCGGGTTCCGCGCGGCACTGGGCATCGCCATCATCGAGCCCTACGACACCTACATTCCCTATGAGGTTTACATCATCCCCGGCCTTGCCTGCATGATCCTGCTGTTCAACGGCATGCAAGGTTCGTTGTCGATGGTGTATGACCGGGAGATGGGCAGCATGCGCGTGCTGCTGACCAGCCCCCTGCCCCGGACCTTTCTGCTGTGCAGCAAATTACTGGCGACGTCGCTGATTTCGTTGTTGCAGGTGTACGCCTTCCTCGCGATTGCCTGGCTGTACGGCGTGCAACCGCCGGCCATGGGCCTGTTGCTGGCGTTGCCGGCGTTGCTGCTGGTGGCATTGATGCTCAGTGCGCTGGGCCTGTTGCTGTCCAATGCGATTCGCCAACTGGAGAACTTTGCCGGGGTGATGAATTTCGTGATCTTCCCGCTGTTTTTCCTGTCGTCGGCGCTATATCCGCTGTGGAAAATGCGCGATTCCAGCGAGTGGCTGTATTGGCTGTGCGCCTTGAACCCGTTCACCCATGCGGTGGAGCTGGTGCGCTTCGCGCTGTACGAACGCTTCAACCTCTTGGCGCTGGCGGTGTGCGCGGGGCTGACGCTGGTGTTCGCCCTGCTCGCCGTGCTCACCTTCAACCCGCAACATGCGGCCTTGCGTAAATCCGGCTGACTACTCTGAACGATAAAAAACAGGACAAAATTACTACTTTGGTACTGGTTTACCTGTCTATCGTCGCATTCACAACGCATCGCTACTGGCATGTAATGGGTTCATAACTATAAGGACTGACCCCTATGCCGCGTGCCCGACGTGTTCTGTTGCGCCCTTCTCTCGCTGCGCTGTCGCTGAGCCTGTTGCTGGGCACCGCGCAGGCCGAAACAGCGCTGTTCTCCGCCGACGGTTATCGCATCGGCCTGTACCGCAGCCCGACCCCGACTCAGCTCCAGGGCGCGAGCATCATCGACACGCCCGCCCTGCAAGACCTGCTCAAGCAGACACCCCCGCCGGTGCTGATCGACGTCTACCGCCGACAATGGCTGCAAGGCCGCTTCATTGAAGACCAGCCCCACGAAAACCTGCCCGGCAGCCATTGGTTGGCCAATACCGGTGACGGCGATCTGACGCCCGACTGGCAAGACTATTTTGCGCGTAACCTGAACACATTGACCGCTGGCGATCACACGCAACCGTTGGTCTTTTACTGCCGCTCCGATTGCTGGTTGAGCTGGAACGCGGTAAAACGCGCTGCTTCCATGGGCTATAAAACACTGTATTGGTACCGCGACGGACTGGATGCCTGGCAAGCGGCGAATCTGCCCGTGACACAGGCGAAGCCCGAGCCTTTTCCCTGACTTGAGCATTTGCGTGTTGTTGCCACACCCTGAAAAAAAATAATGAGGTGAAAGGCCATGTACAAAATTCTGATTGCCGACGATCACCCGCTGTTTCGTGAAGCCATTCATAACGTCATCAGCGACGGTTTCCCCGGCAGCGAGGTCATGGAAACCGCCGACCTCGACAGCGCCCTGGCCCTGACCCAGGAAAACGACGACCTGGACCTGATCCTGCTCGACCTGAACATGCCCGGCATGCACGGCCTCAATGGCCTGATCAACCTGCGCAACGAGGCGCCGACCATTCCGGTGGTGATCGTCTCGGCCGAACAGGACAAGCAGATCGTGCTGCAAGCCATCACCTATGGCGCGGTGGGGTTCATCACCAAGTCCTCGCCACGGGCGCAGATGACCGAAGCCATCCAGCAGATTCTCAATGGCAATGTGTACCTGCCGCCGGACATCATCCGCACGCAAAAGAGCGGTGCCAGCCGGCGCATGAGCGAGACCCCGAGCTTCCCGCCGGAGCTGCTCCAGGCGCTGACCCGCAAACAGCTGCTGGTGCTTGAACGCATGACCAAGGGCGAGTCGAACAAACAGATCGCCTACACCCTGGAAATCGCCGAAACCACGGTCAAGGCCCACGTCTCGGCGATCTTGCGCAAACTCAATGTGCACAACCGGGTGCAGGCGATATTGAGTGCCGGGGATATTGATTTCGGGTCGTATTTGCGGCGGTAACTGCCCGGTTTGAAAGCTGACCTGTGGCGAGGGAGCTTGCTCCCGCTCGGCTGCGAAGCAGTCGTCAATCCAGGCGACTCGGTGGTTTGTAAAGGGCCGCTTCGCGCCCCAGCGGGAGCAAGCTCCCTCGCCACAGGTTCGGTGTTATCTGGATGGGCCGAGCAAATGACTCATCGCCGTCTTGAGCTTCATCGGCCGCACCGGTTTGTGCATCAGGGTGTGGCCCAGTTCGCGGATCTGTTGCTTGAGTTCGTTGCTGTAGTTGGCGGTGATCATCATCGCCGGGATCGCCGAAGCGCGACGGGCGTTGATGCGGGCCACGGCGTCGACACCGTTCTGCTCGTCATCCAGGTGATAGTCGGCGATCAACAGGTCGGCTTCGGCGTGATAATTATCCACTTGCCGCGCCAGGTCCTCCTCCGACAGCGCCGTGACCACCCGGCAGCCCCAACCTTCGAGCAAGGTGCGCATCCCGGCACAAATCGCCGCGTCGTTGTCCAGCACCCACACCCGTGCACCGCGCAGGCGCTCGAGCATCGGTTCACTCATCAACAAACTCGGCAACGCCTTAGGCGCCGTGGCGCTCAAAGGCACTTCGACGGAAAACATCGAGCCCTTGCCCGGCCATGAACGCACGTGAATCCGGTGGCCGAGAATACGCGCGATTTTCTCGACGATCGCCAGGCCCAGTCCCAAGCCGCGATCCTGATCGGGGCGCTGTACGTCACCGCGTTTGAACTCCTGAAAAATCTCCTCCAGACGGTTCTCGGCAATGCCCATGCCGCTGTCCCAGACTTCGATGGTCAGCCGCTGGTGATGGCGCCGGCAACCGAGTACCACCCGCCCGCTGTAGGTATAGCGGATTGCGTTGCTCAGCAGGTTGCGCAGGATCCGCGCGAGCAATTGAATGTCACTGCGCACCAGCGCCGAACACGGGATGAAATGCAGCTCGAGCCCTTCACTGCGGGCCACTTGGGTGTATTCGGCGGCCAGGTTTTCCAGCAATTCGCTGAGAGCGAACGGCGCAATGTCGGCCTTGATCACCCCGGCATCCAGTTTGGAAATGTCCACCAGTGTGCCCAACAGGTTTTCCACGTCTTCCAGGGAATTGCTGACATTGCGCACCAGATTCTCGTTGGCCACCGGTTCCCGGCGCTCCAGCAACGCGCTGGTAAACAATCGTGCAGCGTTGAGCGGTTGCAGCAGGTCATGGCTGACGGCGGCGAGAAATTTGGTCTTCGACAGGTTGGCCTGCTCGGCCTCGAGCTTGGCCTCGCGCAAGCGTGATTCCACGCGGCGGCGCTCGTCGATTTCGCGCAGCAATTGGTCATTGAGGGTGGTCAGTTCGGTGGTGCGTTCACGCACCCGCAACTCAAGGTTCTGATAGGCCTGATGCAGCGCCTCGGCGGTGCGGCGGCGCTCGGTGATGTCGCGGATCAACACGAAGATCCCCACCACTTCCCCGCTGGCCAGGCGATTGGGCACGTAGGAGCGCAGCATGTAGCGCTCCTGATTGTTGATGTTGGTTTCGGCGAACTCGAACGTCACGCTCTCGCCGGCCAGGGCACGAGCCACGTAGGCCTCGAGGCGCTGATAGTGCTGCTCGCTGTGCACTTCGCGCAGGCTCTGCCCGAGCATCACGCCCCGGGGCCAGCAGTACCATTCTTCATAGACTTTGTTGGTGAATTCGTAGACCAGATCGGCATTCAGGTAGGCGATCAGCGCCGGCACATGGTCGGTGATCAAGCGAATCCAGCGCTCGCTTTCGCTGAGGGCTTCGGCGTGCTGATAGCGTTCGGTGATGTCGGTGAAGGTGTTGACGAAGCCGCCGGTGGGCAACGGATGGGTGCGGATTTCCAGGACCCGGCCATCGTAGAGGCGCTGCTCGCATTCCTGCACGTACCGCCCGTTGGCATCGCGACTGGCCGGGGTCAGCAGGTTCAATTCGCTGTCGGCGATCACTTCGGCGAACGGCCGATGAGCCGCCACCGGGGCCAGGCCACTGAGTTCCAGGAAGCGCCGGTTCCACAACTCCAGAATGCCCTCGGCGTTGACCATCGCCACCCCTTGGGACAGGTTGTCGACCGCCCGTTGCAATAGGTGCGATTTCTGCGCCACCGCCTGCTCGCGGCGCAGGGTTTCGCTGAGTTTGACGTCGGTAATGTCGGTGAACAGGATCACCCGCCCGCCTTCCTGGGTCGGCCGCTCGCTGACTTGCAGCCAACGGCCATTGTGCAGGCGATAGAGCAGGCTTTCGTCGACAGGCGACCGGGGTTCTTCACTGAACAACCCGGTCGAAGTCATCAACCGTTTGACCTCACTCAGGCGCATGCCCGCGTTGATCCGTACCCGGCTGTTACCCCAAAACGCCTTGAAACGGCTGTTGAACAGCACGATCCGCTGCTCGGCATCGAACAGCACAAAAGCGTCGGAGATGCTTTCAATGGCGTCGATCAAGTGTTGATGGGCGGTTTCGGCCCGTAGCCGCGCTTCGCTGAGCAAATGGTTGCCAGCCTTGAGTTCGGCCATGGCCTGGTTCAGGGCGTCGGTGCGCTCACGCACCTGTTCGGCCAGCACCACCGAATGCTGGAACGCCGCATACGGGTCGTTGCCCCGGGTGATACCGGACTCGATGCGTTCGATCAACGCGTCATTGATGCGCTGCAATTTTTGGTTCTCGTGCCGCAGGCTGGCGATTTGCGCCTGAAGGTCAGCGCTGTCCAGGGGCGCGTCCTCGGGCAATGGCAACCCCGGTGAAGGTCTGGTTGATGTGCATGCCATTGAACTGTTCTCCGTAGGTGTTGAAACCCATCACCCGCTGGTCCCGCAAAAACGCGCCGATCTGCTCGAGACTGCCGGCGTCCTCCAGTTCCAGGCGCCGGAGAAAACAGTCACAGCCGATGGTCAGCAACAAGTCCCCGAGACGCTCGCGCAAGCCCTCGAACAAGCCTTGCAGATTCGGCAGCATGGGGCCGGGTTTCATGACGGTGAGGACGATGCCGTTTTCCACCGCACAGTAGAAACTCAGGCTCAGGTCTGGATGAACCTGCTGGATCGCCCGCACGTAATACTGATCGTTGATCCGCACCGCCAACGGGTGTGCGGCAAAGGTCCGGTAATCGAGGTCGGCCACCGGCACGCCGATATGCCGGGCGTACTCCTCGGCGGCCGGTTCGGCGTTGAGTTCGAATACCCGGCGCGAAGTGCTGTCGGCAGCGGTGACCACCAGTTTTTCGGCCCTGGGCAGGATGTGGTGGGTGGTGAAGACTTCAAAGTCCAGCCAGGTATTGACCAGCACCACCACCGCCGCGCCGCTGTGAAACTCGCCGCCGAAATACACATGAGTGTGGGTCAGGTAATTGTCGTCGCCGGCCGAACCGCCGAAATGCGGAATATCGCCCAACGCCGCGCTCAAGGCAGCGAGCACCATTTCTTCACGACTGGACAAGCCATCGAGCAGGGTCAGGGCGAAGCTGTTGCCCTTGATCGGCGCCAGGGTATTGCTGCGACAACCGCTGACCAGGCGCTCGACCATTTGCTGGGCATCGATCAGGCTGAAATGCTCCATCTCATCGATCAGTTCGGTAGAGATGGAAAAGTGCCGATGATCGAAGCCCACCGCGGTCACGCAGCTGCGGCCATAACCTTGGGGGGTGATTTCGCCGGCACTGGTGCAGCCCACCAGCCGAATGCCGCCGAAGCTCTGCTGCAACGCCTGCCCCAGCGCCTGCAAGTCGTACTCGGCGGAACAGAAGAACAGCACGAAGCCCAAATGCGGGTGCAAGAGTTGTCGCGCCAGATCCTGCGCCGCTTGCTGGGCATCGATGGCCTGGGACATGGCACTGACCACACCGTCGCTCTGAACCTGCTGCATCGTCGCCCCTCGCCTGTAAGAGGCTCGAGTGTACGAAGCCTGCGGGCGGCGACGAATGCTACTTGGGTAGCGGGTGGGTGGTTCGATGGGATGAGAATGGTGGCCTGATCAATGGGTGACTAGCGCAATTGTGGCGAGGGAGCTTGCTCCCGCTGGACTGCGAAGCAGTCCCCCGAATACTGGCCGATGCGCGACCAGGATCGGGGCCGCTGCGCGACCCAACGGGAGCAAGCTCCCTCGCCACAAGGAGTGGTTAGTCAAACCCCTACCAGGTCAACACCGCCCCCACCGCAAACGTATCGGTGTTTTCATTCTGGGCGCTGGTGTCGTGGCCGTTGATTTCGAACTGGTTGTACTCGGCCACCAGCTTGAGGTTGTCGTTGACGTCATGGAACAGCGCAACGCCGCGAGTCTCATAATCGGCGCCGCTGCCGACCACGCCGTTACCGTCGTCCTTGGTCTTGCCGTAAGACAAGGCCAGTCGGTTCTTGCCCAGTTTGTAGGAGCCCTGCAACAGGTAACCGTTGCTGTCGACATTGCGCAGGGTCGGTTCACCGGCATTGTTGGTGAAGAACGGGTTAATGCCTTTGGCCTGGAAACCGGAGCCGGTCAGCGACAGCCCGCCCATCTTCGCCTGCAAGCCATAGCCGACGCCTTTGGAGGTGACGGACCCGACGCTGGAATCGGTGTTGTCCGAGGTCTGGTAGCTGCCGTTGAGCCAGCTGTAAATCTTCGCCCCGCCGAGGTCGAACTGATAGGTGATCTCGCTCTCGGTGCGCGGGTTCTTCTGGTACGCCTTGCCGGTTGCGCTGCTGTCGTTGGTGTCGACCGGGTCCATGATCCCCACCGCCACCCGCAAGCCGTCCATCATCGGGGTGCGATAGGTAATCTGCGAGGTCGGGAACGGGTACGGATAACCGCTGCCGATGTTGCCGAACGACACCCCCCCGCCGTCCACCAGGCCCAACGTATCGCTGACCTGACCGTAACCGGCGAGCAGTTCGTCGAGCAGGATGTTGGAACGGGCAAACAGGCCGAAGTCCTTGCCGATCAGCACCTCGCCCCACTCCGGGTTGGCCACCGTGCCGTAGAACTGCCGCACGTCAATGGCGGTGTTGGTGCCGTTGGTTTCGCTGTCATTGATGGTCACCCAGAACGAGGCCCGGGCGCCGAGCTTGAGGTCATCGACCTGCTTGCCCATGTTGAAACCCAGATAGTTAGGCAAAAAACCCATCTTCACCCGCGCCTGGCGCCGGTCGTACTGATCGCCGGCCCGGTCCACGTTGCTATTGACGTAGAAGGCGTTGATGTAGCCATCGGTGGAGAAAGTGGTCTGGTCCTTGTCGTACAGCATGATCTCGGCCTGGACCATCGAGCTCAGGCCCAGGGATGACAGACTAACGATGAAAGCCGGCAAGAAACGATGCTTGAAATTCTTATTGTTGTGCATGACGCGCTCCGCTACGGGGACTTGATGTCGGAGGCGATTATCGAAAGCGGACAGGCGGCGTCATACGCTGCCTTGGGGGCGGTTGTCAGGTGCTTTGGGCTGGCCGGTAGCGCGCGGCAAATTCGGTGTAAGACCGCCCGTCGGCCAGGCCCGGAACTTAGGGTGTAAGCCTGCGGGCCACACAGACGTCCACAGGAACCGGTGCGCGCTAGGCGAGTGCTCTAAACAGCATGTAAACGGCTACCACCACGCAGACGCTGGCAAAGCCGATCTGCAACCCTCGGGCCGGCACCCGCGCGCAGAGTTTTCGGCCGAGGATCATCCCGACGATGCTGGCGACAATGAACGACACGCCCAAACCATCGATCCGCACCCCGGCGTGAAACGCGCCAATCACCCCGATGATCGAGATCAGGCTGATCACCATCAACGACGTGGCGACGATCCCGCGCATCTGCACATCGGTCAGTTGCTTGAACGCAGGCACTATCAGAAAACCGCCACCGACCCCGAGCAACCCCGAGACCACGCCAGTGACCGCGCCGAGCGCGGCAAGGGTCGCGGTGCATTTGGCGGTCCAGGAAAAACGCCCGGTCTGCTGATCGAGCATGCAGTTCTTCTGGCCCCAGTTGGCGTGGCCGTGGTCGCTCGGACCGGCGTCGAGCTTTTCCGGGCGCAGCATCCGCCAGGCCACCAAGACCATCAGCAGACTGAACAGGATTTTCAGGATCTTTTCCGGCAACTGATGAGCAAAGTAGATACCCACCGGCGAAAACACCGCGCCGAGCAAAGCAATCAACAGCGCCGCGCGATAGCGCACCAGGCCATGGCGCAACCCGTCGATCGCACCGATCGCCGCCGCACTGCCCACCGCGAACAAGGCGACGGGCGCCGCCTGGGTCATGGTCAAACCCAGCCCGAGCACCAGGGCCGGCACCGCAAGAATACCGCCACCGGCTCCGGTCAAGCCGAGCACCAGGCCCATGACCAGGCCAAAAAAACTTGCCAACAACATAAAACACTCATGATCCGCGAAAAAAGGCCGGGGACGCCCGGTATCGATTGAGTGACAGGATAGAGCCCGCACAGTTTTTTTCATTAATTGAATTGATGCGGGGCTGGTCAACGCAGGGAAAATGAAACTACCCTCAAGGCTTGTCCAAACAGAAACAGCCACCATGCCCGCCTTGATTGAAGCCTTCCTCGACCCCGCATCCAAGACCTACAGCTACGTAATCTACGAGCACGATGGCGGGCACTGCGCGATTGTCGACCCGGTGCTCGATTACAACGCCGCCGCAGGGCGCACTTCGACCGTCCAGGCCGACAGGATCATCGCCTTCGTTCGCCAACACCAGTTGCAGGTGCAATGGCTGCTGGAAACCCATGCCCATGCCGATCACCTGTCGGCCGCGCCGTACCTGCGTCGGGAACTGGGGGGCAAGATTGCGATTGGTCAGTCGATCAGCAAGGTTCAGGGGGTGTTCAAGACACTGTTCAATCTTGAACCGGGATTCAGGGTCGACGGTTCGCAGTTCGATCACCTGTTCGCACCGGACGAGTCATTCCGCATTGGCAACCTCAAGGCCACGGCCCTGCATGTGCCCGGACATACCCCGGCGGACATGGCTTATTTGATCGACGGCGATGTGATTATGGTGGGCGACACGTTGTTCATGCCGGACGTCGGCACCGCGCGTTGCGACTTCCCCGGCGGCAACGCCAACCAGATGTTCGCCTCGATCCGCAAACTGCTGGCCTTCCCCGCCAGTGTGCGTCTCTTCGTTTGCCACGATTACCCGCCCGAGGGCCGCGCCCCGCAATGCCAGAGTACGGTTGGCGAGCAGCGCAAAAGCAACATTCATATTCACGACGGCGTCGACGAAGCCTCCTTCGTCGCGATGCGCACCCAGCGTGACGCCGGTTTGTGCATGCCGACGCTGTTGCTGCCGGCGATTCAGGTGAATGTGCGGGCAGGGAATTTGCCGCCCGCGGAAGACAATGGCGTGACCTACCTGAAAATCCCCCTGAACCAACTCTAGCCCCGAACGCTGCCTCGCGGTGCTCGACAGCTGCTACGGCCGCTACAACTGCGATCTTCAATTGGCCAGGGTCAGACCATTCGCCGGCAACGGCAACGCCGTCTTGTAGCGCACTTGCTTGAGCGCAAAGCTCGAACGAATGTTCGCCACTCCCGGCACCTTGGTCAGAAAGTCCATCATGAAGCGCTCCAGCGACTGGATGGTCGGCACCAACACACGGATCAAATAGTCCGGGTCGCCGGCCATCAGATAGCACTCCATTACTTCCGGGCGATCAGAAATCGCCTCTTCGAAATGCTGCAACGCCTCTTCCACCTGCTTCTCCAGGCTGACGTGAATGAACACATTCACATGCAGCCCCAGCAAGTCGGCATCCAGCAACGTCACCTGCTCGCGAATCAGCCCTAATTCTTCCATCGCCTTGACCCGATTGAAGCACGGCGTGGGCGACAGGTTCACCGAGCGCGCGAGGTCGGCGTTGGTGATGCGCGCGTTCTCCTGAAGGCTGTTGAGAATGCCGATGTCGGTACGGTCCAGTTTGCGCATGAGACAAAAACACCTGTTTTTTATGTTTATGCAGATTTTTTATCCTCAAATGACCTCCAGCGCAACGAAACACAGAGAAATATTCTTCTTGGCCCGGCCTATGATTGTTGTAGGACAAGAATTCTTTTACCGAAGAATGACTGCCAGCTCACTACAAGAAATTCACAAGATCGAGCGTAGAAGCCATGAACCAAGCGTACGAACCGCTGCGCCTGCACGTTCCCGAACCTTCGGGCCGTCCCGGCTGCAAAACCGACTTCTCCTACCTGCATCTGACCGATGCCGGCACGGTGCGCAAACCCCCAATCGACGTAGAACCGGCCGATACAGCTGATCTGGCCAAAGGCCTGATTCGCGTGCTCGACGACCAGGGCAATGCCCTCGGCCCATGGGCTGAAGGCGTACCCGTCGAGATCCTGCGTAAAGGCATGCGCGCCATGCTCAAGACGCGGATCTACGACAACCGCATGGTGGTCGCCCAGCGCCAGAAAAAAATGTCGTTCTACATGCAGAGCCTCGGCGAAGAAGCCATCGGCAGCGCCCAGGCCCTGGCCCTGAACATCGACGACATGTGCTTCCCCACCTACCGTCAGCAAAGCATCCTGATGGCTCGCGAAGTGCCGCTGGTGGACCTGATCTGCCAACTGCTGTCCAACGAGCGCGATCCGCTCAAGGGCCGTCAGCTGCCGATCATGTACTCGGTCAAGGAAGCCGGTTTCTTCACCATTTCCGGCAACCTCGCCACCCAATTCGTCCAGGCGGTGGGCTGGGGCATGGCCTCGGCGATCAAGGGCGACACCAAAATCGCCTCGGCGTGGATCGGCGACGGTGCCACTGCTGAATCGGACTTCCACACCGCCCTCACCTTCGCCCACGTGTACCGTGCGCCGGTGATCCTCAACGTGGTCAACAACCAGTGGGCGATCTCGACATTCCAGGCGATTGCCGGCGGTGAAGCCACCACCTTTGCCGGACGCGGCGTCGGTTGCGGCATCGCCTCCCTGCGGGTCGATGGCAACGATTTCTACGCGGTCTACGCTGCATCCGCCTGGGCTGCCGAACGCGCGCGGCGCAACCTCGGCCCGACCATGATCGAATGGGTCACCTACCGCGCCGGCCCGCACTCGACCTCCGATGATCCTTCCAAATACCGTCCTGCCGACGACTGGAGTCACTTCCCGTTGGGTGACCCGATTGCTCGCCTCAAGCAGCACCTGATCAAAATCGGTCAGTGGTCCGAGGAGGAACACGCCGCTGTCAGCGCCGAACTGGAAGCCGAAGTGATCGCCGCGCAGAAAGAAGCCGAGCAGTACGGCACCCTCGCCGGCGGCCAGATTCCGAGCGCCGCGACCATGTTCGAAGACGTCTACAAAGAGATGCCGGAGCACTTGAAGCGCCAGCGTCAGGAGTTGGGGATCTGACATGAACGATCACAACAATAATATTCAGTTGGAAACCGCCATGACCACGACCACCATGACCATGATCCAGGCCCTGCGCTCGGCCATGGATGTGATGCTTGAGCGTGACGACAACGTCGTGGTGTTCGGTCAGGACGTCGGCTACTTCGGTGGTGTGTTCCGTTGCACCGAAGGCCTGCAGACCAAGTACGGCACCTCCCGCGTATTCGATGCGCCAATCTCCGAAAGCGGCATCGTCGGCGTCGCCGTGGGCATGGGTGCTTACGGTTTGCGGCCGGTGGCCGAGATCCAGTTCGCCGACTACGTGTATCCGGCATCGGACCAGATCATTTCCGAAGCGGCGCGCTTGCGTTATCGCTCGGCCGGCGAGTTCACCGCGCCGATGACCCTGCGCATGCCCTGCGGCGGCGGCATCTATGGCGGCCAGACTCACAGCCAGAGCATCGAGGCGATGTTCACCCAGGTCTGCGGCTTGCGCACCGTCATGCCATCCAACCCTTACGACGCCAAAGGCCTGCTGATCGCCTCCATCGAAAACGATGACCCGGTGATCTTCCTCGAGCCAAAACGCCTGTACAACGGCCCGTTCGACGGTCACCACGAGCGCCCGGTGACCCCATGGTCGAAGCACCCGGCCGCGCAAGTGCCGGACGGTTACTACACCGTGCCGCTGGATGTTGCCGCCATCACCCGTCCGGGCAAGGACGTGACCATCCTGACCTACGGCACCACGGTTTATGTGTCGCAAGTCGCCGCTGAAGAAACCGGCATCGATGCCGAAGTCATCGACCTGCGCAGCCTGTGGCCGCTGGACCTGGAAACCATCGTCAAGTCGGTGAAGAAAACCGGACGCTGTGTAGTTGTTCACGAAGCGACCCGTACCTGCGGATTCGGCGCCGAGCTGGTCGCGCTGGTGCAAGAGCATTGCTTCCACTACCTGGAAGCGCCAATCGAGCGCGTGACCGGTTGGGACACCCCCTACCCGCACGCGCAAGAGTGGGCGTATTTCCCTGGTCCGTCCCGTGTGGGCGCGGCTTTGCATCGGGTTATGGAGGTCTGAATGGGCACGCACGTTATTAAAATGCCGGACATTGGCGAAGGCATTGCAGAAGTTGAATTGTCTCAGTGGCACGTCAAGGTCGGCGACATGGTCGTCGAAGATCAGGTGCTGGCCGATGTCATGACCGACAAGGCGATGGTCGACATCCCCTCGCCGGTGAACGGCAAGGTGATTGCACTGGGCGGACAGCCGGGCGAAGTCATGGCGGTCGGCAGCGTGCTGATCAGCATTGAAGTCGAAGGCGCGGGTAACGTTAAGGAATCGACTGCGCCAGCGGCTGTTGTTAAAGAAGCACCTGTGGCGGCGCCGAAAGTTGAAGCCGTCGTAGAAAGCACACCGGCTGCAGCGGCCCCGCGTCCGGCTGCCGCTTGCCAAGGACCGATGGTCGCCCGCGAAGCCGACGAACGTCCGCTGGCCTCCCCGGCCGTGCGCAAGCATGCGTTGGACCTTGGCATTCAACTGCGCCTGGTGCGTGGCAGCGGCCCTGCCGGGCGGATTCTGCACGAAGACCTCGAGGCTTATCTGGCTCAGGGTCAGTCGAACGCATCGACGGCCACCGCCGCTTACGCCCAGCGCAACGACGAACAGCAAATCCCGGTGATCGGCATGCGCCGCAAGATCGCCCAGCGTATGCAGGACGCCACCCAGCGTGCCGCCCACTTCAGTTACGTCGAAGAAATCGACGTCACCGCCGTCGAAGAGCTGCGTGCGCACCTGAACGAAAAACACGGTGCGACCCGTGGCAAGCTGACCTTGCTGCCGTTCCTGGTGCGCGCCCTGGTCGTGGCCCTGCGCGACTTCCCGCAGATCAACGCCCGTTACGACGACGAGGCCCAGGTCATCACCCGCCTCGGCGCGGTGCATGTGGGCGTCGCCACCCAAGCCGACATCGGTTTGATGGTGCCGGTGGTGCGTCACGCCGAAGCCCGCAGCCTGTGGGACAACGCCGCGGAAATCTCCCGCCTGGCAACTGCCGCACGCACTGGCAAGGCCAGCCGCGATGAGCTGTCCGGCTCGACCATCACCCTGACCAGCCTCGGCGCCCTGGGCGGCATCGTCAGCACGCCGGTGCTGAACCTGCCGGAAGTGGCGATCGTCGGCGTGAACAAAATCGTCGAACGACCAATGGTGATCAAAGGCCAGATCGTGATCCGCAAGATGATGAACCTCTCCAGCTCCTTCGATCACCGCGTGGTCGATGGCATGGACGCGGCGCAATTCATCCAGGCCGTTCGTGGCTTGCTCGAACAACCCGCAACGCTGTTTGTGGAGTAAGGAATGCAACAGACTCTAAATACTACGCTGCTAATCATCGGCGGCGGCCCTGGCGGCTATGTGACGGCGATCCGTGCCGGTCAATTGGGCATTTCGACCATTCTGGTGGAAGGCCAATCGTTGGGCGGCACCTGCCTGAACATCGGCTGCATTCCGTCCAAGGCGTTGATCCACGTCGCCGAACAGTTCCATCAGACACAGCACCACAGCCAATACTCGGCGCTGGGCATCAGCGTATCGGCGCCGACCCTGGACATCGGCAAAAGCGTCGAGTGGAAGGACGGCATCGTTGATCGCCTGACCACTGGCGTCTCCGCGCTATTAAAGAAGCACAAGGTCCAGGTCATCCACGGCTGGGCGAAAGTGATCGACGGCAAAACCGTTGAGGTCGGCGACACGCGGATTCAGTGCGAGCACCTGGTGCTGGCCACCGGTTCGACAAGCGTCAACCTGCCGATGCTGCCGATTGGCGGGCCGATCATCTCCTCCACTGAAGCCCTGGCGCCGAAAAGCGTGCCGAAACGGTTGGTTGTGGTCGGTGGCGGTTACATCGGTCTGGAGCTGGGGATTGCTTATCGCAAGCTCGGCGCCGAGGTCAGCGTAGTCGAGGCGCAGGATCGTATTCTGCCGGCCTACGATGCCGAACTGACCCATCCGGTGCACGAAGCACTCAAACAACTCGATGTGAAGCTTTACTTGAAGCACAGCGTTGAAGGCTTTGATTCACAAAGAAATTCCCTGCGAGTTCGCGACCCGAACGGCGACATCCTGAATCTTGCAACCGATCAGGTGCTGGTGGCCGTCGGTCGCAAACCCAACACCCAGGGCTGGAACCTCGAAACCTTGAACCTGGACATGAACGGTTCGGCGATCAAGATCGACAACCGTTGCCAGACCAGCATGCGCAACGTCTACGCCATCGGCGACCTCAGCGGCGAACCGATGCTCGCCCACCGGGCCATGGCCCAGGGCGAGATGGTTGCCGAACTGATCAGCGGCAAACACCGCGAATTCAACCCGACCGCCATTGCCGCCGTGTGTTTCACCGACCCGGAACTGGTGGTGGTCGGCAAGACCCCGGACGAGGCCAAGGCTGCGGGGCTGGACTGCATCGTGTCCAGCTTCCCGTTCGCCGCCAATGGCCGGGCGATGACACTGGAGTCCAAAAGTGGCTTCGTGCGGGTCGTGGCGCGGCGTGACAATCATCTGATTGTTGGCTGGCAGGCGGTGGGTGTGGGTGTTTCGGAGTTGTCGACGGCGTTCGGCCAAAGCCTGGAAATGGGCGCGCGGCTGGAAGACATCGCCGGCACCATCCACGCGCATCCGACGCTCGGCGAGGCGGTGCAGGAAGCGGCGCTGCGTGCGTTGGGGCATGCCCTGCATCTGTAACCGCTCAACTGTGGCGAGGGAGCTTGCTCCCGCTGGGCTGCGAAGCGGCCCCAACCGCGTCACTGCGATCTGCCTGATGCACCGCATTGTCCGGTTTTACCAGTGCTGCGCACCGGAACGGGAGCAAGCTCCCTCGCCACAGGGTTTCGAATGATGAAAGATCGGCGACAAGTTTCATGAGCTGGCTAAGAAATCTGCCAATCACCCGATAGTCCGGGCTGCGATTTAGGCCCGGAATGAAGTATTGTTGTCCCCATCCAGAAAAATGTCAGAAGCCTTGAACCGTTTCGACGGTTGTTAAGTGATAGAGGGTGTCATGGGTAACGAAAGCATCAATTGGGACAAGCTGGGTTTTGACTACATCAAGACAGACAAGCGCTATCTGTCGCACTGGCGTAATGGCGAGTGGGACAAAGGCACCCTGACCGAAGACAACGTGCTGCACATCAGCGAAGGCTCGACTGCCCTTCACTATGGCCAGCAGTGCTTCGAAGGCCTGAAGGCCTACCGTTGCAAGGACGGTTCGATCAACCTGTTCCGCCCGGACCAGAACGCCGCCCGCATGCAACGCAGCTGCGCGCGCCTGCTGATGCCGCAAGTGTCCACCGAACAGTTCATCGAAGCGTGCAAGGACGTGGTCCGCGCCAACGAGCGTTTCATTCCGCCTTACGGCACCGGCGGCGCGCTGTACCTGCGTCCGTTCGTGATCGGCGTGGGTGACAACATCGGCGTGCGTACCGCACCCGAGTTCATCTTCTCGATCTTCTGCATCCCGGTCGGCGCCTACTTCAAGGGCGGCCTGACCCCACACAACTTCCAGATCTCCAGCTACGACCGTGCCGCTCCACAAGGCACCGGCGCGGCCAAGGTCGGTGGCAACTACGCCGCCAGCCTGATGCCAGGCTCCCAGGCCAAGAAGGCGCACTTCGCCGACGCCATCTACCTGGACCCGATGACCCACACCAAAATCGAAGAAGTCGGCTCGGCCAACTTCTTCGGGATCACCCACGACAACAAGTTCGTCACCCCGAACTCCCCTTCGGTGTTGCCGGGCATCACCCGTCTGTCGTTGATCGAACTGGCCAAGACCCGTCTGGGCCTGGAAGTGGTTGAAGGTGACGTGTTCATCGACAAGCTGTCCGACTTCAAGGAAGCCGGTGCATGCGGTACTGCCGCGGTGATCACCCCGATCGGCGGCATCAGCTACAACGACAAGCTGCACGTGTTCCACAGCGAAACCGAAGTCGGTCCGGTCACCCAGAAGCTCTACAAAGAGCTGACCGGTGTACAGACCGGCGACATCGAAGCGCCAGCGGGCTGGATCGTCAAGGTTTGATCTGACGCCACAGTCCGTTTGAACACAAAAGCCCGGCCATCACATTGAAGGCCGGGCTTTTTTTCGCCCGCGTTTCGTGCAAAACGCCACTAGACTTGCCACGTGCAACCGCCATCAACAGGTGCCACCACAACCATGGATAAATTCTGGCGAAAGTATCTGGCCTTGCTGGAAACCGACTTCACCACGCAGGTGTTCGACAACATCAAGAACCTGCTGGTGTGCGCCCTGTTGTTCGCGGCGGGCACCAACGCGTTGCGAGGCGGTCATCAACTGTTTATGGGATTGCTCGCCTCAAACCTTGCCGGCTGGGGGTTGATTGCAATATCAGCACTGTTGATGCTGCTCAGTGTCAGCGACGGCTTGCGCCGGCTGTCCAGGTTGCCGTATCACACGGCGTTCCAGATCATCCTGGGTCTGGTTTACCTGGTGCTGGCGGTGCGGGTGGTGGAGATCGTCTGGGATTTCAGAGCGTAGCGGTCACGGCACGAGGTGTTTGCCAACTCAGCTCATCCTGAGCGATCCGGGCAAACAACCACTCTACAAAGATCCGCGTGTGCGCCGTCACGTCCGGCGCAACACCGTAGTAATAACGCGGCAACGGCATGCGCAACTCGGGTAACGGGCAGATCAGGCGTCCGCTCGAGATATGGCTGCCCAACAAAGAGGTCGGGCACAGGGCAACGCCCTGTCCATCCACTGCGGCCTGAAGCACCAGGTGCATGTGATCAAACTGCCGGGTGACCTGAGTGGCTGACTGGCTTTGACCAAAGTGCATGGCCCAATTGTGCCAGTCTTCACGGCGTGCCTTGGCGGTCAGTAACGTATGCCGACTCAGGGACGTGAGGTCTTCAAGTGGCAGGCGCTCGATCAGCGCAGGGGCCGCGACCAGCAACAGTTCGTCTTCGAACAGCGCTCGCGCCTCAATCGCCGGTGCCCAATCGTCACGACCACGGCGAATGACGATATCGAACCCGTCGCGTGCCTGATCGGGTGCCTGGGTCTGGGTGATCACCTGCGGTTTGATGCCGGGGTGCCGCGCAACGAAATCCGCCAGCCTGGGCGTCAGCCAAAGCATGGCGAAGGACGGACGCACATTGATCTTCACGGTAGGCAGCAAGGCATGCTGCTTGAGCACAGTGGCGGCATTGGCGATCTGCGACAGCCCGGCGCTGACCTGCTCATAGAAGCGCTGGCCGGCCGGCGTCAGCACCGATTGCCGGATACGCCGCTCGAACAGCAGCACCCCCAGGTATTCCTCGAGCAATTTGATATGCCGGCTGACGGCACTGTGGCTGACATGCAGCTCTTCGGCCGCCAGGCTGAAGCTCTGATGACGAGCAGCAACGGCGAAGGCGCGAACAGCATTAAGAGGCGGTAGTGGATTCATGCGTCTAATTTAGTCACCTATGCGCTGTAATTAAAGCGTTTGTCACGCCCTCCTCGCCACGCCAATCTGCCAGCACGCAGCCAATGCCACCTGACGGAGCAAGCCATGAACAGTTACGGACTCTTTGTACTCTTCGCCACCCTGACCATTTTGAGCCCGGGGCCTGGTGTGGTCCTGACCCTGTCCAACGCGGTGCGCCACGGTTGGAGGGGGGCCGTGCCGGGCATTCTGGGAATTGCGTCGGGGGCGTTTGTGGTCGCTGCCATCAGCGCCACCAGTGTTGGCCTGATACTCAGCACCTCGGCGAACGCCTTTATCGCATTGAAATACGCAGGAGCCACCTATTTGTTGTACCTGGGCTACAAAAGCTGGCGCTCGGATCGTTTCAGCACGCTGCTTGAAACGCGCCCTTCAAGCCCGGGTTATCGCTTCCTTGAAGCGGCTTCGATGCAGCTTCTGAACCCCAAGGCGGTGTTTTTCTTTTTGGCGGTGTTCCCGCAATTCATCGACACTTCGGCGCGCTTCTACAGCCAGTTCATCAAGCTGGTCGCCTCCTACGGCGTACTGGTGTTCCTGGTACACGGCAGCTATGCCTTGCTCGCCAATGCCGCCAAAGGCTGGTTGTCGAGCCCGAAAGGTTCCTGGCTGACCGCAAAAGTTTCGGGCGTGACCTTCGCCGGTTTTGGCGTGCTCATGGCCTCGGCCAGTCGCTAAGTCGCAGGACTGGCGATCGCGCGGCGCCTGTTCCCGGTGGACGTGAGTGGCGCTGTCGCTCCCTGAATCGGCAGTTCAACGGTGAACCGGCGACCGAGTTCCTTTCGCCCCACTGCCGTCAACGCCAACGCCCGACTGTCCAGATCCTGCGTCACCCATTGGCGTTTGATCGCCGTTTGCAGCAACGCCGCGCCCAAGGCACCGCCCAGGTGCGGCCGACGCATGCTCCAGTCCAGGCACGGGCAGGCAAAGCGGCGGCGCAAAGTGCCGAGGTCTTTGACGTCGATGCCCAATCCTTCGAACAACGCTTCACCACTGTCGCTCAATCGATAAGCCTGCTCATCGGTTTGCAGCAACCACCCCGCGTCGATCATCCGGTCATGCAGCACCACTGCCAACGTGCCGGCCATGTGGTCGTAGCAGGTGCGGGCGAATTGCAGGCGGTCCGGGGTGCGCGGGTTGAACGTCGGCGCTGCGTTCTGGCCGATCACCATCAGTGCTTCGAGTGCCTGGGCCACGCGTTTGTCCGCGAGGCTGTAATAGCGATGGCGGCCCTGAACGTGCAAACGCACCAGCGCCAGTTCCTTGAGCTTGGCCAGGTGTGCGCTGGCGGTCGAGGCGCTGACTTCGGCAACCGCCGCCAGCTCGGTGCTGGTGCGGGCATGGCCGTCCATCAGCGAGCAGAGGATTTTCGTCCGCGCAGGCTCTGCAATCGCTGCGGCCACTTGAGAGATGCCAACGTCGTGTTGCTCTGCGTTCATATTTCGCTCCCGGACGAATCAAGGCCCCTTAGGACTGGAGATAGTAGCAACACTTTTCAACCATCGATAAGGCTGCGACCCATGGACCCGATCATCGCTGCGACTCACGCCGACCCTTACCCCTATTACGCGCAACTGCGTGCCGAGGGTGGATTGGTTTTTCATCAGGGACTGAAACTGTGGGTGGCCAGCAGCGCCCGAGCGGTTGCTGCCGTGCTGGCGCATCCGGATTGCCACGTACGGCCGGCGCATGAGCCGGTGCCCAAGGCGATTACTCAAGGCATGGCCGGCAAAGTGTTCGGTCAGTTAATGCGGATGAACGAGGGTGAGCGGCAGCGTTGCCCGAGGGCGGCGATTGAGTCGGGGCTGACGCTGATTGATGTGAACGAAGTCAACTCACTGGTCAGCGCTCGATTGATTACCCCAGGGGCCGATGGGTTGTACACGGCGATGTTTCGCGGGCCGGTCTGCGTGGTGGCAGCGTTGTTGGGATTCTCTCCGGCGCAGGGCCGGGCCATCAGCGAGCTGACCGCTGACTTCGTCGCCTGCCTGTCACCCCTCAGCGACCAGGCCCAACTGGACGCTGCCCATGTTGCGGCAGAACAGCTGAAGGGATATTTCATCGAGCTTCTGGCTGATCCGAACAATCGAAGCGCCCTGCTCGCCGGTATCCGGCAGCGCTTCGCCACCTCGACCGACCCGGAAAACTTGATCGCCAACCTGATCGGCCTGTTCTCCCAGACCTACGAAGCCACCGCCGGGCTGATCGGCAATGCGCTACTGGCGTTGAGCCGAAACCCGCAGATCGACCCAACTCAAGCCAACGACCTGATCGCCGAAGTGCAGCGCTTCGATCCTTCGGTACAGAACACCCGCCGCTTCGTCGCAGCGCCCTGCGAAATCGACGGCGTGAACCTGAACCCCGGCGACGTCATTCTGGTGCTGCTGGCCTCGGCCAATCGTGATCCGCTGCTCAATGACGATCCCGATACATTCCTGCTCGAACGCCCAAACCGCCGCAGCTTCACCTTCGGCGCCGGCCGTCATCAATGCCCGGGGCAAGTGCTGGCCTTGAGCATTGCCCGCGCGACGCTGACTCAGATCCTGATAATGAAACCGGCTTTGGATCGGTTGACCTGGCACTACCGCCCTTCCCTTAACGGGCGCATTCCGCTCTTTGCCTGAAAAACACCTCAAGCGTTGCGATATTCGACCGTCAGGTGAGACAACTCATGAACCGGCGCCAGACGTTCGCGGATGGCGTCGGCACTGACGCTCGCCGTAGCCACGACACTGACAATTGCGGCTCGCGCCTGGGGCCCAACTTGCCAGACATGAAGGTCACTGATGCGGACATCGTCCGTCGATTCAAGCAGCTCACGAATTTCGGCGGCGACGTGCTCGTCGGTGGCGTCGAGCAATACCGCGGCGCTATCGCGCATCAAGCCATAGGCCCATTTCGCGATAACAAGGGCTCCGACGACGCCTATCACCGGGTCCAGCCAGACCCAACCCAAATAGCGCCCGGCCAACAATGCCGCGATAGCCAGTACCGACGTCAATGCATCGGCCAGCACATGGACATACGCCGAGCGCAGGTTGTTATCGTGATGATGGTGACCGTGGTTATGGTTGTGATGATCATGGCCGTGATCCCCATGGTTGCCTGCCAGCAGCAATGCGCTGACGACATTCACCGCCAGCCCCACCACCGCAATCACCGTCGCTTCGGTGAAAGCCACGGTGATAGGTTGAAACAGCCGCAGGATCGATTCGCCGGCGATGCCGATCGACACCAGGCCCAGCACCATGGCAGAAGCAAAAGCCGCCAGATCCCCGACCTTGCCAGTACCGAAGCTGAAGCGCGAATTGTTGGCGTGTCGCCTGGCAAAACTGTAGGCCGCCGCGGCAATGCCCAAGGCCACGGCGTGGGTCGCCATATGAAAGCCGTCCGCCAGTAACGCCATGGAGCCGGTGATATAACCAGCGGCAATCTCGCCAATCATCATCACGAACGTCAGCGCCACCACCCACAACGTGCGGCGAGCATTTTCATCGTGGGCGGCCCCCAGAAACAGATGGTCGTGAGTAAAGCGCGAAGCCTGAGGTGTCAGTGTCATGGGGCAGGCCTCTATTTCGAGTAACGGCGGATGGCTTGCAACAAGTCTTCCACGCCTTCGGCGCGTGCTTCGTCGCTGAGGCCGGGACGGGCCACATGTTCACGGGCGTGGGCGTCGATGAACTGGTCCATCAGACCATTGACCGCACCGCGAATTGCCGCAACCAAGTGCAGGGTTTTGGCGCACTCGGCATCGGACTCCAACGCCCGCTCCACCGCCTGGACCTGACCGGCAATGCGCCGGACGCGATTGAGCAAATCGTCTTTGTGTTCGTGGATGTGCGACATACCTATACCCCCTACCCCTATTTAGGCGGGCATAGTTACCGATATTGCCGGGGCTGGCAAGTCGGGTTGACTGCGTCATGGCTCATCGGCTTGTATCGCGGTAATAGCGGATCAGGCCTCCAGCAAAAACTGTTGTTGCCATTAGCATTTGTAATAGCGGCCAGAGTTTCAGACCAGTCCTACATCTATCAAATGCCCTTTGATATAGCGTCCGCATCGCTTTCAAAAGATGAAACCAGGACGCTCATGGCTGGAAAGGAAAAACCGATCACAAAGGCAATATTCAGGGAGTTAAAAAGTGAGCCTTCTCTACCAAGATCCAACAATGAGCCACGAGGAAACGACGAGACTTCTAGCTAGCAACGTAGAAACCAGCGTTGTTGTCGCATTGATTTCTATTGGCCTGAATGAACAAGACAAGTCCTGGGCTCAAAACACCTGTCTGAAGTACCTCGAGAGTGAGTCCGAATCAGTTGCAGCATCTGCCATAACCGCGCTCGGGCACATAGCCCGCAGACAGGGTGGTCTGGACTTGGGTGCTGTACGCCCGGCCCTTGAGAAGATGAAGAAGAAATTTCCCTCCCTGGAAGGGATTGTGGCGAACACCCTTGATGATATTGAGGCATTCACCTGACTTGCCCATCCGCAAAGGGAACTGGCCGTGAACCGGGCGCTGGATAACATCGATCCGCAGTAATAGCCGATCAAGCCTTCAGCAAAAATAGTTGTTGAAATGAGCATCCGTGGCGAGGGGGCTTGTCGGAACGCCGCATCGCCCCGTTCGGCTGCGCAGCAGTCGTAAAATCAACGTATGCGGTCAGTCCTGAGAAACCGCGATGGATTGGATTTGGGGTCGCTGCGCAACCCAACGGGGGCAAGCCCCCTCGCCACAGATAGCAAAAACCCCGCTCTCTCCTCTCAGAGACAGCGGGGTTAATCATTTCAATTCACTCGCCCATCAATCATCCCGCGTCAGCACTTCCAGCAATTCAATCTCGAAAATCAGATTCGAATTCGGCGTAATCGCCCCCATCGAGCGCTCGCCGTAGGCCAGGTGCGCCGGCACCAGCAGCTTGCGCTTACCGCCGACCTGCATGCCCATGATTCCCTGGTCCCAGCCCTTGATTACCCGCCCGGTGCCAATCACGCACTGAAACGGTTTGCCCCGGCTGTAGGAAGAATCGAATTCGGTGCCGTCTTCCAACCACCCGCGATATTGGGTAGTGATCAGCGCGCCTTTGACGGCGGCTTTGCCGTCGCCCACTTCAAGGTCGATTACCTGCAACTCATCATTCATTACATTCACTCTATCTGTGCGCTTGCCCGAGCGGGCTTGATGGGCGCCGTTTTCCCAGAAATGCGGGCTATTGGCAACCATTTCGCTCTGCATCCGGCAGTGGTCGTGAACTGGGCACTATACGAAAACTGCCTGATCGCCACTCGGCGACTTTTCGTACAGACCCTAATTTACACAACAGGACTTATGTAACCCGACAATACGCCGATACCGTGCAGCGGCACGGAAGCACCGAAGCACCACTTACTCCATAGAAGGCAGGAGCCTGAACAATGTTTGAACACATCTGGCGCAGCATCCATTCCCCGGGCTACTTCCCCAACGTACTGGAGTGGATGATCAATATTCTCTTCAACCCGTTCATGGTGATTATGTGCCTGATGGTCGGAGCGCTGGCCGGTAAATGGTGGAGAGCCATCCCCTACGGCAGCCTCATTTGTTATGTGGTGTTCCTGAGCCGGTCGTCATTCTATCGGTGGGGAAGCATTTTCCCCGAAGCCGGCCTGCCTGCGCTGTTGATTGACGGCGCACTGCTGGCCCTCCTCGGCTTCTATTTGAAAGGCGTACTCAGAACCCGCTCAGAAGCAAAACCCGAAGGCCATTGGTTGCGCTGGCTTTATCAAAGCCTGAAGGTCGTCATGCTGACAGTCATGGTGATGTTCTGGGTACTCGTCGTGCTGGTTGTCGTGACCTTCACCGTCTCGGTCGCGACGCAACCGTCAGTGGTGAACTGACCCACCTCCTGCTTGCCAGGGTCTATACGAAAAGTCGCCGAGTGTCGATCAGGCAAGGCAAAAACAGGCGATGAAGCGGAGTTTACGGGTTGTAAATGAGCATTCCGAGCCTGTTTTTAACGCAGCATGATCGACACGCAGGCAGTTTTTCGTACAGAGCCTTAATATACCCGCCACCTCCCCCACGGTTCGATACGCCATGAGCGCAATTCCTCAATGAGTCAGCTCTGGACCGACGTCACCATCGGCTCGCTGACCCTTGCCCTGATCGTCGCGCTGATTTGGCGCGATCGTTCGCTGCAAAAGCAGTTGGCCGAGTGCCGTGCGCTGATCGATAGCCTCACCGAGGGACAAAGTATCCACCAGGAAGGCGACGCCGAGCGCTTCAAACGCAGTCAATACTTCGCCCGCATCGGCACCTGGGACTGGGAGGTTGATACCGACAAGCTCTATTGGTCGGATGCAATCTATGGGATGTTCGGGTTCAAGATCGGCGAGGTGACGCCCTCCTACGCCCTGTTCTGTTCCTGTGTGCACCCGGACGACCGGGTCAAGGTCCGCGCCGGTGAATTGCGTTGCCTGGAAACCGGCGAAAACCACGACGAGGAATACCGCGTGGTCTGGCCGGACGGCAGCATCCGCTGGCTGCGGGAGACCGGCAATGTGGTCAAGAATGAGCATGACGCAACGATCAAGATGATGGGCGTGGTCCGCGACATCACCGAAGAAAAAGCCTCCGCCAGTTATCTGCAGCACCTGGCCCATTACGACCCGCTGACCGGCCTGCCCAATCGCCTAGTGCTCGAAGAGCGCCTGTCCGCTGCCCTGGAACACGCCCGCCTTAGCGCCACGCGGGTGGCGCTGGTGTTTGTCGACCTCAATGGGTTCAAGGCGATCAACGACCACTATGGCCATGCGGCCGGCGACCGCGTGCTGGTCACCACCGCAACACGCCTGAAGAAAATCCTGCGTTCAACCGACACCGTCGCCCGGATCGGCGGCGACGAGTTCGTGGTCATCCTCCAAGGACTTCCCCAAGGCAACAGCCTGCAAGACGAAGCCCGCAGCATCTGCCAGAAAATCTTCATCGAACTCGCACCGCCGGTGACCATTGGCAACGACCAGCGCCACATCGGCAGCAGCCTTGGGGTTGCGGTGTTCCCGGACCATGCGCCGAGCATGGACCGGTTGATTCACATTGCCGACCTGGCGATGTATGAGGCCAAGCGCAGCGGGAATAATCAGTATCGGTTGGGGAACATCAGCCCGATACGCGTACACAGCGAATAGCCTTGGGTAAACGCCGCGTCTCTGGGTCGGCAGCATTGATCCGCTTCATGCATCAATACATACCAACTATGCAATTAACATATCGATGTCCCTGCTCCACTATCCACCCCAATAAGAACCGTGCACCGCGTCCAGGCAGTGCACGTCATAAAAGCGGTGGAGTACACGTCAATGACAGCATCAATCCATTCCGGTCGCTCCCGGACCAGTGCGATTTTCCGAGTGACCTCGGGCAACTTCCTCGAGCAATTCGATTTCTTCCTTTTCGGCTTCTATGCCACGCAGATCGCTGCCGTATTTTTCCCTGCCAGCAGCGAGTTTGCGTCCCTGATGATGACGTTCGCGGTGTTCGGCGCGGGCTTCCTGATGCGTCCGTTGGGCGCCGTGATACTGGGCGCTTACATCGATGATGTGGGGCGCCGCAAAGGGCTGATCGTCACCCTGTCGATCATGGCCAGCGGTACGATTCTGATTGTGCTGGTGCCCGGATACGAAACCATCGGGCTGTTCGCCCCGGCCATCGTGCTGATCGGCCGATTGCTGCAAGGCTTCTCGGCCGGTGCGGAACTGGGCGGTGTATCGGTGTACCTCGCGGAGATCGCCACTCCCGGCAACAAAGGTTTCTTCACCAGTTGGCAATCCGCGAGCCAGCAAGTGGCGATCATCGTCGCGGCGGCTTTGGGCTATGGTCTGAACCAATGGATGGCGCCGACGATGATTGCCGATTGGGGATGGCGGATTCCGTTTTTCGTCGGCTGCATGATCGTGCCTTTCATCTTCTTCCTGCGCCGTAACCTGGAAGAAACCGAAGAGTTCACCGCCCGTAAACACCGGCCAAGCATGGGCGACGTGTTCCGCACCCTGGGACAGAACTGGGTCATCGTGTTCGCCGGGATGATGATGGTCGCCCTGACCACTACCGCGTTCTATCTGATCACCGTGTACGCGCCGACCTTCGGCAAAACCGTGCTGCACCTCAATACCTCCGATGCGCTGTTGGTGACCTTGCTGGTGGGCGTTTCGAATTTTTTCTGGTTGCCGATTGGCGGCGCGCTTTCAGATCGCATCGGTCGTCGCCCGGTACTGATCGCCATGGCGTTACTGACGTTGGCCACGGCCTACCCAGCGCTGACCTATCTGGTGCAAGCACCGAGTTTCATCAACATGCTGTTGGTGCTGCTGTGGCTGTCGTTCATTTATGGCTTGTACAACGGCGCAATGATCGCCGCACTGACGGAAATCATGCCGGTCGAGGTTCGGGTCGCAGGTTTCTCTTTGGCATATAGCCTGGCGACGGCGGTGTTCGGCGGTTTCACACCGGCCATATCGACCTTCCTGATCCAGTACACCGGCGATAAGGCCGCACCCGGTTACTGGATGAGTTTCGCCGCGTTCTGTGCCCTGTGCGCGACGCTGTTTCTCTATCGCCGTGCCTCTGGCCGCCTGCAACCGGCCGTGTCGTGAACCACCCAACCTCTAACTGCGAGAGCTATTTGATGAAAAGGTTTTTCAACTTTACCGCCCTGGCCCTGGTGGCCAGTCTCGGTCTGAGTTCGATCGCCCAGGCTGAAGAAATCCGTGTAATGACCTCCGGTGGTTTCACGGCGGCCTACAAAATCCTCGGTCCGAAATTCGCCGAGTCTAGCGGCAACACCCTGGACACCGCCCTCGGTCCATCCATGGGAAAGGCCCCGGAAGCGATTCCCAATCGTCTGGCCCGCGGTGAGAAAGCCGACGTGGTCATCATGGTCGGCTATGCCCTCGACGACCTGATCAAGCAAGGCAAAGTCGATCCCGCTTCACGGGTCGAACTGGCGGATTCGCGGATCGGCATGGTGGTGCGTGAAGGTGCGCCGAAGCCGGACATCAGCTCGGTGGAAGGCCTGAAAAAAACCCTGCTCGACGCCAAGTCAGTCGCCTACTCCGACAGTGCCAGCGGCGTGTATATCGAGGATCAATTGTTCAAGCGTCTGGGCATCGAAAACCAGCTCAAACCCAAATCGAAGATGATCCCGAAAATCCCGGTGGGCTCGGTGGTTGCCACCGGCGATTATCAACTGGGCTTCCAGCAGGTCAGCGAATTGCTACCGGTGCCTGGGGTGAGTTTTGTGGCAAAAATTCCGGAATCGGTGCAATCGGTCACCCGTTTCGCCGCCGGTATTCCGGTCAATGCGCAACACCCGGCCGAGGCCAAGGCGCTGCTTGAGTACCTGGCCTCCAGCGCAGCCCAGCCGGACGTAAAAGCGACGGGGCTGGACTCAGTCAGCCACTGACCGAAGGTTGCTGGACTTTCATTTCCACCACCAGGCGCTCCAACGCCAATGCCGCCGGGGTTAACGTACGACCCCGGCGCTTGATCAACCCGACATTGCGCATCACCTGCGGATCGGTCAACGGTACCCGCGTCAGAATCGGGTGGTCCGCCGCCGGCATCGCCATCAACGGCACGGCAGCCACGCCCAACCCGGCCTCCACCAGACCGATCATGGTCGTCACATGACGGGTTTCGCAGATGCTCGGCCGCTGCGGCACCACGCCAGCCAGCGCTTGATCCAGCAAAAAGCGATTGCCCGAAGTCTTGTCCAGCGAGATGTAATCCTGCTGATAAAACTCATCCCATGTCACGCTACTGCGTCCTGCAAGGGGGTGATCTCGTCTGCACGCCACCACATAACCTTCCTGCACCAGCGGCTCGAATTCGACTTCGGCCTCCAGGGTGCCCATGAAGCTCAAGCCGAAGTCCGCTTCACCGTTGACCACGGCACTCAATACCTCGTGAGCACTGGAGTCGAGCACCTTGACCTTGATCCGCGGAAATTGCCGATGGTAATGGGCGATCACACGCGGCATGAAGTAGTACGCCGCCGACGGCACACAGGCGACGGTGACATGCCCGAGCCGGGTCGAGGCGACTTCGCTGATACCCAGTAGCGCCACGTCCAGGTCATCCAGCAGGCGTTCGACGCTGGGCATGAAACCACGCCCGGCCTGAGTCAGGCTGACCCGGCGAGTCGTGCGTTCGAACAATTTCACGCCCAGAGCGTCTTCGAGCTTTTCGATCCGCCGGCTGAGGGCTGGTTGGGAGATGCGTACGGTGTCCGCAGCCTTGCGAAAGCTGCCCTGCTCCACCACGGCGCGAAAGGCTTGCAGATCGTTAAGGTCGAAGTTGATGGTCATGGTGCGCACTCGGGAACGAACAGTTTGATCAGCTTATCCTATGAATGTCACTAATTGATGCTAAATGTAACGACATCTTGGGTGCCTGCAAAATTGCCATCGCGAGGCCCAAACATTTTCGTTCATGGCTGACGCATCCGGCTCCAGCCTTTATCCTTATCGCCCCCGCCGTATCGAGTTTTTGGAGTTTCACATGCCCCATGAAGGCAACCTGTTACAAGCCGCTGTCGTCTTTTTGTTCGCGGCGGTGCTCGCCGTTCCCTTGGCCAAGCGCCTGCAATTGGGGGCGGTGCTCGGCTATCTGTTTGCCGGGGTGATCATCGGGCCGTCGGTGCTGGGTTTGATCGGTAATCCACAAAGCGTCAGCCACATCTCCGAACTCGGGGTGGTGTTGTTGCTGTTCATCATCGGCCTTGAGCTGTCGCCGCGACGTTTGTGGGTGATGCGCAAATCGGTGTTCGGCGTGGGCCTTGCGCAGGTGCTGTTGACCGGTTCGGTGATTGGTGTGCTGGCGTTGTTCGTGTTCGGCCAGTCCCTGAACAGTGCCATCGTGTTGGGCCTCGGCCTGGCGTTGTCGTCCACCGCGTTTGGCTTGCAAAGCCTGGCCGAGCGCAAGGAGCTGACCAGCCCCCATGGGCGGTTGGCGTTCGCGATTTTGCTGTTCCAGGACATCGCCGCGATCCCTTTGATCGCGATGGTGCCGTTGCTGGCCGGCGGTGATCACACCAGCAGCGCGGCCGAAGATTTGAACCATGGCTTGCGGGTGCTGGGCAGCATCGCGGTGGTGGTGATCGGCGGGCGTTATCTGTTGCGCCCGGTGTTTCGCGTGGTGGCCAAGACTGGTCTGCCGGAGGTGTCCACCGCCACCGCATTGCTGGTAGTGATCGGCACGGCGTGGCTGATGGATCTGGTGGGCGTGTCCATGGCACTCGGCGCGTTCCTCGCCGGTTTGCTGCTGGCGGACTCCGAATACCGTCACGAACTGGAAGCGCAGATCGAACCGTTCAAGGGCCTGCTGCTGGGGCTGTTTTTCATCAGCGTCGGCATGGGTGCCAACTTGAGTCTGCTGCTCAGTGCGCCGGTCGTGGTGCTGGGGCTGACCCTGCTGCTGATCGCCATCAAGCTGCCGCTGCTGTTTGTGGTCGGTCGACTGGCCGGAGGGTTGGGCAAGGTTAATGCGATTCGTCTGGGGATCGTGCTGGCGGCCGGTGGTGAGTTTGCCTTCGTGGTGTTCAAGATCGGTCGGGACCAGGGCTTGTTCGAGCCGCGCCTGTACGACTTGCTGGTGTTGACCATCACCCTGTCGATGGCGCTGACGCCGCTGTTGCTGCTCGCCTGCGCACGCCTGGTCAAACCCAAGGTGCAACCGGTGGAGGTGCCACAGAAGTTCCGTGAAATCGACGCCGATACGCCCCGCGTGGTCATTGCCGGCATGGGCCGTATGGGGCAGATCGTGGCGCGGATTCTGCGGGCGCAGAACATCAAGTTCATCGCCCTCGACACCTCGGTGGAAACCATCGAACTGTCCCGCAGCTTCGGCGGCGTGCCGGTGTTCTACGGCGACCCGATGCGCCCGGAAATCCTCAGCGCGGCCAAGGTCGAGCAAGCGGAGTTCTTTGTGATCGCCACCGATGATCCGGACACCAACATCAAGACGGCCGAGGTGGTGCACAAGCTGTATCCGCACATCAAAATCATCGCCCGTGCCCGTAACCGTCAGCATGTGCACCGGTTGGTGGATGTCGGGGCGCAGGCGGTGCGGGAAACCTATTACTCCAGCCTGGAAATGACCCGGCGCACCCTGGTTGGCCTGGGGCTGACCCAAGCCCAGGCGGATGCGCGGATCAAGCGCTTTACCCATCACGACGAACAGGTGCTGGAGGCTCAGCACGCGGTGTATGACGATGCGGCCAAGGTGATGCAGACGGCGCAGGAAGCGCGGGCGGAACTGGCGAAGTTGTTTGAGTCGGATCAGCTGGAAGAGCAAGCGGGCAAGGTTTGAGGTGACAGTGATGACTTCATCGCGAGCAAGCTCGCGATGAACGATAACGCAGTGTTCGAGGCAGCCCGAACGTCCAGGGAAACTTATCGCTGACGCTCGTTGACACCCGCACCAAAGCCCTTGGGCAGCATGCGCGTGAGCGTGTTGTCGCGAACCCAGTAGTGATGGACCAACCCCGCCGCCGCGTGCAAACCGATCAGCCAGTAACCGGCACTGCCGAGCCACTCATGCCAATGCTTGAATTGCTTGGCCAGCACGGGATCAACCGCCACCGGCGCCGGCAGGAAGAAATCGAAATACGGCATTGGCTTGCCGCCGGCGGCCAGCATCAACCAGGCCAATAGCGGTGTTGCAATCATCAGCACATACAGCGCCAGGTGCATGAGGTGCGAGACGCCGGTCTGCCAGGTTGACAGAGCCGGGGTAATCGGTGGCCGGGGGGTGAGGCGCCCGAGCAGGCGGACCCAGACCAACGCAAAAATGCTCAATCCGAATAAGCCGTGAAGCCCCAGAAAAAGACCCCTCAAATCACTTCCACGGGGCAGTAGCCCTTTGATCTCGATGCAGCCATAAACGCCGACGAACAGCGCCAACATCAGCCAGTGCAAGGTGATCGAGAGTTTTCCATACCGGTGTACTGCTGAATCTCGGGTCATACAGAGCCTCTTGAAGATCGGTGGCGGCTGCCGACTCATTTCGTGCAGCCTGGATCCGGTTTCGTCGAACCGACCGGCGCCACCCTGCCTGTCCAGTCTTAAGACAATCTGAAGATAACCTTCAGACTTCGTTAAGAATCGCCTTTGATACTCCCCCCAAACTGACTCGGGGAGGCGTTCTTGCCCATGCACGATTTTGACTGGAACATCCCTCTGCCCCTGCACTTCGGTCAAGCCGAAACCTCGCAGATGAGTCTGGTCAGGGCCTTGCCAGACGATGCCCAGCGACCCGTCTTCGAAGCTTTTATCCAGCAGCGTTTTCGCAAGGCCCATGGCGCCGATATCCGCCATTTCATGCCACAACTGTTCGGCCTGAGCGATGAGTCCGACACGCTGTGTGCGGTGGCCGGCTTACGACTGGCCAGTGCCGAACCCTTGTTTCTGGAGCGTTACCTGGACGAGGCGATCGATCCGCTGATCAGCGCCGCTGCCGGCCAACCGGTGGACCGGGCCGGGATTGTCGAGGTCGGTAACCTCGCAGCCAGCGATACCGGCAGCGCGCGGCTGAGCATCGTCGCCATCACCTATCTGTTGGCCATGGGCGGGCTGGAATGGGTGGCGTTCACCGGCAACATCGGGCTGGTAAACAGTTTTCATCGCCTGGGTTTGAAGCCGGTGACGCTCTGCGCCGCCGATCCCGAGCGGTTGGGCGACGACCGTCACCACTGGGGCAGTTATTACGAGAGCCAGCCATGGGTGCATGTCGGCAACATCCGCGCCGGCTTCATTCATTTGCGCAACATCGGCCTGTTCAATCGCCTGGGGCTGCCAACCTCCCTTGAGGAGTCCAGCCATGTCGCCTGAAATGGAGCGTTTCAAACAAACCCTGCGCCATCACGCCGAACACAAAGGCAACGCCGTCGCCCTGTGGGGCGATCAGTTGAAACTCGACTACGCCACGCTGTACGCCGAGGTCACGGATCGCCAACAGCGTCTTCGTGATGAGCACGTCAAAGTGGTCGCGCTGGCTCTGGACAACGGTACCGAGGCGATGCTCTGGGACCTGGCCATCCTGTTCGAAGGCCTGACCTGCCTGACGTTGCCGCCCTTCTTCAGCCCGGCACAACGCATTCATTGCCTGCAACAGAGCCAGGCCGAACGGGTGATTGCCGAGCCGGAACTGGACGCCGAACTGCAAGGGGCCGGCTATGAACACACAGGCGAATTCTGGCGTCGTTCCTTCAGCGGCCCGAACCTCATCCCCGAAGGCACCGCCAAACTCACCTTCACTTCCGGCACCACCGGCACACCCAAAGGTGTATGCCTGAGCGCCGAAAGCCTTTTGCGAGTGGCCCGTGAACTGGATCAGGCGAGCAAGCCCACCCATCCGCGACATCACTTGGCACTGCTGCCCCTGGCGATTCTGCTGGAAAACCTCGGCTGTTATGCCGCGCTGTATGCCGGCGCGACCCTCAGCGTGCCGAGCCAGAAAACCCTGGGCATTCAGGGGGCCAGCGGTGTCGATGTGCCGCGCTTGTTGGGGTGTCTGGCCTCCCGCGCGCCCGAGAGCTTGATCCTGGTGCCACAGTTGCTGCTGATGCTGGTCAGCGCCGCCGAGCAAAAAGCGTTCAACCCCCAATCGTTGCGTTTTGCCGCCGTGGGCGGTGCGCGGGTTTCCGAAGAACTGCTGCATCGTGCCCAACGCATCGGCATGCCAGTGTATGAAGGTTACGGATTGTCAGAATGTGCGTCGGTGGTGTGCCTCAATCGCCCCGGAGCACACCGCCCCGGCAGCGTCGGCCGGCCCCTGCCCCATGTAGAAATTCGCCTGGCCGACGACGGCGAAGTGCTGGTCAAGGGCTCGACCCTGCTCGGCTATCTGGGGCAAGCGCCCTACCACGATGAATGGTGGCCGACCGGCGATCTCGGCGAGTTCGACCCGGAAGGCTTTCTCTACCTCAACGGGCGCAAGAAACATCAGTTCATCACCAGTTTCGGCCGCAACGTCAACCCGGAATGGGTCGAGGCCGAACTCACCCAGCGTCGCCACATCGCTCAGGCGTTCGTCTACGGCGAAGCGATGCCGAGCAACCACGCCCTGCTCTGGCCCCATCGACCGGACTGCACCGATGAAGAGCTGGCCACCGCCGTGGCCCAGGCCAATGAGGCCTTGCCCGATTACGCTCAGGTTCATCACTGGACCCGTCTCGATCAACCCTTCACCCCCGCCAACGGCCTGCTGACCGCCAATGGCCGACCGCGCCGCGATGCCATTGTCGAGCGTTACCGGGCGCTGCTCACTGAATCCGTTTTCCCCGAGGTATCTGCACCATGAGTTTTTTCGACACGCTGCAAGAAGCCACCTATCAAGAACGCCATGAGCTGTTCAATCTGCCGATCATCCGCGATGCCCTTGAGGGCAACGTGAGCCTGGACAGCTACCGCGCCTTCCTCACCCAGGCCTACTACCATGTGCGCCATACCGTGCCGTTGATGATGGCGTGCGGCGCACGTCTGCCACAGCGTCTGGAATGGCTGCGCAAAGCGGTGTGCGAGTACATCGAGGACGAATACGGCCACGAACAGTGGGTGCTCGACGACATCGCAGCCTGTGGCGGCGACAAAGACGCCGTGCGTGATGGTCGTCCATCGCTGCCGATCGAGTTGATGGTCAGCTTTCTTTACGACCTGATTGCCCGGGACAACCCGGTGGGCCTGTTCGGCATGGTCAACGTGCTGGAAGGCACCAGCATCGCCCTGGCCACCCACGCGGCCGGCAGCATCCGCGAACGCCTGGCGCTGCCGGAGACCGCCTTCAGCTACCTGAGCTCCCACGGCTCACTGGATATCGAACACATGCAGACCTACCGCCGCTTGATGAACCTGCTCGAAGACCCGGCCGACCAGGCTGCGGTGATTCATGCCTCAAAGGTCGTGTACACGCTCTACACCGACATGTTCCGTGGCCTGCCGCGCGATGGGGAGAATCTGCATGCGCCCGTCTGAGGCACGCGTGGTATTGACCGGCGCCAGTGGCGGCATCGGCCTGGCCATCGCCGGCACCCTGTGTGCCAGTGGTGCACACGTATTGGCCGTGGCCCGGCATCGAGAGTCGCTGGAGCCCTTGCTCGAGCGCTACCCGGAGCAGTTGCGCTGGGTCGGGGCGGACCTGACCCTGCCCGACGACCGGCGCAAAGTGCTGGCGGCGGCCGAGGCCATCGGCGGCATCAACCTGCTGATCAATGCCGCGGGCGTCAATCACTTCGCCATGCTCGAACAGCTCGATGACAGCGAGATCAACGCCATGCTCGCGGTGAACGTCGGCGCGCCGATCAGCCTGACCAGGCTGTTGCTGCCGCTGCTCAGGCAGGCCGAGAGTGCCATGGTGGTGAACGTCGGTTCGACCTACGGCTCCATCGGCTACCCCGGTTACGCCAGCTATTGCGCCACCAAGTTTGCCCTGCGCGGTTTCTCCGAAGCCCTGCGCCGGGAACTGGCCGATACCCGGATCAACGTGCTCTATGTCGCTCCCCGGGCAACCCATACCAGCATGAACAGCGCGGCGGCCCAAGCGCTGAACGATGCGCTCAAAGCCAATGTCGACGACCCGCAGACCGTTGCCTCGGCGGTCATCCACGCCATTGCCGGCGACCGTCGCGACTTGTACCTGGGCTGGCCGGAACGCTTTTTCGTGCGCCTGAACAGTCTGTTGCCGCATCTGGTGGACCGTGGCTTGCGCAAGCAATTGCCGCTGATCCGTCGCCTGAGTCAGAAGCCCGATAAGGAGAGCCTCAAACCATGAAGAAAATTCTCGCCTGCTTGTTGCTCGCCGTGCTGAGCCAAAGCGTCTGGGCGCTGGACGCCGCCGATCAGCAGCGCCTCAATGCCATCCAACAGAGCTGGGCACACATCCAGTACGAATTGCCCGCCGAACAGCGCAGCGCCGCCTTCGAAAAACTCGCAGCCCAGGCCTCGGCGTTCACCCGGGAACGCCAGTCCCTGGCCGAAGCGTGGATCTGGTCCGGCATCGTCACCAGCAGTTGGGCCGGCGCCCAGGGTGGCCTCGGTGCCCTGAGCAAGGCCAAGGCAGCCAAAGTCGATCTGGAAAAAGCCCTGGCCATCGATCCCAAGGCCCTGCAAGGCTCGGCCTACACCAGCCTCGCGGCGCTGTATGATCGGGTGCCCGGCTGGCCTATCGGTTTCGGCGACGCCGACAAGGCCGAAAAACTGTTGAAGCAGGCCTTGGACCTGAACCCGACCGGCATCGACAGCCTGTACTTCTGGGGTGATCACCTTTACCGTCAAAAGCGCTATGGTGAAGCTCGGGATGCCCTGCAAAAAGCCCTGCACGCCGCGCCCCGTCCTGGCCGGGAAAGCGCCGACGCCGGGCGTCGCAAAGAGATCGAAGCATTACTGGGTGACGTGAACAAGAAACTCGACTGACAGGAGTCCCGTGTGCGCTTATTACTGATCGAGGATGACGTAGCCCTTGGCGAGGGCATTCATCAGGCCCTGGGCCGTGAGGGTTACACCGTCGACTGGCTGCAGGACGGCAGCAACGCCTTGCATTCACTGCTCAGCGAAACCTTCGATGTGGCCGTGCTCGACCTCGGCCTGCCGCGCATGGACGGTCTGGAAGTGTTGCGCCGCTTGCGTGACAGCGGCTCGAACCTGCCGGTGCTGATCCTCACCTCACGGGATGCCACTGAAGACCGCATCGCCGGGCTGGATGCCGGCGCCGACGATTACCTGGTTAAACCCTTCGATCTGGCCGAACTCAAGGCTCGCCTGCGAGCTTTGTTGCGCCGCAGTGCCGGTCGCGCGCAAGTGCTGATCGAACACGCTGGCATCTGCCTGAACCCCGGCACCCAGCAAGTCAGCTATCAGGGCGAACCGGTGGCGCTGACGCCCAAGGAATATCAACTGCTCCATGAATTGCTCTCGCCTCCGGGCCGGGTCATGACCCGCGATCACCTGATGCAACTGCTTTACGGCTGGAACGAAGAAGCCGAAAGCAACACCCTGGAAGTGCACATCCATCACTTGCGCAAGAAGTTCTCCACCGACCTGATCCGCACCATTCGTGGGGTGGGTTATCTGGTGGAGGAGCGTCGATGACTTCGATCCGGCGTCGCACCCTGACGCTGATCATCGGCCTGATGCTGACGGGGTTGGCAATCCTCAGCGTGTTCAACCTGCACGACAGCAATCACGAAATCGCCGAAGTCTACGACGCCCAACTGGCGCAGAATGCCCGGCTGCTGCAGGGTGTGATGCGCATGCCGCTGGCCAGCCATGAACACGCCGAACTGTATCAAGCGTTCAACAAGGCCTTGAGTGAAGCGGTGCCGGGCGTTGATGGTCACCCCTATGAAGGCAAAATTGCCTTTCAGGTGTGGAATAGCAAAGGCGAAGTGCTGGTGCACACCGCCAGCGCCCCCTCCTTCACCGTGCCGCCGACGACACATGGTTTCAGCGATGTGGTGGATTTGAGCAGCCGTCATTGGCGGGGGTTCGTGCTCGAAGACAAAGAGAATGACCTGCGCATCTGGGTCGGTGAACGGGACGACGTGCGTGCAGACCTGGTCGACCGGATCGTGCGTCACACCCTGTGGCCCAATGTGCTGGGCAGCCTGATGCTGGCGGCCATGGTCTGGCTGGCCATTGGCTGGGGGCTCAAACCCCTGGCCGATATGGCGGCAACGTTGCGGGCACGGCACAGCGGTTCTCTGGAGCCGTTGCAACTGACCCCGTTGCCCAGCGAACTGGAACCGATGCAAGCGGCGCTCAATCGGATGCTCGCGCAAATTCAAGAGGTGCTTGGCCGTGAGCGGCGCTTCATCGCCGACGCCGCCCACGAATTACGTACGCCACTGGCCGTGTTGCGGGTGCATGCGCAAAACCTGCTGGAAGCCGGCACGGAACAGGAGCGTCGTGAGTCCCTGGCGTTTCTGATTGCCGGGGTCGACCGCGCCAGCCGTCTGGTCAATCAATTGCTGACCATGGCCCGTCTCGAACCCAAGGCTGTGACGCCGGTGCTGCACAGCATCGACCTGAGTGAAACCGTGCGCGCCAGCCTGGCCCAGCTCACACCCTGGTTACTGAGCAGGAACCTGGAACTGGCTTTCGACGCGGAGGACCGACCTTTCAAAGTCCTCGCCGACGCCGGCACCATCGACATCGCCCTGAACAACCTGGTCACCAACGCGGCGAATTTTTCGCCGGAGCATGGCGTCATCACCGTGCAATTGAGCCAGGACGACGGGTTCTACAATTTGAGCGTCCAGGACCAGGGACCGGGCATCGACGAAGCGGATCGCGCACGATTGTTCGAACGCTTTTACAGCCGTGGAAACACCGGCGGCGCGGGCCTGGGGCTGGCCATCGTCAACACCATCGCGACCCAGCTGGGTGGGCGGATTACCCTGGTCAATCCGCCCGAAGGCGGGTTGCGGGCGACGCTGTCGATTCCTGTTGACCAGCACCATTGAACACTCTGTGGCGAGGGAGCTTGCTCCCGCTGGGCTACGTAGCGGCCCCAAAATCTGAACAATCGCCGATTTTTGTGAGTGCTACGCACTCAAGCGGGAGCAAGCTCCCTCGCCACAGGTTTCTCACTGACTCAAGATTCCATTACCCGAGCGAGGCTAGCCCGCGAAGAACGATAACGCGGTGTGCCAGACCTGACGCCTTCGCAGGCAAGTCGGATCGCCGCACCGCTCGCTCCTACAAAGGAATGGAGCCTCGCAGCAGAGCCTGCTCACGCTCACACAACTCCACCACGTAATCCCACAACACCCGCAGCCGCACCGACTTGTGCAGCTCGCGCCGCGTACTGATCCAATAACTGCGCTGGATGCTTTCGTCCGGCAGCAACGGCACCAGTTCAGGATCGGCGCTGGCCATGTAGCACGGCAGCACGGCGATCCCCAGGCCCGAGCGCGCGGCCTGTTGTTGGGCGATGACGCTGGTGCTGTGAAACACCACCTGGGGGTTACGGCAGAAGCTGTTGAGGAACATCAGTTCCTGGCTGAACAGCAAATCATCGACGTAGCCGATCCACGCGTGGCGGCCGAGGTCTTCGCGGCTGCGCAGCGGTGGCGAGCGGTCCAGATAGGCCTGGCTGGCGTAGAGCGCCAGTCGATAGTCGGTGAGTTTGCGGGTGACCAGCATGTCGGCGGCCGGGCGTTCGAGGTGAATGCTGATCTCCGCTTCACGGTTGAGGATGCTGACGAAGCGCGGCACCGCCACCAGTTCCACTTCCAACCCCGGATAGCGTTCGAACAACCCGTTCATGCGGCTGGCGAGGAACATGATGCCCAGCCCCTCCGTCACCCCGACGCGGATCTTGCCCAGCGGCGCGGTGGATTGGGTGATTTCTTCCTGGGCCAGCAACGCGACGTTTTCCATGGCCTCGGCATGCTTGAGCAGCGCTTCGCCAGCCGGGGTCAATTCGTAGCCTTGGGCATGCTGGACGAACAGCGCGGTGCCGAGGCTTTTTTCGATGGCCTCGATGTGCCGGGCCACGGTGGCGTGGGTGGTGTTCAAGCGGCGGGCGGCGGTCAGCAAGCGGCCGCTGCGCTGCAATTCAAGAAAAAACCGCAGGTCATTCCAGTCGAACATGAACCATCCTTGACGTTATGCCGTTACTAACGGCTGTTTAAAAACGCACAGCAGCTGCGCAAAAACTAACATTCTTTTAACGAAAGCTAACAACTAGGATGACCGACAACAAGAACAACAATACGAGGTCAGGGATGCAGACTTCCCTTGATGAATACGATTACATCGTGGTCGGCGCCGGGCCGGCCGGGTGTTTGCTGGCCAATCGACTGTCAGCCAACCCGCAACACCGCGTGTTGCTGCTCGAAGCCGGCGGCCGCGACAACTATCCGTGGATTCACATCCCCGTGGGTTACCTGTTCTGCATCGGCAACCCGCGCACCGACTGGTGTTTCAAGACCGAGTCGCAACCGGGCCTGCAAGGCCGTGCCCTGAGCTACCCGCGCGGCAAGGTGCTCGGCGGCTGTTCCTCGATCAACGGCATGATCTACATGCGCGGCCAGGCTGGCGACTACGATGGCTGGGCGGCCGAGGGCAATCCCGGCTGGGGCTGGCAAGACGTGCTGCCGCTGTTCAAACAAAGCGAAAACCATTTTGCCGGCGATTCGGAGTTTCACGGCGCCGCCGGCGAATGGCGGATCGAGCGGCAACGCCTGTCGTGGCCGATTCTCGATGCCTTCCGCACTGCTGCCGAACAAAGCGGCATTGCCAGCATCGATGACTTCAACCAGGGCGACAACGAAGGCTGCGGCTATTTCCAGGTCAACCAGAAAGCCGGGGTGCGCTGGAACGCGGCCAAGGCGTTTCTCAAACCGGTCCGTCACCGCACCAACCTCACGGTGCTGACTGATGTTGAAGTCGACCGCGTGCTGCTGGAAAACGGCCGTGCCTCGGCGATCAGCGCCCGTTGGCAAGATAAGGCGAAAACCTTCAAGGCGCGTAAGGAAATCATCCTGTGTGCCGGCTCCGTCGGTTCACCCGGCATCCTCCAGCGTTCCGGCATCGGCCCTCGCCCGCTGCTGCAACAACTCGGCATCGGCGTTGCCCATGAACTGCCCGGCGTGGGCGGCAACCTGCAGGATCACCTGCAACTGCGGCTGATCTACAAACTGGAAAACGCCCGCACCCTGAACCAGATCGCCGGCACGCTGTGGGGCAAGATGGGCATGGGCCTGCGTTATCTGTATGACCGCAGCGGCCCATTGTCCATGGCCCCAAGCCAACTCGGCGCCTTCGCCCGTTCGGGGCCGGAGCAGACCTCGGCGAACCTCGAATACCACGTGCAACCCCTGTCGCTGGAGCGCTTTGGCGAACCGCTGCACGCCTTCCCCGCCTTCACCGCGTCGGTCTGCGATCTGCGCCCGCAAAGCCGTGGGCGCATAGACATTCGCTCCGCCGACCCGCGGGAAGCGCCGCTGATTCAGCCCAACTACTTGAGCCATCCCGAAGACTTGCGAGTGGCGGCCGACGCGATCCGCCTGACCCGCCGCATCGTTCGCGCCCCCGCCCTGCAAGCGTTCAAACCGGTGGAATACCTGCCCGGCGACAGCTTGCAGAGCGAAGAGCAATTGCACGAAGCCGCCGCCCGAATCGGCACCACCATTTTCCACCCGGTGGGCACCTGCCGGATGGGCAACGACGCGGACGCGGTAGTCGACGCTGAGCTGCGCGTTCATGGCATCCCCGGCCTGCGCATCGCCGACGCCTCGATCATGCCGCGCATCACCTCGGGCAACACCTGCTCGCCGACATTGATGATCGCCGAGAAAGCCGCGCAACTGATCCTCGAAACAACCGCAAGGAGTTTTGCCCCTGACGAAAAAGCACTGACCGCAGTCTCTTGAGCAAAGGAATAGCGGCACCCGCCCACAAGGCTGGCGTCGACAGTGGAACAACAAAAACAATCACTGTGAGGGATACCGATATGTCAGAACATGTTCAGCCCCTGGAAGCCGTCCGCAGCGCGGGCACCAGTCAGGAAACCCAGAAAGTCATCTTCGCCTCGTCCCTGGGGACGGTGTTCGAGTGGTACGACTTTTTCCTCTACGGCGCCCTCGCGGCGGTCATCAGCAAACAGTTCTTCGCCGGGGTCAACGACACCACGGCGTTCATTTTCGCGCTGATGGCCTTCGCCGCCGGCTTCATCGTGCGCCCGTTCGGTGCGTTGGTGTTCGGACGGTTGGGGGACATGATCGGGCGTAAATACACGTTCCTCGCGACCATCGTCCTCATGGGCCTGGCGACTTTCTGCGTCGGTTTGCTGCCGACTTACGCGAGCATCGGCATCGCCGCGCCGATCATCCTCGTGGTGCTGCGCATGCTCCAGGGCCTGGCGCTGGGTGGTGAGTACGGCGGCGCTGCCACTTACGTCGCCGAACACGCACCGATCGGCAAGCGCGGCTTCCACACCAGCTGGATTCAATCCACCGCCACCCTCGGCTTGCTGCTGTCGCTGCTGGTGGTGCTGGGCTGCCGTTACTTCACCGGCGACCAGTTCGAAGTCTGGGGCTGGCGCATTCCGTTTCTGTTTTCGATCGTGCTGCTGGGCATTTCCACCTGGATTCGCCTGAGCCTGCACGAGTCGCCTGCGTTCGTGAAAATGAAAGAGGAAGGCAAACTCTGCAAGTCGCCGCTGCGCGACTCCTTCGGCAAATGGGAAAACCTTAAAGTGGTGCTGATCGCCCTGTTCAGCATCAACGCCGGGCAAGCGGTGACCTTCTATGCCGCGCAGTTCTACGTGCTGTTCTTCCTCACGCAGTTCCTGAAAATGGACCCGGCCCTGGCCAACAGTCTGCTGATTGTCAGCGTGATCATTGGCGCACCGTTCTTCATTTTCTTCGGCTGGCTGTCGGATAAAGTCGGGCGCAAACCGGTGCTGATGATCGGCCTGCTGCTGGCGACTGCACTGTACTTTCCGATCTTCAAGTCCATCGCCCACTACGCCAACCCGGCCATCGACCAGGCCAGCCGTCAGGCACCTATCACCGTGCTGGCCGACCCGGCCACCTGCACCTTCCAGTTCGACCCGGTGGGCAAGGCGAAATTTGATAGCCCGTGCGACAAGGTCAAAACCTTCCTGGTCAAACAGGGCCTGCCCTACAGCAGCGAAGCGGCCCCGACCGGCAGCGGTGTGCAGGTGAGCGTCGGTGACGTGAAGCTCGACGGCTTTGACGAAGCGGCCCTGCGTGGCGCAGTGACCCTGGCCGGGTATCCGTCAAAAGCCGACATCCAGCTGATCAATAAACCGATGATCGTGGTGTTGATCGTCGCGCTGATCATCATCTCCGCCATGTGCTACGGCCCGCTGGCGGCGCTGATGGTCGAACTGTTCCCGACCCGCATTCGCTACACCTCGATGTCCCTGCCCTATCACATCGGCAACGGCTGGTTTGGTGGTTTCCTGCCGACGGTGTCGTTTGCCCTGGTGGTGTACACCGGGGACATCTTTTACGGGTTGTGGTACCCGGTGGTGATTACCGGGGTGAGCCTGGTGGTGGGGATGATGTGTTTGCGCGAGACGAAGAACGTGGATCTCGATAAAAACTGAGCGCTAACGGGAGGTTAGTTTGTGGCGAGGGTGCAAGCCCCCTCGCCACAAAATGTTTTCTGCACATCAGGTCTTGAGCACCTCAAACGTCACTTCGTCAGGATAGAACGCCACATACCCGCCAATCTGCGCAACCGACACCTTGGGGTGCTCATAACTCCATACCGCATTGGCACCTTCATGCCCGGGGATCTGCAGGCTGTAATAGCTGGCATCGCCCTTGTACGGGCAATAGCTGGTGTGGTCGGTGCGGGCGAAATACTGTTCGGCGATGTCCTCCCGCGGGATGTAGTACACCGGAGGATAATTGGTCTCATGCATGACCAGCGCCCGAGTGGACGACGCCACTTGAATGCCATGGAACTTCACCACCACGCAGCCGGGTTGGGGGACGATGGAGATGGGACTACCGGCACCTGGGACTTTCATGAAGTAGGTTCCTCTGTTGCTGTTGTGCGGTTTCCGCGCCCCAACAGGTATACCCCATGTTCTGGTATCGCGAGTACTTCGCAGCCGAACGGAGCGTGCTTCAGTCGCTGGATTGACCGCTGTCATCAAACGCAACAGCTCAAGCTGTACATCCATACAGATAAAGATTGCTCCATCGCTCATCAACCGCCATTCTGTGCACCTCTCGAACACTGATCGATGATGGTGGTTATGCGGCTGTACCTCTGTGAAAAACCTTCCCAGGCCAAAGATATCGCGGCCGTGCTCGGCGCCAGGCGTCGAGGCGACGGCTGCTGGCTGGGAACGGACGTCACGGTGACCTGGTGCATCGGCCACCTGCTGGAAACCGCGCCGCCGGATGCCTACGACGCGCGTTACAAGCGCTGGGTGCTGGCGGATCTGCCGATCATTCCCGAAAAATGGAAAATGACCGTCAAGCCGCGCACGGCCAGCCAGTACAAGGCAGTCAAACGCCTGCTCGGCGAGGCCAGTGAACTGGTGATTGCCACCGACGCCGACCGTGAGGGCGAGATGATCGCCCGGGAACTGGTGGAACATTGCCGTTATCGCGGGCCGATCCAGCGGCTGTGGTTGTCGGCCCTGGACGATGCATCGATCCGCAAGGCGCTGGCGGCGCTCAAGCCCGGGGCCGAGACGTTCAGCCTCTATCATTCGGCGTTGGGGCGCTCCCGGGCCGACTGGTTGATCGGGATGAACATGAGTCGGCTGTTCACCCTGCTGGGGCGTCAGTCCGGCTATCAGGGCGTGTTGCCGGTCGGTCGGGTGCAGACGCCGACTTTGCGCCTGGTGGTGGATCGCGACCGCAGCATTGCCGATTTCGTCCCGGTGGCCTACTGGGCCATCGACGTGCAACTGCTGCACGATGGCACTGCGTTCACTGCCCAGTGGCGCGCGGCGTCCGATGCTTGTGACGATCAGGATCGCTGCCTGAACCAGGCGCTGGCCCAGCAGGCGGCTGCAGCCATTGGCAATGCGGCGAGCGCTCGGGTGATCAAGCTACGTACCGAGCGCATGCGCGAAGTCGCGCCGCTGCCGTTCGACCTGGGCACCTTGCAGGAAGTCTGCTCGAAAAAACTCGGGCTCGGCGCCCAGGAAACCCTCGATATCGCCCAGGCCCTGTATGAAACCCATAAAGTCATCACCTACCCGCGCAGCGACTGCGGCTACCTGCCCCTGAGTCAGCACAGCGAAGCGCCGGGTATTCTGGCGGCGCTCCGGCAAGCCGATCCGGCCCTGAACGCCTTGCACGATTATCTGGAGCCGCAACGCCGATCGCGGGCCTGGAACGATGCCAAGGTCAGCGCGCACCACGGCATCATTCCGACCGCCGCGGCGAAGAATCTCGATCGACTGGTGGGCAAGCAACGGGCGGTCTACACCCTGATTCGTGCGCGTTACCTGGCGCAGTTCCTGCCCAATCATGAGTACGACCGCACCCAGGCCGACTTCGACTGCGCCGGTGAAGCCTTGCGCGCCGTGGGCAAGCAGATTGCCGAGCCCGGCTGGAAACGCGCCCTGCCCGAAGCCCTCGCGCCCGCCAAGGGCCGCGAAGCACCGGCACCGCAAACACTGCCGACACTGGCCGAAGGGCGTGACTGCGCGGTGGCCGACGTGAAGCTCAAGGACCTCTGGACCCAGCCGCCCAAGCCATTCACCGAAGGCGATCTGATCAAGGCAATGAAGAACGTTGCCAAACTGGTGGAAGATCCGCTGCTCAAGCAAAAGCTCAAGGACACCACTGGCATCGGCACCGAAGCCACACGCGCCTCGATCATCCAGGGCCTGTTGGATCGTGGTTATCTGATCAAGAACGGCAAGGCCCTGGCCGCGACGCCGGCGGCTTTCAGCCTGATCGATGCGGTGCCGCGAGCGATTGCCGACCCCGGCACCACGGCAATCTGGGAACAGGCGCTGGACATGGTGCAGAGCGGTGAAATGAGCCTGGAAGAATTCGTCACTAAACAGGCCGCGTGGATGAGCAAGCAAGTGGCACGCTGCGCCGGCCTGAACCTGACCATCAGCGGGCCGGCAAGCCCGGCCGGGCGTGGCGCCACACCGTGGAAAAACAAACGCAAACCCGCCAAACGCAAGCCTTCGACTGGAACCAAGCGCGCGGCGAAACCGGCGGGCAAGGTTTGAGGGCAGCGAATCGAAATGGTCTAGTGTTCTTCAATGTCAGTTAAGACACCGAAGGTACGACCATGGCGACAATCAGGAGCCAGCCCTCGATAGAACTGCACGCCGCCCAGCGCGACGAACTGGAAACCATCGAAAACCTGATGCAGTTCTACATGTACGATTTCAGCGAATGGCTGCCGCTGAAGCTCGGGGAACATGGTTTCTTCAACATCCAGCCCAGACTGGACTACTGGCGCAACCCGGCAACCCGGCCGTTTCTGATCAAGGTCGACGGCGAGCTGGCAGGGTTCGTGACCGTGGATAACGAAACCCATATCGTCGGCGCCGAGTACAACATCGGCTACTTTTTTGTCAGTCGACGCTTTCGTGGCCAAGGTGTCGCGAAGTTTGTCGTCTCTGCCCTCTTGAGCCGCTTCCCCGGTCAATGGCAGATTTTCCACATCGATGCCAACCAGCCTGCGCGGCTGTTCTGGGCCAGGGTGATGCCCGATCTCACGGCCGGAGTGTTCACCGTGCATCAGCTGCCGATCGACGGTTATCCATGCACCGTTTACCGCTTTGAAAGATCGCAGCCCTCGGCAACGCCTACGGGGCCGGGGTAAGCGCTGCCGAAGATTCCAAACGGTGGCCACGCTGACTTTCTAATTCCAAAACCACTTTGTCCGACAATATGTAGTGAACAAAAATAATCACTACAAAACCGTTGACGCCTCCGATTTGCCCTTGCATGATGCAGACGTCTCCCCGATCGGGAGTACAGGCAACACGTTTGAGCAAGTTCGTCTGACCGCCGAGCTGTTTTTCCCGGATACACGCTGCCCACAAGGCAGATTGAAGAAGCTGACCTGGCCTGAACGTCCAGTACAAGGGCGAGAAACGCTAGCGATCAATCCTCATGAAGCTTGTGGCCGACCCTGAAAACGTCGGCAGTGGCCTCCAGGTTTTCGCTGCTTCTCTTCGTTGTGACGCTATTGCGTAGCAGTTATTCAACACGACTACATGCAACAGATGCGCGACCCCGTCGTATTGACGGTCGACCGCTGACGTCCTGGTTTCGGTGCCAGGGATCAACTAACCGATGGGCTACCTGTATTAGCGAATCAACTTTGAAAGATCACCAAATGGTCAAGGGGCTTACAATGAATCTGAACAATCAACCTACTATCGATGAACTGGCTCGTTTGTTCGCTGCGCAAAAAGACAGCCATGACAGCCATATTCTGTGGATCAGCAAATCGGGCCAGGTCCATATCGACTGCCTGTCGCCCCATGCCCACGAAGAAGAGTTCGACAAGAACAACCAGAACCTGCTGGCCCGCATGAAGATGTACCGTCGCGGCCAGGGCTATGTCGGCAAGAAAGCCGCGGCCGACAAGGACTTCATCGGTAATGTGCTGCAAACGCTGACACAGGCGTGGGCCTCGCTGCAGAACCAGAATGAAGTTCGGGTGATTGATCGGTTGTACTGATCTCTCCCAAACACAAGAAGGCCCCGCTCGTTTTATCGAGCGGGGCCTTTTTTATTCGTCACCGTCTGCACCTCTGACTTTGCACCGGGTCAAAAGAACAGGGCTATGGTTAACAGTGCGCTGGACATCGGTTTATCCGCTGGAGGTCTGCGATGAAAACAACCCTGACATTCATGCTATTGGCATTGGCGAGTGCAGCCCATGCGAACAGTCTCCCCGGCATTCCCGCCTTCGATGTGGACTGTCCCGGGAAAATCATGGTCCACGCCGACCAGGATGGTCCGGTGATGATCAACAGCAAAGAAGCCCAGACCAAAATGATCAATGATCGCCTTTTCGAGGCCAAGGGGCCGGATGTGACGATCTCGATCAGCATCGCGGATGACGACACGGTAGCCGTGACCTATACCAGCAAGAAAGGCGGCAATGGCATCTGCCAGTCGGTGGATGATTGATTCACACGCTGGTGCTGCCGGCCATCACCAGGTTCGCGAACGCCACAGACGCGGCACTGTGATAGTTGTTCTTCCTGCGCAGCAATGCCGCGTCGCGCCGGGGTGCCTCGCCCTGTAATTCAATTCGGCGCAATGCCCGTTCCGCCGTGGCGATGGGCTCCGGGAGGATGGTGGCCATCGGCGTGTGGCGAATGACCTCCAGCAACGTACTCACCGAATTCACCTCGATCGTCACCTTGGGCGTGATGTTCTGCTGCCGAAAATACTCGTCGACTGAGGATCGGGTGATGAAGTCCGGCGTCAGCAACGCGAATTCCAATTGCGCCATCTCCTTGGGTGATAGCGGGATCTGCCGTTCGTACAACGGATGACGGTGCCCGACCACCACACCCAGAGTCTCGACAAACGCCGGCACGCACTCGATATCCGGGCTCCTCACCGGGGTGAAGGCAATGGCAATGTCCAGCGAGTCATCAAGCAACCCCGTCTCGATGTCATCCATCGACAACTCGAAAATCTGCAGATGGATGTTCGGAAACTTCGCCGCGTAATCGCGCACCAGCGGCCCCACCAGATACGCCATGAACGTTGGCGTCATGGCCAGTCGCAAGGTGCCGCGAGACAAGTCCTTCACATCATGCAGCGCGCGTTTGCCCGCTTCCAGTTCCACCAGCACCCGCCGGGCGCATTCGATATAGGCCTGCCCCGCGTCGGTCGCTCTGACCGTGCGCGAGGTACGGTCGAACAGGCTGACACCCAGGGTTTCCTCCAGTTGCCGGATCTGCTGGGACAGCGTCGGTTGGGAGACGTGCAGCGCCTCGGCGGCACGGGTGAAGCCGCCGTGGTCGGCGACCGCCAGCAGGTAGCGCAAATGTCGGAGCAGCATGGGGCTCATCATCTATAGGCAGGACTTATGCAAAGCATTGTATATCGATCTTGGACGCTATGGATCAATCAACCGAAGATGGCTCCACTTTCCAGCCACAACCGATAGGAGTCACACCATGCAACAGTCCCACGCTTACCAGGACACCAGTCTGGCCCTGACCACTTCGATCCTCGATGCCAAGGCGCGCAAGAATTTGTCCTGGCAGGATCTGACTGACGGCACCGGCCTGGGTCTGGCCTACGTCACCGCCGCCCTGCTCGGTCAGCATCCACTGCCGGAAGCCGCCGCCAGAGTAATCGGCGAAAAACTCGAGCTGGACGCCGACTCCGTGGCCCGCCTGCAAATCATCCCGCTGCGCGGCAGCCTGTCGGGTGTTCCGACCGACCCGACCATCTACCGTTTCTACGAAATGATCCAGATCTACGGCACCACGCTCAAAGCCCTGGTTCACGAGCAGTTCGGCGACGGCATCATCAGCGCGATCAACTTCAAGCTGGACCTGAAAAAGGTCGAAGACCCGGAAGGCGGCTCCCGCGCCGTGATTACCCTGGACGGCAAGTTCCTGCCGCTGCGTCCGTTCTAAGTAACTGGCCACCTTTAGCAAGCGATACCCCGTAGCAGCTGCCGAGCCTGCGAGGCTGCGTTCGGCTGCGAAGCAGTCGTGAAATCAAGCAGCGCGGTCTTTCAGGTAGACCGTGTGCACCGGGTTTACGACGGCTCCGCCGCCGAACGCAGCCTCGCAGGCTCGGCAGCTGCTACGCCCCCTCATTCATTGCAAGGAGGTCCGCCATGAAAGCGCTCATCGAAGGTTTATTGAAGTTTCAGAAAGAAGCGTTTGCGCAACGTACCGACCTGTTCAAACACCTGGCCACCGCCCAGCATCCCGGCACCTTGTTCATCACCTGTTCCGACAGCCGCGTGGTACCGGAACTGCTGACCCAGCAAGAACCCGGCGAACTGTTCGTGGTGCGCAACGCCGGCAATATCGTGCCCTCTTACAGCCCGCATCCGGGCGGCGTATCGGCCACGGTGGAATATGCGGTCGCGGTATTGGGCGTGACAGACATCGTGATCTGCGGGCATTCGGACTGTGGCGCCATGACCGCCATTGCCCAGTGCAAATGCATGGATCACCTGCCCGCCGTCAGCGGCTGGTTGCAGCACGCCGAGTCGGCCAAGGTGATCAACGAAGCCCGCCCTCATGCCAGCGACGCGGCCAAGGTCAGTTCGATGGTGCGGGAAAACGTCATCGCCCAACTGGCGAATATCCAGACCCACCCGAGCGTGCGCCTGGCCCTGGAAAAAGGCCTGTTGAACCTGCATGGCTGGGTCTATGACATCGAAACCGGCTCGGTCGATGCCCTGGATGCCGGCAGTCACAGCTTCGTGTCGCTGGCCGAACACCCCGGCACTTGCGCCGTGCACGGCAAAACGGTCGAAGCCGCCTGAAGGTGTCGACCGCACAAGCTGCACCAGGCTTGGCGCAGCGTTACAAAGTGGACAGGCGCGCTACTGCGCCCGTCCTCGTTTCCCGGCCGGGGATGTGCCACTCACACGATCGCCCTTGTTATTTGTCGTCCGTCTTGGCTGACGATTGTGGCCGACGTTCAGGTGTGTCTTCAGCGTTGGGCGCTTCTGGAAAACTGCCTGGGGTGAACACATGAGTGAGCAATTCGCTGGCATCGATATTGACGACACCAGGAACCGAACGGGCCAGTGCAACAGCGTGCTCACACTGTCTATGGGTATTGACGCGACCGCTCAATGCCACCGCACCCGCATGGGTTTTGACATGGACATTCAGGCCAAGAGTGGTATCGGCCAAGGCCAGGGCCGACTTTACCCGGGTGGTAATCCACGTGTCGTGAACGACCGTTTCCAGACCATGGGAGTAATGTTGGAAGTCATGAAGTTTCATGGCGCAATCCTCTCACACGTAATCAGATGCGCTGTCCGTCCCCGCGCGGGCACGGACACACAATAAGTATAGTGCGTGCCGTTGCCTGCGGTCAGAGGGCTGTCCCTGATGCCGGTAAGTTAATAAGAGCGACGAAATTCCTGTGGGAGCGTGGCTTGCCCGCGAAGAGGGAGTGTCAGTCAACATTGATGTCGCCTGACACACCGCTTTCGCGGGCAAGCCACGCTCCCACAGGTTTGCGCGTCTCAGCGTTTGACCGACAGACTCGTCTGGGTCATGCGGCTGCGAATCGTGAACACGCCATCACCCGAGAGAATCGCGCTGCGCGCAAACAGGCGACCGCTCTCCCAGTTCGAAAGCCCCAGTTCCGGCTTGTTCAGCGCGTACTGTCCGTCGACCCAGCGGGTGATCCCGTTGCCGACAAAAGGCGCGTTGACCGCGTTGTAGAAACGCGCCTGCGCCTGGGCATCTTCACTGATCAGCGACACGGTGAATTGCGGGCTGTAGCGGTTGAACAAGGCAATGGCCTGATCCAGATCGTCGACGATCTTCAGGCTGACTTCCGGGGTTTCTTCCCATTCCCACTCGCGGCCCAATTGGTCCTCGGGCAGCGGTTCGGCCTGTGCTTCGGTCTGATAGCCTTCGGCGCGGTACACCTCGACGCTCGCGGTGCGCCAATCGCTCGGCAAATGCTGCTCGCTGCCCTCGACGATGTGCAGTTTGCAGCCCTGGCCCCGCGCGGTGCCGGCCTGTTGCAGTGCATCGAGAAACAGCGGCACCAGTTCGGCTGCTCGGTCGCGGTGGATCAGGCAAACGTTCAAGGTGTTGCAGACTTTGCGGTCCAGCGAATTGCGCACCACGGCGGCGAAGCGCTGGGCATCGGCATCTTTATTCGCGATCAGCCAGGCGCCACCGGTGCCATGCAGGCTGACGGCGGTGCCGGCCTGTTGCGCGATGCTGCCCAACTGGCTGACCGCATGCCCCGAACCACGGGCCACGGCCAGCGACAGGCGCCGGTCGGCGAACATTGCCCAGCCGGCGGCGTGATTGACACTTTCGACCAGCGACACTGCACCGCTCGGCAACCCGGCATCGGCCAGTGCCGGATTCAGTGCATGGGTGACGATGGCCTGGGCGGTGCCCAACGCGTCGCTGCCAATGCGCAGCACCGCAGTGTTACCGGTACGCAATACACCGGCGGCGTCGGCGAAGACATTCGGCCGGCCTTCGAACACAAAAGCGACGATGCCCAGCGGCGAAACCACCTGCTCGACTTTCCAGCCGTCGTGCTCGACGCAGCTCACGACTTGGCCGCGGGTGGCCGGTGCATCGCGCCAGGCCCGCAGGCCGGCAATCATGTCGCGGCGCATGCGCTCATCGGCCAGCAATCTTGTGGTGGAACGCCCGCGCGCCTTGGCCCGCTCGATGTCGGCCAGGTTGGCGGCTGCAATCAAGGCCCAGCATTCCGGGGTTTCCAGGCGTTGCGCGAAGCGATCGAAGAACTCGCTGATGGCGTGATCCGAAACGCTGGACATTGCGGCAAACGCCGCCTCGGCGCGCTCGATGGCGACCGTCGCCGCCTGCTGATCCGCCACCGGGATCAGCAACAACTCGCCGCTGACCTGCTCCACCAGCAGATGGTCGCCGGGCTGAAAGCGCGCCGCCAGTTCGGGGCTGACGACCGTGACACGATTACCGGCAAATGGGATCGGCGTGCCAGCGACTAGACGTTCGAGCGCAAGAGACATGAAGCGGTTTCACCATGCAGGGGGGCGGTCGGAAAATGTATAGGAAAATCCGTGGAGCGTCATTCACCGGGACGCGGTGGAGGTTACTTTTTCGCAAGTCGAAATACGTCCTGCTCCAGTCCATTGCTACCCTGTTTACGCTTGTCCGAATTCACGTCATAAACCACCAGCAACAAGGGCTCTTCTACGCCTTCGGTGCCGATAAAGGTCATCCCTTCGGCATGATCGCAGCCTTTATCTTCTCCTTGCCCGTAAGGAACCTCCAGGACCGACGTCAATTGTTCGCTGAAAACGAAACCTTCACCTGCTGGCCTGGCGCCGTCGTGCCATCGAAATACAGTAACGGGCCCGTCGAGGTCCATCGTCGGTCCAGCCAGGATCAACATATCGTCACCATCGAGGCATAAGTCCCTGACGCCGAGCCCATTCAGCTGGAAGAAATGCTTTCGATACTTTCGCCCACCCGGCCCGATTTTCTTCAGCCTCAGTGTATGAGCAAGCTTGGGGTGGTCTTCGGGTTCGACCTCCAGAATGATTGCCCATCCCCGCAGCACAGGCCCTCGCAACCCGATAAAAACACGCTTGCCATTGACCTCGAGGCCTTCGGTATCGAACCCGTTGTCCTTGCTGGGAATGTGCAGGAATACCCCGACATGTTCGTCGTCCTTGAGTTCATCGAGCAATTCGTTACCCAGTTGATTGCCGGCCAATTGAGCGGCGACTCGATCATCGCTGGCGGTGCTCTTCACCAAAGTGAACGTCCCGTTTTCTTCGACCAGAGGAATCCGGGCCAGGAGAAAACGATTGCCATCACGGCTGACAATGGCCAGACGTTCAGCGTTTTTCTTCAGGGACTTGGTGCTATCGGGCTTTTTCCGTTTCAGGCTGTGAGAGCCCACGATCCAGAGATACCCTGTGTCGCGGTCGTAGCTCATGCCCTCCAGGTCGGCTTCAACGTCTTCTTTGCCAATGTCCGGCATGACCGGCAGCGTCAACAGGGATGCCAACGGGAACCGCTTCTGCTGATCAAACAGAAATTGGCCCGGGCTGGCGCGCTCGCGCTGGGTGAAACGTTCAAGGCTCAAGGATTCATCATTGGCGACCCACAGGGTATTACCGACCTGCACCACGGCAGACAACCCGTCGCGCAAATGAGCGTCCGCCTCATTGAAGACGAGAAGCGCGGAACCGAACTTCATCATGGATTCACCCGCGCCTCCACCCGATCGGGTGAGCAGTCAAAAGATCTACTTCACGTTAGCGACCACCCGGTGCAAGTCAAGGAGCGCCATCAGAACACCGACCAGCCAATCCGCTGACTCAACAACTCCAGCGCCGCCATGCCCGCGAGCGAGTTACCGGCGGCGTTCAATTCCGGGGACCAGACGCACACCGTGAATTGCCCCGGCACCACCGCGACGATGCCCCCGCCCACGCCGCTCTTGCCCGGCAGACCGACGCGATAGGCAAAGTTGCCCGCTTCGTCGTACAGCCCGCTGGTGGCCATGATCGAGTTGACTTGTTGGGTCTGGCGGGCGCTGAGGATCTGTGCGCCGCTGTGTTTGCAGAAGCCGTCGTTGGCCAGGAAGCAGAACGCCCGGGCGAGGTCCACGCAACTCATGCGCAGCGCGCAATGGCTGAAGTAGCTGCGCAGCACCGCCTCGACATCGTTATGGAAGTTGCCGAACGACTGCATCAGATACGCCATGGCCGCGTTACGCGCGCGGTGCTGGTATTCGGATTCGGCGACCTTGCCGTCCACCATGATGTTCGGGTTGCCGGACAAGCGCCGGACAAAATCGCGCATCGACAATGCCGGCGCTGCAAAGCGCGATTGATTGATGTCGCAGATCACCAGCGCACCGGCATTGATGAAGGGATTGCGCGGGCGCCCGCGCTCGAATTCCAGCTGCACCAGCGAGTTGAACGGCTGGCCCGACGGCTCGTGGCCCAGGCGTTCCCATATCGCTTCGCCGGAGTGTTCGATGGCCTGCACCAGGCTGAACACCTTGGAAATACTCTGCACCGAGAACGGCGTGTCGGCGTCCCCCGCGCAAAACAACTCGCCGTCATTGCCATAGACGGCAATGCCCAATTGATTGCCCGGTACCTCGCCGAGGGCGGGAATGTAGTCAGCCACTTTGCCCTGACCGATCAACGGTCGGACTGCGTCAAGGATCTCGTTCAACAGCGCTTGCATGCCGGGTTCCGAAGTCTCGCCCCATGGGATTGCGGGGACACTGTCGCTAGACGCCGCTGGACGGCGCTGAATCACAGTTTTGTACGCGAATGTATCTGTCGCGGCCCGGGATACACCAACTTGCACCGGGCGGTCTTTCAGACATATCGCCAATACAGCTGATTGCAACACTTCTGTCGTCCGCTGACCACCGGTAAACCGGGTCGGCCCTTGCTCAGGAGTGTTGTCATGATGACCCAAGTCCCCCGTTACCATGGTTGGTCGCTGTTTGGCCTGCTGGCCATGCTGGTGCTGTTGATGACCGGCCTGATTCTGCTGCTCAACCCCGATCTGGTGGAAGCCACCCGCAGCGCCATTCGCGCCACCGCACGCACTTCGTTTGCGCTGTTTCTCGCCGCGTTCACTGCATCGGCCCTGGCGGTGCTGGTGCCCTCGCCTTTCAGCCACTCGCTGGTGCGTGAACGACGCTTCATCGGCCTGGCCTTCGCGTTTTCCCATCTGGTCCACGCCATTCTGATCTACAGCTACGGCCAACTGAACCCCGAGTTCTGGCCCGGTCGCACCACCGTCGGCAATATTCCGGGTTCGGTCGGTTACCTGTTCATTCTGTTGATGGCATTGACCTCATTCAAAACCACGGCGCGCCTGATCGGCCCCAAAGTCTGGAAAGCCCTGCACACCTGCGGCATGTGGGTGATCGCGGCGGTGTTCGCCTTTTCCAACTTCAAACGCATCCCACTGAGCGCCTGGTACGTCCTGCCGTTCGGCCTGATGTTTTCGGCGATTGTCATTCGGCTGCTGGGCACGATTGCGCAGAAGTACAAACGTAGCCTGCCCCGCGCCTATCCCCTGACCAACAACACCCCGTAGCAGCTCTGCGCTCGCTGTAGCAGCTGTCGAGCCTGCGAGGCTGCGTTCGGCTGCGCAGCAGTCGTGAATTCGACTAACGCGGTCAGCCTGACGCACCGCAACGTCAGGCTGTACGACTGCTTCGCAGCCGAACGCAGCCTCGCGCTGCTCGGCAGCTGCTACAGCGGCTACGGGTGATTGCCTGCCAACGATCAAACTCACGGAGATCAAACCCATGAACACTTCCCTTTCATCAGCCGTCAAAGGCCTGCACCTGAACCTCGACCGCGTCGGCAACTGGATCGCGCCCCTCACCCTGCGGCTGTTTCTGGCCTGGGAGTTTTTCGAGTCTGGCCTGGAAAAATGGAACGGCCAGAACTGGTTCGCGGACATCCAGGACCGCTTCCCGTTTCCCTTCAACCACGTTCCCGCCACGCTGAACTGGGAACTGGCGATGTGGGCCGAGCTGATCTGCGCCCTTACCTTACTGGCAGGCCTCGGGACACGGCTCTCGGCGATTATTCTCGTGGTGGTCACGGTCGTCGCGACCGCTGCCGTCCACTGGCCAGCCGATTGGTCTACATTGAGTGAACTTGCCCAGGGTTATGCCATCAGCAACAAGGGCCACGGCAACTTCAAACTGCCGTTGATCTACCTCGTAGCCCTCATGCCGTTGTTGTTCTCGGGGGCCGGCAAACTCAGCATGGACGCGTTGTTGGCTCGACTCTTCTGGCGGCGCAGTCACCGCTGAGGCGCCAGCGTCTCGATACCCCATCCAACTTATGCAAAGGAGCCATCATGAGCGTAACCAGCCAATGGATCGAAATCAGCAGCCCCGAAGGCACCTTCGGCGCTTACCTGGCCATCCCCCACACCCGTAAAGGGCCGGGGATCGTGCTGATTCAGGAAATCTTCGGGGTCAACGAGCACATCCGCTCGGTCGCCGAGCAATACGCCGCCGATGGCTATCTGGTCATAGCGCCGGATCTGTTCTGGCGCCACGGCCACCGTATCGAACTGGGCTACGACGAAGCCGGCTGGAAACGCGCCGTCGAATTGATGAACGCCACCGACCGCTATAAAGCCCAGGCTGACATCAAACTGGCCATCGATACCCTGAAGACGCATACCGGGCTCGACGGCAGGATCGCCTCCATCGGTTACTGCTTCGGCGGCATGCTGTCGTACAACACCGCAGCCAACGGTTTCGTCGACGTGGCGATCGCCTATTACGGCGGCGGCATTCAGAACCAACTGGATCGGGCCAGTGAAATCAAGGTGCCGCTGCTGATGCACTTTGGCGAACAGGATAGCCACATCCCCATCGACGCCGTGAAGCAAATCGCCGAGCGTTTCGAGTTCAACGACGATGTCGATATCGAGGTGTATCCGGGGGCCGAACATGGTTTCAACTGCTCGCACCGTGACAGCTACAACCAACGGGCGGCGGCCGAGGCGCATGGCAATACGTTGATCTTTTTAAGTCAGAACCTTTGATAGCCGAGGTTGGCGCTATCAATACTCGATGAGTATTCAGCCCGGAAACCAGCATGGACAACCTAGCAAAACCCAGACCAGCCTCACTGCGTATCCCCTCCACGGTCTGGGCCCTGGGTTTTGTCAGCCTGTTCATGGACCTTTCGTCAGAGCTGGTGCACAGCCTGTTGCCGGTATTTCTGGTCACTACTTTAGGCGCTAGCGCACTCACCGTCGGGGTGATCGAAGGCATTGCCGAGGCGACGGCGATGGTGGTCAAGATATTCTCCGGCGCCATCAGCGACTTTATCGGCCGGCGTAAAGGCCTGCTGTTGATGGGCTACGGTCTGGCAGCGTTGTCGAAGCCGCTGTTTCCCCTCGCGCACTCGGTTGATGTGGTATTTACCGCGCGCTTTCTGGACCGCATCGGCAAAGGCATTCGTGGCGCGCCGCGCGATGCGCTGGTCGCCGATGTCGCCCCCGCCGAAATCCGTGGTGCCTGCTTCGGCTTACGCCAGTCGATGGACACCGTGGGGGCGATTCTGGGTCCGGTTCTGGCGATCGTGCTGATGCTCTGGCTCGGGCAGATCCATCTGGTGTTGTGGTTTGCGGTGATCCCGGCGGTGATATCGGTGGCGCTGATTGTCGGTGGCGTCAAAGAACCTGCCGATGTCGCCGGGAAACACACCTTTCGCTCGCCTATCCACTGGAAGGTTCTGCGGGAGTTTTCCCGTGGTTACTGGTGGGCGGTGATCGTCGGCGGGCTCTTCACGCTGGCCCGTTTCAGCGAGGCCTTTCTGGTCTTGAAAGCGCAGCAGACAGGCCTGACGGCCACTTGGGTGCCGATGGTGATGGTGGTCATGTCGCTGTTGTATGCGGTGTCGGCCTACCCTGCCGGCTGGTTGTCCGACCGGATCAGCCGCACCAAGTTGCTGTGTGTCGGCATGGGGCTGCTGATCCTGGCGGACCTGCTGCTGGCGCAAGCGGATTCAATCATGACCATGCTGGCGGGCGTAGCCCTGTGGGGCCTGCACATGGGCTTCAGCCAGGGCATTCTCGCGACGCTGATCGCCGACACTGCACCCGAGCATCTCAGGGGCACGGCCTTCGGCCTGTTCAATCTGATCAGCGGCGTGTGCCTGTTGATCGCCAGCGTACTGGCTGGCGCGCTATGGGAAACCTCGGGCTCCGCCAGCACTTTCATCGCCGGGGCGGTGCTGGCGGCTGCGGCGCTGGCGTTGCTCCTGTTGCGCAAGTCCTAGTCCTCGATCGCGGTGAACCCGCGTTGCAAATCCTCGATCAACGCGTCGACATCTTCCAGGCCAATGTGCAACCGCAGCACCGGGTTCAATGCGCGATCTGCCGCACTGTTGCGATCCTGGGTGTCGGCGACGGTGACCAGGCTTTCATAGCCGCCCCAGGACGCGCCCAGACCAAACACCTGCAACGCATCGATGAAGCGCTCTACATACGTAGCGTCGGCATCACGCAGTTCGAAGGACAGTAAGCCGTTACTGCCCGTGAAGTCCCGCCGCCACAGGGCATGATGGGGATGATCGGCCAGCGCCGGATGGAACACCCGTTTCACCTGCGGTTGCGCTTGTAGCCAATGAGCGATTTCCAGGGCCTGGCGTTCGTGCACCTCCAGGCGTGGCGCCAGGGTTCGGGCGCCGCGCAGCACCAGCCAGGCGTCGTCAGGGCTGACGGCGCTGCCAAAGGTGTCGCTCATGGACGCCAGCGGCTGCCAGACTTCTTGCCGGGTACAGACGCTGCCCATGACCACATCGCTGTGGCCGCACAGGTACTTGGTCAACGCCATGATCGAGATGTCCGCGCCCAGCGTCAGCGGCCGGTACAGGTAGCCCGAACCCCACGTGTTATCGACGGCCAGCAGGATGCCCCGTGGTTTGCACAGTGCGGCGATGGCCGGCAGGTCGCTGAGTTCATACAGCAGCGAGCCGGGCACTTCGGTGTAGACCATTTTTGTATTGGCTTGCAGTTGCCCTTGCAGGCCGCTGCCGTCAGGCGCGAAGTAGCCGACCTGGATGCCGAACGGCCCAAGCAGCTCCCGAGCCAGACGCCGCACGGGCGCATACACCGCGTCGGTGATCAGCACATGATCGCCGGGCCGCAGGTAGGCCAGGAACGTCTGCGCCACTGCCGCCAGCCCGGTGCCAAACAAGCGGGTGCGATAACCGCCTTCCAGCTCCGTCACCAGGTCTTCCAAGGCAAAAGCGGTCGGATTGCCCCGAGCGCCATAGCTCAGCACCCGCTCCCGGTCACGGCGAGCACGAGCATCGCGCATCTGCGCCAGGTTGTCGAACAGCACCGTGCTCAAACGAGTGACGGGCACGTTGACACCTCGACTGCCACTGCCCTTTTCGGTACGCGCCGCCTGCACCAGACGGGTACGCACCCGCGCATCACGAGTCGCTTGAGACGGCGCACGCAGCGGTTTGAGGCTGGCGATTTCGTCTGCGCTCATTTGCGCCAACAGGCCGATTTCCCAGGCCAGGTACTGACGCGCCGCGTCTTTGTTGCCGGCGTGGCGATCATGGGTAAAGAACAGAAAATCGATGCACTGCTGATCCGGCGGCGTGTTGGCATCCTCTTGCAACGCAAAACCCGCCTCGCGCCAGGCGTCAACACCGCCGCTCAACAGCCGGGTTTGTGCACGCTGAACGTCGGGCAATTCCAGCGCCGCGAAAGCGGCCAGTTGCGGGTCATCGGCCAGCAACACCAGAGCTCGCTGTTCACCGGCCACTTCACTTGCCAGCAACGAACGGATCGACCAGCGCGAACCGGCGATATGACCTTTGCGGAAGGTCATGCTCGGACGCAGGTCAATCAATGCTACCGCGTCATCCTTCAACTCATCGGCCAAGGCTTGTGCCGTGATGACCGGCAACGCTTCGTGTGCGGGCGTCTCATGCGTCGGCAACGCCAGACCGCTGCTCACCCCACCCTCCAGCACATAAGCTTCATGCCCCAACTGCCGCAGCCAACTGGCGACGATCGGCGCCCGTATACCATCGCTGTCGATCAGCACGAGCCGCGCCTGACGCACGCCGATGTACAGGTCGGTAGACTGAATCAACTGCCCACCCGGCGTGTGTTGCGCACCCGACAGACTGCCGGCGACAAACTCCTCGGCAGTGCGCACATCGCACAGAAACAAACTGCGTGCGGCCTCCTCGGCCCACTGCTCGACCTGCGCCGCCGTAACGGTGTTTACCCCGGCCCGTGCGGCCAGTTGTGCCGCGGCGAGGCGTTGTTGCGGCAAGGTCTTGGATGACACCTCATCGGCATAGCGGCGGGTGCTGCCATGTTCCAGCCGGAAATCTTCCAGGTACCAGCCCTGCGTACCGTTTTCCAAGGCGTAGACCGGATTCTTCAATCCCAGATTGATCAGGGTCTGGGCGCCAATAATGCTGCGGGTTCGACCGGCACAATTGACCACAATCGGCGTGCTATCGTCCGGCACCAGATCCTGTACGCGATAGCCCAGCTCGCCGTTCGGGCAGCAGACAGAACCGGGGATGGTCATCTTGCGGTATTCGTCGAACGGCCGACCGTCCAGCACCACCAGAGGCTCGCCCCGGGCTTGCCATTCAGCCAGCTGCCTGGCGGTGACATGCGGTGTATCACTGACCTCTTCCACCAACTCGCCAAAGGCTTTGGACGGCACATGCACACCCGCGAACAGTTGCAGGCCTGCCGCCTGCCAGGCATCGGCACCGCCGTCGAGAATATGCACGCGGCTGTACCCCAGCGCCTGCAAACGCCGAGCAGAGCGCACCGCGATGTCCCCGCCGTTCTGGTCATAGATCACCAGCCGCACCTGAGGATTCGGCGCCAGGCGTCGGACCTCCAGCTCCAGGCGACTGTAGGGCAGGTTCACCCCGTGAAACAGGTGGGCTTCGCCATATTGGCCATGCTCACGCACATCAAACAGGGCAATTTCCTGCCCGTCGAACAGCCATTGCTGCAGTTGCCCTGGGGTTACGGTCTGGCTCATGTGTAGGCCTTGATCGACGGCGCCATTTGCGAGGCGTTGTAATTGAGAATGCGCCCGTCGGCCTCGACCCCGTAACGGCCGTTGAGCGATTCCAGCGGCAAACCGTACAGGTGGAAATGCAGGGTCGGCTGCTCGCCTTCGACACGGATGCCATGCAGGTCTTCACCGAGAAACGAGATCGATGTGCCGGGTTGCACGATCACTTCCTTTTCCAGGTGCAACGTGGTGAACCCAGGCTCGCGGCCCTCGTCATCACGGGTGTAGACGTAATTGATTTCCTGACCTTCGATGGCGCTGATGATCGCCCAGGTTTCGTGGTTGTGCGGGATCGTACTTTTACCCGGCAGCAATGAGTTGAGGTACAGCGTCGGTGTGTCGCCATCGTCGTTGAGGCGGTAGCGGAACGCGGTGCTGCCCTGTCCCGGCACGGGCGCCGGGAACGCGTCGAAATTAAACAAATCACGGCGCTCGGCCAGGGTTTCGAGCAAGGCGACGATCTCCGTCAACGCGGCGCGGTCGACGCCACGCTGATGGATGACGCGGATTTTCTTGAGGAAATCCTCGATGACGGCGGCACGGTTATCGGTACTCATGAACAGACTCCTCGGTATTAGACGGACAGGCTGTAGCGGCTCAGGTTACTCAACAGATATGGATCGTTGGCGACACGGGGACGGCGTCCCGGATCGCCCAGGGCGTGACGCAGAAACTCCCGGGTCCGTTCGCTGGTGGGGTGCTGGAAGATCTGCTCGGCACTGCCGCGTTCGACGATCACACCGTTTTCGGTGAAGTAGACGATGTCGCTGATCTCTTCGGCAAAACGCATTTCGTGGGTCACCAGCACGCAGGTCATGCCCTCTTCCGTGAGTTCGCGAATCACCGTCAGCACCTCACCAACGGTTTCCGGGTCGAGGGCAGAAGTCACCTCATCGAACAGAATCAGCTCCGGGCGCATGGCCAACGCCCGGGCAATCGCCACCCGCTGTTGCTGACCGCCGGAGAGTTGCCCCGGATAAGCATCGGCCTTGTGCTCCATGCGCACCTTGGCCAGCAAGGCGCGGGCGTCTTTTTCGGCCTCGGAGCGGTTGCGCCCCAGCACTTTGCGCGGGGCGATCACCAGGTTCTCCAGCACCGACAAATGCGGAAACAGGTTGTACTGCTGGAACACAAACCCCACACGCTTGCGCAGCTCGATACGCTGGCTTTCCTGGGCCAGGGTGTGAACCTCGGTGGCGCCGACGCGGATGCTCCCGCGCTGGGGCTGCAACAGGCCGGTGATGCAGCGCAGGATCGTCGACTTGCCGGAGCCGGACGGGCCAATGATCGACACGGCCTGGCCGCGATGCACGTCGAGGTCTATGCCCTTGAGCACCGGGTTGCTGCCAAATGACAGGTGCAGGTCGCGCAGGCTGACCAAGGGTTCGGCGACGGTTTCAGTAGAAGGCATAACGTCGCTCCAGGCGTTGGGTGAGTCGGGAAATCGGGTAGCAGTAAGCAAAGAACAGCACCAGCAGGCTCAGGTAAATCACCACAGTGAAGCCGGTGAGGTTCACCGTGTTGCTGGCGATTTGCGCGGTGTCGATCACGTCATGCACGCCCACCAAAGACGCCAGTGCGGTGCCCATGGTGATCACCGCGTAGAGGTTCATCCATGGCGGCAACATGCGCTTGAAGCACTGCGGCAGGATGATCGAACTAAAAATCTGAGCGCGAGTGAAGGCCAGGGATCGCGCCGCTTCCCACTGGGTACTGGGGATCGAGGCGACCGCACCCCGGAAGATCTCCGCAACGTTGGCGCTCGCCGGCAACGCCAGGCCAATCGTGACCTTGACCCAGTCCGGGAACGCGACATAAGCGCTGCCGATGTGGATCTCGAACGGGAACACATAGGTGGTGAAATAGATCAGCACCAGCCACGGCGCGTTGCGAAAAATCTGCACCCAGATCCGCGCCGGCAAGCGCAGCAGCCACAACGGCGACAACGTCAGGGCTCCGACCAACAACCCCAGCAACGAGCCCAGCCCGATCGCCACCAGACTGATCAGAATGTTCTGGCCAAACCCGACGACCAAGGCTGGCGACCATTGCAGCAAAGCCTTGAGTACCGGGCTGTGCGGCGCGAAATACACCAGCCAGAGCACGGCCCCCGCCAACAGCAGCAACTTGCCGACATGCCGACGCGGCCAGGCCAGCGGCGCGGTGACGGACGATTCAATGGCCATAGCCGGGCATCCTCAGGCGCGCTTCGAGCAGGTGCCCCACACAATTGACGGTAAAACTCAGCAGGCCGAAAAACGTCAGGATCAGAATCATCAGCTCCAACACGTTATCGCTCTGGGTCCAGATCATGATCGCCGCGTAGGTGATGTCGCCGACGGCAATGGCCGAGGCGACGGCGGTCATTTTTACCAGGTCGATTAGATTGTTGATCAGCGACGGCAAGGCGAAGCGCAAGGCCAGTGGCAGTTGCACATTCCACAACAACTGGCGGCTGCTGAACGCCAGCGAACTGGCCGCCTCCATCGTCACCGCCGGCACCGCTTCGATCCCGGCGCGCAAGGCTTCGGCATGAAACGCGCCTTTGTGCAGCGAAATCACGATCACCACCCAGGCGAACGGCGTCAGCGGGTTGGCCGCGCCAACGGCCTGGGTCAGCAGCATGTTCAGCACCAGAAATGCGCAATACAGCTGCACCAGGGTCGGCGTGTTGCGGGTGACTTCGACAAACACCCGCGCAGGTTTTGCCAGCCAGGTTTTACCCGAGGTCAGCATCGCCGCCAAACCGACCCCCGCCAGCAGGCTGCCGACGATGGTGAACAGGCACAGCAGCACCGTGGTCAGCGCGCCCTGCTCCAGGGTTCCACGCTGATAAGCGTCCAGCAGAAAGCCGTAGTTCAGGCCGAACCCGGCGGCCCAGTGGACGAATAGCTCCAACAAATGACTCATGGTTCGCCCCGCAATTGCCCGCAGGCTTGAGCGATGCGGCGTCCGGCTTCGACTACGGTGTCAATCGCCGTGGCAATGGACAGGCGAAACCACGGCGACAAGCCATAAGCGCTGCCCGCCACGCCGGCCACGCCCTCTTCCAGCAAATACGCGACGACGTCGGCATCGCTTTGCAGACGTCGACCGTCCGGGCGATAGCGCCCCAACAACCCAGCGCAGCGCACAAACACGAAGAAACCACCTTGAGGTTCGAGCACTTCAAGACCGTCCACTTCGCGTAAGGCGCTGACCAGTGAATCCCGGCGTTGTTGATAGGCCGCGACTTGCGACCGCAAGAAATCCAGTCCACCTTCGAATGCCGCCAATGCGGCGGCTTGTCCGACCGAGGAAGCGCCCGAGGTGGATTGCGATTGCACCACGGTCATGGCCTGGGTCAGCGCTTGCGGTCCGGCGCCGAAACCGATGCGCCAACCGGTCATGGCGTAGGTCTTGGACACCCCGCCCACCAGCAGGCTGCGCGCCTGCAAATCCGGCGCAACGTTGAGCAGGCTCTGGGCAGGCAAACCGTCGAAACGGATATGTTCGTAGAGCTCATCCAGCAGAATCAGCACGTGGGGATGGCGCCGCAGCACCTCGGCCAGGGCACGCAGCTCGGCCGCGCTGTACACCGCGCCGCTGGGGTTGCCGGGGCCGTTGAGGATCAGCCAGCGAGTCCGTTCGCCAATCCATTGCTCCAATTGTTCGGCCGTCAGTTTGCAGCCCTGCGCCAGCCCGCATTCGATAAACACCGGCTCGCCGCCATTGAAGCGCACGCTGTCGGGGAACGACGGCCAGTACGGCGTTGGCACCAGCACCTGATCGCCGTCGTCGAGGGTGGCGGCAAAGGCATTGAAGATGATCTGTTTGGCACCGTTGCCAATCACGATCGATTCCAGCGGATAGTCCAGCTGGTTTTCCTGCTGGAGTTTGCGTTGCACCGCGATGCGCAAGGCCTTCACGCCCGGTGTCGGCGTGTACTTGGTGGCACCGGCGGCGATGGCGGCATAAGCGGCCTGCTTGATGTGCTCCGGGGTGTCAAAATCCGGCTCGCCGGTGGTCAGGTCGAGGATGTCGCGACCAGCCTCGCGCAATGCCGTGGCTTGAGATTTCGCGGCGGCATTGGCCGACAGCGAGACGCGCTGTACGCGTTTGGACAGACGAAGCGTCATGACTGACTCCCCTTCAAAACCTTGCCGGGGTTCAGCAGATTGTTCGGGTCCAGCGCTTGCTTGATCCGGCGCATCAGGTCGAGTTCCACCGGGCTTTTGTAGCGCCCTAGCATGTCCCGTTTGCGCTGGCCGACACCGTGCTCGGCGCTAATGGAGCCGCCGTGAGCGTGGGCGCTGTCGTGCACCAGTTGGCTGAGTGCTGCGTAATGGGCCATGTGCGCCTCGACCGTTGAGTTGTGCGGATGGGCGACGTTGTAATGCAGGTTACCGTCGCCCAGATGGCCGAAGGTGTAATGCCGCACACCAGGGAAATGGCGCTGCAACAGCGCATCGGTATGGGCGACAAATGCCACGACCTGGGAAATCGGCACCGAGATGTCGTGCTTCATATTGCGACCGGCACGCCTCTGCGCCTCGCTCATGTTCTCGCGCAACAGCCAAAACGCCTGGCTCTGGGCGAGGCTTTCGGCGATCAGCGCATCGGCCAGCAGGCTCTGCTCGTAGGCCTCGCCCAGTACCTGTTCAAACGCTTCGCGGGCATGGCTTTCGCTGTGGTTATCGGACAATTCCAACAACGCGAACCAAGGCTGACGGGCACCGGAAAAGGGTTGTGGGCCTTCGGGAAATTGCTCGCGCAGCAACGCAAGGCACCCGGCACTGAGCAGTTCGAACGCGGTCAGGCTGGCACCGAAACCGGCGCGGGCATGGGACAGGAACGTCACCGTTTGGGCCAGCGAGTCGAAGGCCAACAGCGCTGTGGCCTGGGCCTTGGGCAACGGGAACAGTCTCAGGGTGGCGGCGGTGATGATGCCGAGGGTGCCTTCGCTGCCGATGAACAGGTCGCGCAAGTCGTAGCCGGTGTTGTCCTTGCGCAAACCGCGCAGGCCATTCCAGATGTCGCCCTGGGCGGTGACCACTTCCAGACCAAGGGTCAATTCGCGGGTATTGCCATAGCGCAGCACCGCCGTGCCACCGGCATTGGTGCCCAGATTGCCGCCAATGGTGCAGCTGCCTTCGGCGCCCAGGCTCAGCGGGAACAGGCGCCCGGCATCGCGGGCGACGCCCTGAATGGTGTGCAGAATGCAGCCCGCCTCGACGGTCAGGGTGTCGTTGTCGGTGTCCACTGCCCGAACGCGATTCATCCGGTCGAGCAGCAACAACACCGCGCGGCCACTGGCGTCCGGAGTCGCGCCGCCCATCAGCCCGGTGTTGCCGCCCTGCACCACCACCGGCGTATCGCAGGCCACGCACGCGCGCACCACCGCCGCAACTTCTTCGGTGCTTGCCGGGTGCACGGCGGCAATCACCTGCCCCACGTAACGGCCCTGTTTGTCGGTCAGGTACGGCGCGGCCTCTTCGCTGGTCTGCACATGACGGGCGCCGAGCAGTTGCTGCAAGGCCACGAACAACGGTCGACTCATGACCGCACTGCCAGCGGTGCCGCGTTGCGGTATTGCTCGTGCAGGTCACGCAAGGCTTGCGACGGTGCCATGCCCGTGCGTTCGCCCAATTCGATCAGCCAGCCGCTGCGGTGCCAGTCGCGCACGATGGCATCCAGCTTCGCCTGGGTATCGTGCTCGCCCTTGCGTATCCAGATCACCGAGTTCGACGGGATCAAGTCACCCGGCAGCGGAATTTCATACCCGGCCCACTCGGCATCGCTCAATAAGGTATGCATGGTCGGGCTGACATGCACCGCCGCCACGCAGCCATTGCCGCGCAACGACAACAGCGATTCGGACTGGCTGCGAAACGCCTTGATCTGCGCGCCGTAGGTTTCCTGTAATGGCTTGATGAAGTTGCTGCCCTGGGACACGCACACCGGTTTGTCCTTAAAGTCGCTCCACTGGGTGATACCCGCACCCTTGCGAATCAACGCGGCGCCACCGACTTCTTCATAGGGCGTGGGCACGTAATCGAGAATCTCGGCGCGTTCTTCGGTGAACTGCATATTGGCGATCAGGATGTCGACCTTGCCCTGCTGCAGGAACTGCACCCGGTTGGGTGCCAGCACCGAAACAGTCTGGGCCTCGACACCCAGCGCCTTGGCGATGCCCTTAGCCAGTTCGACGTTGTACCCCAGGTGTTCGCCGGTCTTGGGGTCGAGGGTGCCGAACGGCGGACCACTGAGCATCACCCCGACGCTGATCGCGTGGCGTTGTTCGATCTTGTCCAGCGTGGCATCGGCCTGAGCGAGGCTGGCGCCCAGCACGGCGCATCCTGCCAGGCACAGCATGGCCAGGCTTCTAGCGGAAAAATATCGGTTCATGCACGACTACCTTGAACGACCGCCGAATCCGTCGGCGGTCTATTGAAAACAATGAGGTGAACCGCTCAGGCGCCGTTGGCCTGGAACTGTTTCTGCAACTCCACCAAGGCCGGTGACGCGGGCGTTATGCGGTTGCGGGTCTGGGCGTCGATCAGCCAGCCGCTGCGGTGCAGTTCCTTGACGATGGGGTCGAGCCGGGCCTGGGTATCGCGTTCGCCAGGTCGGGTCCAGATCACCGAAGGGGCCGGGTTGAGCTCCGGACTCAGCGCGCGATAGCCCTGCCATTCGGCGTTGTCGGCGATCAACGGGTTGATCAGCGTGGCGTCATGCACCGCCGCGACACAGTTGTTGCCACGCAGCGCGAGCAAGGATTCCGACGAGCTCTTGAACGCCTTGATCTCCACACCCAGCTCGGTGAGCGGCTTGATGTAGCTGCTGCCCTGGGAGGTGCAGACGGGCTGGCCCTTGAGGTCTTCCCAACGGGTGATCTTGCTGTCCTTGAGCAGCGCCGCGGTACCGCCGACACGGTAGAAAGGCGTTGGCACAAAACCGAGGATCTCACCGCGCTCGGCGGTCCATTCCATGTTGGCGATCAACAAATCCACTTTGCCCTGCTGCAAAAACTGCACGCGGTTGGCGGGCAATACCGGCACCAGTTGCACCTCGGCGCCCAACTGCCGACCCAGTTCCTGAGCGAGGTCGACGTTCAAGCCCCGAGGTTTCTGAGTACCCGGATCGATACTGCCGAAGGGGCCGCCGGACAGTACGACCCCCACCGTCAGCACATGGCGTTGCTGGATCTTGTCCAGCGTGGCATCAGCCTGAGCCCCGGCACTGGCGGCCAATGAGATCAAGGCGCTCAGCATTACAGGCAACCAGCGTTTTACAGGTGAGCGCTCAAGCAACATGGATTTCCCCTCATGGATGATCGGCGTTCCCCGACCTGATGAGGCGGCATCCTAGGTACAGTCCTGAAGTAACGGAAATTCAAATATCTAATATCGTTATAACTTGCCGTATTGCTGCTAAGCGAAAATCCTCACAGCGCCCGTAGTTACCGCATTAGCACTAAAATATCGCCAAAAATACATAAACAAATGTAATGTTTATGTTTGCAGCCCTGATATAAAAACAGCCCGGAAATGGCCATGCCGACCTCACCTACCCTCGATCTCGAATTGCTGCGCACCTTCATTGCGGTGGTCGATCACCACAGTTTTGCCGAGGCCGGCGCGCAACTGGCCCGCACACAATCCTCGGTCACCCAGCACATGCAACGCCTGGAACAACAAGTGGGGGTGAGTCTGTTCGAGAAGCGCGGACGCCAGAAGCAACTGACCGAAGCCGGTTTGCAGTTGTTGCGTCATGCGCGGCAGATGCTTTCGCTCAACGACGATGCGCTGAACTCCCTGCGCGAAAGCAACTTGAGCGGTGTGCTGCGGATCGGCTCGCCCCATGACATCGCCGACACCATCCTGCCGCCGATCCTCAGCCACATCGCCCGCTCGGCCCCGCGCTTGCGCCTGGAGATCGATGTCGGCCGCAGCCCGTTTCTGATGGATGATCTGCACCGGGGCAAGGTCGACATGGTGATCTCCACCCGTGAAGACCCGACGCTCGAAGGCTTCGCCTTGCGCACCTCACCGGTGTGGTGGATCTGCTCGGCACAGTACATTCATACGCCCGAAGAACCCTTGCCGCTGATTCTGGTGGATGAACCGAGTATCTATCGTCGCTACGCCCTGGAAGCGCTGGAGCGCGCGAATATTCCATGGCGCCAGGCGTACCTGGCGTCGAACCTGATTGGCATCAAGGCCGCAACGCGTGCCGGGTTGGGTGTCACGCCCAGAAGCATGGAAATGCTCGGCCCCGATATGCGCGTGCTCGGCGAAAACGATGGCCTGCCACGGCTGCCGGACGTGACCTACCACTTGTGGATTCGGCCCAACACCGTGAACCCGCTGGTGCGTCGGGCCTATGAGTTGATCAGGAGCAGTCGAGGGCTTTGACGCGGCCAATCATAAGAACCAAAGAGCATTAATAAATACAAAATCAGTATTTATCGTTATAAAAATATCCGCGTACTCTCAGCTCATCCCGTCATTCATCACCACAGTGAAGTGCCCCATGAATCCGACTGACAACCTCATCGACTTCGCCAGCTACCGCAAACGCAAACAGGCTCAGCAACGGGCACGGGCCATGTGGGAAATGTACGCACGCAACGCCGGCCTGCAGGCCTTTCAGTGGATCCAGGCCGCCCAATCGACCGAGACCCGTCACGCATGAACGCGCAGCAACCCTCGCGCTTTCTGGTGAGCGCAGGCGAACCCGTGACGGACTTGAGTAACCTCGAACAACTGGAAGAAGACCCGATCTGCGAGCGGGTCGCGCAGAACCTGCAACGGCTGCGAGGCAAGCGTCATTTGTCCCTCGACGCTCTGGCGCGACAATGCGGCGTGAGTCGGGCCATGCTGGCGCAGATCGAATCCGGACGCAGCGTGCCGTCGATCAAAGTGCTGTGCAAAATTGCCAAAGGCCTGAAGGTTTCGGTGGCGGCGTTTCTCGAGCACCGGGCTTTCGAAGGTGTGGCCGTGCTGTCAGCGAACCAGAGCAAACGCCTGGTCAGCGCCAGTGGCGCCTTCGTCAGCCGCGCGCTGTTTCCGTTCGACGTGGCACGCCAATCGGAATTCTACGAACTGCGTTTGAGCCCGTTGGGCGAAGACCACTCCGAGGGCCATGGCCCCGGTGTGCAGGAGAACCTGGTGGTGTCACAGGGTGTACTGGAAATCAGCGTCAACGATGAGCGTTACCTGCTGTCCACCGGCGACTCGATCCTGTTCTACGCCGACCAGCCCCACCGCTATCGCAACCCCGCCGACAGTGAGGCCGTGGCTTATCTGGTGGTGACCTACCCGGAGCGCCTGGACTAACCCCCAGAAGCCATGAACCTGTTGGAACGAGCCTGTGTGGCGAGGGGGCTTGCCCCCGTTGGGTCGCGAAGCGGCCCCAAAACTTGCAATCGCGGTGCATCAGGTACACCGCATGCAATGGTTTACGACTGCTGCGCAGCCGAACGGGGGCAAGCCCCCTTGCCACACAAACTCGCTCACACAGTAGCTTTATCAGCGCCACACGAAAAAGCCCCCGCAACCATCAGGTCGCGGGGGCTTTTAAATGTCTGCTGCCAGGGATCAGCAGGTGCAGCACATCATTGGCATGCCGTTGCAGCTCATCATCATCGGCATGCTGCAATCGTTCATCATTTTCATCATCAGGGCGCAGCAGCTTTTCATCATGTCCATGTTCATGCCGGCCATCGGCATGATTTTGCACATCATGCCGTCGGCCATCATGGTGCATTCCATCATGCACTTCATCGATGGCATCGGCATGCCCATCGTAGGCATTGCCATCATCATGTTCATCATCGGCATGGCCATGCCTGCCTGAGACATGCACATCATGCTCATGTTGCCGCAATGCATCATTATCGGCATGCCGCAGTTCATCATCATCTGCATCATTTCAGCGCTGTTCTTGAACATCGCCATGTCCATGCCAGCAGCCGGCATCATTTTGCACATCATGCCGTCATCCATCATTTCGCAGCTCATGGTCGCCATCATCATCGGCATGCCCATCATAGGCATCATCGGCATGTTGGCGTTCATCATCGGCATTGGCATCTGCATGGCGTTCATCATGGTGTAACTCCCTAAGCGATTCGATAGTTGGACGAAGCTGATGGGGGCGGATTCTAAGGACTGGCGAAGGGACAACAAGATGATGGCCGAGCAGCAGAAATTGATGCTGAAACCGCTTTAGTGCCGTGGCGGGGACGCCGCTGACTGCTATAGCACCCCTATGGAATTCATCGCATACAGAATCAAAGCGAAGACGTGGTTTTATCGGTTATGGATATTCGACCCAGCGCTATATAAAGAACCGAAAGAAATAATCGATCTAAACAGCGCAGAGTTTTTTACCCGTGCCAGGAGCTAGCAAGGCTTGTGCATTCGCAACCAGGCCTGCTGGCGCTGTTGCGGTCAGGAGCATGCAGCAGCACACCGACCTGACCCGCGAGTTGTTCTTTGAGAGCAACAACGTCAAACGCTTCAAAACCCTTGTTTCGATGAGCACCGTGAAGCTGGGTTTGAATATCCCGTTGGGCGTTGAATAGCCTACGGTGCAGTGGAAGCGTCAACGACCAAGACTATCCGCCAATCTCCTGGCCTGCTGAGTCGCGACCTCACGCGCGCAGAGGTCAACGTCTTCCCCCAGGATGGTCTTCTCTACAGTCACCGAGTGCACATCCGTCACGCCGATAAATTTCAGCCAGGCTTCCACGTAGGGCTTCTGGAAGTCGAAGCGCTCTGCCGGGGTGATCGATTGCGCCGAAAAATCCAGGCCGCGAGCATACATCACCACAGCAGTCTTGTTGTGCAGCATGCCTTCCAGACCGCGCTCCGGATCGAAGCTGAACAGGATGTCTTTCTGCGACACCAGGTCGATGAAGTGCTTGAGTTTGTACGGGATGCTGAAATTCCACAGTGGCACGGACATCACCAGCACATCCGCGCTGTGCAGATGCGCGGCCAGCGCTTTCAAGGTGTTCCAGGCGTCGTCTTGCGCCGGGGTCAAGGACGTGCCGTTGAGTCCGGCGTATTTGGCCTCCATCGCCTGATCATTGAACTCCGGCAACGCCATGGTCCAAAGGTCAAGGGTGATGATTTCGGTGTCCGGGGTGTTTTCCTGATAGCGCGCAATGAAGCTGCGGGCGACTTCAAGGGAGGCCGAGCGCTGTTTGCGCGGGGAACATTCGATATGCAGAAGAGTAGTCATGGCACGCCTCGGGTAATGGGAGATGGGGGGCGGCAAACATTGCAACATAGTTTTATTTGGAATATAAATCGTAAATAAACAAGCCATTAATCACATATCAAACTATGTTCGATGCTCTGCTACTCAAGACTTTTGTCACAGTCGTCGATGAAGAAGGCTTCAGCCGTGCAGCCGAGAAGCTGCACCTGACCCAGTCCGCGGTCAGTGGGCACGTGCGACGACTGGAAGAACAGATTGGTAAACCCCTGTTGAGGCGTACCACCCGTTCCCAACAACTGACGCCCGATGGCGAACGCCTGGTGGCTTATGCACGCACCATCCTCGCGCTGAACCGTGATGCCTGGGCAGAACTGACACGCACGCCGTTTCACGGGCGACTGCGGATCGGGGTATCCGAAGACTTTGTCGAATCGCGATTAATGCGGACTTTTCAGGATTTCGCGGCGCAGTACCCGGGGATGGAGATCGACGTGCAGGTGGGCATTCCGGGCACGTTGCTGGCCTCGATGAAACAAGGGCATCTGGAACTGGTCATCGGCTCTCTGTGCGAAACCAGCGACACGGGGCTGCTGCTATGGCAAGAACCGCTGGTGTGGGCCTGGTCGGCGCAGCCCGTCACCGAGTTACCGACGCCGTTGCCGCTGGCCCTGTTCCCCGAGCCGTGCCCTTATCGCGAGGTGGCCCTGACACAACTGGCTCGGGCGGGGATCGCCCAACGAACGGCGATGTTGTGCAGCAGCACGGCCGGATTGCGAGCCGCGGCGCTTGCTGGCTTCGCGGTAGCGCCCATGCCAGTCAGCCAGTTGGGGCAAGGACTGGCGGTTCTTGGTGCGGAACAAGGATTGCCGGATTTGCCGGATGCGCAGTTTCGGTTGTTCAGCGCTCCTGAAGCGGATCAGGCGATTGTGGCAGCGGTCACTCAACTCATTGTGGAGTATTGCTCTGCGCGCAGGACTTAAGAATCATACCTTGTTGACCCCGTTACTCACTGCTCAGGGAGAGCGCCATGTCTGTAGAAATCCAGCTTTCGGAAAATGCGACCGAAGCAGAGCGACTAGGCATTTTGACCCCATTGCTGGCCCATAACCTGGCCAACGGTGGCGACGACGCCTATGAAACTTTTGCTCTGTTGCTACGAGACGCTGACAGTAACGAAGTTATTGGTGGGCTGTACGGCAAGATCTCTTATCGATGGCTGCTCATCGATCTTGTCAGCGTTCCCGAGTCAATGCGCGGTCAGGGTATCGGAGAGCGGCTAATGCGCATGGCTGAAGAAGTCGCGCAGAAAAAACACTGCATTGGTATCTGGCTGGAGACCTTCAGCTTTCAGGCTCCCGGTTTTTATCGAAAACTGGGTTACTCCGAATTCGGACGCTTGGCAGACTATCCACCAGGACATACCCGGCTCTATTACCAGAAGTTGTTGTGCTGACCGCGTTTTCGATCCAGGGCCGTTAGTTGTGCTTTACAGCGGACGGCTATCGGCCAACAGCGAACCTTAACGATGGTGAATCAGTCCTCACCTTCATGCGCTCATTTGCCAACCCGGTGCCGTGCAGCTACTGTCAGCGTTATGAATCAGCCACGAATTGCCTTGACCACGACTACCACGACCGCCAGAGGCGGGTCGTGAGAGGTGTCGTGAGCCAATAACACACGAACTTCAAAGGCCCGCCAGTGATGGATAGGGCCTTTTCTTTTGCCCTTGTGTCGCTGGTCCAAACGCAAGGAAAAGCACTATGTATGCACTCTTGATTCTCGATATGCAGGTTGGCTTGTTTCATGGCCCGGATAAACCGTGGGCTGGCGAAGCGCTGCTAGACACGTTGAATAACCTGTTGAGTAAAGCCCGGCGTGCAGGTGCGCCGATTTTTCTCGCACGCCATATTGGTCCACCTGGTTCGCCTATCGAGTCCGGAAGTCCGTTGACGCAACTGGTGCAGGAACTGGAGCTACAGGGTGACGAAGTGATCTTCGAGAAAAGCCGACCCAACGCCTTCACCAAGACTGCTCTGGCCGATCAGCTACGAGCTTGTGGCGCTCAGGGCGTGGTCATTACCGGAATGAAGACCCAATACTGTGTCGACAGCACCTGCCGCGCTGCACGGGATTTTGGATTCGATGCAGTGCTGATCGCCGATGGCCACACCTGCAACAGCACCCCTGCGCTGAAGGCTGAAGAGATTGTTGCTCATCACAATGCGACTCTGGCGGGACCATTCTGTCGCGTCGTAAATGCTGAGGACTGGTGTTTCTAACCGCCATCAACAGACCGGTCCGAGTCAGGACCGATCTGCCCACTTTGGGCCGACAGCAGTCGTCGCCGAGTGGTAACGGTCGTGGCCCGCCCCTATCGCCCCCCCCCTGCTGCGCCCTCTTCACGCTCACACCTGATCCATAGCCTCGACCACTCCCTGATCCTCACCCAGAAACCCGCCGCTTTGATGCTGCCACAGCCGCGCATAAATCCCGTTCTTCCCGAGCAATTCGGTGTGGGTGCCCTGCTCGATGATGCGTCCGTTGTCCATGACGACGAGCCGGTCCATGGCCGCAATGGTGGACAGTCGATGGGCGATAGCGATCACCGTCTTGCCCTGCATCATTTCATCGAGGCTTTCCTGTATGGCCACTTCGACTTCCGAGTCCAGCGCGCTGGTGGCCTCGTCAAGTAGCAGGATCGGGGCATTCTTGAGCATCACCCGGGCAATCGCGACGCGTTGGCGCTGGCCGCCCGACAGCTTGATGCCGCGCTCACCCACAAGGGTGTCGTAACCGGTATGGCCTTGCCGGTCGCTCAGTTGGCTGATGAACTCATCGGCCTGGGCATTGGCCGCGGCGCTGCGGATTTGCGCGTCGGTAGCATCGGGACGGCCGTAGGCGATGTTGTCGCGAATGGAACGGTGCAGTAGAGAGGTATCCTGCGTGACCATACCGATGGCGCCGCGCAGGCTGTCTTGCGTCACTTGTGCGATGTTTTGGCCGTCGATGCGAATCTCCCCGCTGTCGACGTCATAAAAGCGCAGCAGCAGGTTGATAAGCGTGGATTTGCCGGCGCCAGAGCGGCCAACCAGGCCGATTTTTTCACCCGGGCGGATACTCAGGCTCAGGCCATCGAGAACCTGGCGTTCGCCATTGTAGTTGAAGCTCACGTTATCGAAGGTGACCGCGCCGTCGGAGGTTACGAGCACACCCGCACCCGGCGCATCCTGCACCTTTGGGCCCCGGGTAAAGGTTGCCATGCCATCCTGCACGGTGCCAATGCTCTCGAACAGCGAGGTCATTTGCCACATGATCCAGTGCGACATGCCATTGATACGCAACGCCATGGCGGTGATTGCCGCCACGGCACCTGCGCCGACCTCACCCTGGTGCCATAGCCACAGGGCATAACCCCCTGCTGCCATGATCAATGCCACCACCAATGCCTGGTTGACGATCTCGAACTGGCTCACCAGACGCATCTGACGAAAGCCGGTTTGTTTGAAATCCTCCATCGCTGCACGCGCGAAATGCGCTTCACGATTGGAGTGGGAGAACAGCTTCACCGTCGTGATGTTCGTGTAGGCGTCTGAGATACGCCCGGTCATCATCGACCGCGCATTGGCCTGCTCCTGCCCGACTTTCCCCAGGCGGGGCACGAAGTACCACATGGCCAGCCCGAACAACACGACCCAGGCAATGAAAGGCAGCATCAGTTTCAGGGCGAAGCCGCCGGCCAGTGCGATGATCGCGATGAAATATACCCCGATCCCGGGCGCGATCTCGATAAGGGTGAATAGCATGTCGCGCACGGCTAGCGCCGTCTGCATCACCTTGGTCGTGACCCGGCCGGAAAACTCATCGGAAAAAAACGAAAGGCTTTGCCGCAGCATCAAGCGATGGAAGTCCCAGCGCAGCCGCAACGGCAAGTTAATCGCCAATATCTGATGCTGCACCATGGTGCGCAACGCCACCAGCCCGACACTGGCCACCATGATGATGCCCATGCCCCACAACACGCGACTTTCCTGCGCAGCCGCTTCACCGCCTGCCTGCCAGGTCGAGAGCAGGTCCACGACCTGCCCGAGGAAGGAAAACAGCCAGGCTTCGTAAATCGACACACCGGCACTGAGCAGCGCAAACACCAGAATGTAACCGCGAGCACCCCGCGTACAGGCCCACAGGAAGCGAGCCAAGCCGTCGGGTGGCGGTGGTACCTCGTCAGGAGGAAAAGGGTCGAGCCTTCGTTCAAACGCACGAAGCATGGTGTTCTCCAAACGATCAAGTTGAGGAGATTCTGCCATTGAACGGTTGCTTTGAGGGGGTTGCGAAGTTAGAGGTATGGCGCTTAGGCAGGTCGCTCTGAGGATTGGGCTGCCGGGGGCGGCCTCTTATACGCTGCCAGAAACCCGGTCGGCAGCGATAAATGTGCCGGTATCGAAGGGGGCTGGCCAAGAACGGACGTTCATCCAAGGACCGCCTTCGGCCGAGGCTGTGTAAAAACGGTTTAGAGCAGGTTTGACAGTCAGAACCAGAACGAAAAGCGCGTTCCTACGCAAATTTCAGGTCCACTGACCCACCAACCATTGGCAGATTTTACGTAGCGACGCAGACTTCAAAACCGTGTCTGCGTTTTTACACAGCCTGGGCCAGAAGCAGACGTTCATATGAACGATCGCTATCGACTCAAAGCAGCCTGTCCGGTAGTTGTGTGAGTAACATGGCTGACATTTCCAGGTAAGGAATTCTATGAGCACATTATCGACACTGATCATGCAGGCACGTGAAGGGTTATGCATTCAACAGAAGATTCCCCAGGAAAAATGGGAGGAGATTGCCTCTCAATGTGGTCCTGCAGAGATAGCAGAGATCAAGGAGCGAATCGCTGCATTGAAAGCCGAGCTGGGAACCATCGAAGAATGGGATGGTGAAACCATGGACGATATAAATATCGCCATTTACCGATTTTCTCTGTTGCTGGAACTATCCGTGGGTGCACCGTAAGTATTTGACCGTCAGCTTTGGGTCCAGACTGTGTGAAAACGCCAGTGTTTGTCTAACCTTCTGATCGTCTAGATCGTATTGGGGGCGATCTCGACGATGAAAAGGTTAGACGATTACTGGCTCTTTCTCACAGCCTGGCCCCAAAGAGGACGTAAGCTTGCCCCTCATCTCGTGGCATAGCAGCATAGTGAGAATTTACTCCTTCGCTATCACCTATCACGCACCTCCAAGGTCACCATGTCCATAAATCTTGATGAGCTACTGAAAACCGTAGACGACGAACAATCATTCATCGGCTTCATTGAAGCTCTAGGTATGGATTTCGCCGAGGAGCGTTTGCTGGAGGAGACCTCTCCGTCGTCTCCCTATGGACCGGGGGCGTTGGGGTGGGAAAACGGCTCTATTGATACCTTTCTTGATGCTGCCGCAGCGTGGGCGACTGCCAGCTCACGCAGTTCCCCTGTGAGTGCCAGTAGATCAAACGTATGGCAACGCTGTGCGGCCATTTTGCTCGCTGGTAAATTTTATGAGTGAGCCCAGCCATTGCTGTTCGAAGGACAACGACCGAACGAAGGCTGCCGGTCGTGAAAGTCCACTATCGACTCATACTGTTTTAAACCGCAGGTCTTGAACTGCTCGGCGGTGTTTTCACACAGCCTGGGTCGTTTTCTGCCTGTCGCGACAGGCAGCAATCGGCCGAAGCTGTGTAAAAACGATTTAGAGCAAGTTAAACGGTCAGAACCAGAACGTTACTGGACAATCGAGACTATAGTCGGCCTGGTAATACGCATTCTGCCTGCCTATTTCTCCATACAGGCCTTCATCATCACCCTAAGCTTGGCGGGGTCTGGCTGCTGATTAAAGCGCCCTGCCCAGGTATGTTCGACCTACACCAGCACGGTCAACCAGGCCGACACCAGCAGCAAAAAAGCCAGTGCATGGTTCACGCGTTTGAACGCCTGTGGCGAACCAAAAAACCGAGCACTACCCACGCCGAGCAACGCCCACAGAGTCATGCACGGCAAAGAGACCAACAGGAACACCAGCGACAACAACACCAGCCGCATGGTCTTGTCGCCGCCACCGGCAAACACGCTCACCACCGCCACCGCCATCATCCAGACTTTGGGGTTGAGCAATTGCAGGGTGGCGGCACCGAACACACTCAGGCCCTCGTCGCGCGGGGTAGTCGGGTTCAGGGACGGCGGCGCGCTTTGAAAGATCTGCCAGGCCAGCCAACTCAACCAGAACACCCCGGCCCAGGCCATCGCCTGCTGCACTCGCGGAAACCGCAGCAGCGTCTCGCCCACGCCGAGCCCGACGGCAAACACAATCAGCGCCGCCGCCACGCATGCGCCAAAAATGAGGGGTAGCGTGGCACCTAGCCCCCACCGCGAACTGTGGCTCAGCACCAGAATATTGGTCGGCCCCGGGGTGATCGAGGCAACGAACGCAAACAGCAGGAAAGGCAACAACGATTCCATGGCTCAGACTCCCTGAGGACACATCGAAGGCGCAGAAAGGAACAGCGAAAAAGACATGGCATGGACTCCTTGATCAGATAGGAGGCCATGGTCGCGGGTCAGCGGGATTCAGTCTGGAAGGTTTGAGCAGCGCTTGCGGTAGTCCGCTGGCGTGAGCTGGTAGGCACGGCGGAACCAGCGCCCCATATGGCTTTGATCGGAGAACCCGAGAGCACTGGCCACCTGCGCCGGCGACTCGCCCCGCGCCAGTAGCTGCCGCGCCTTGGCCAGGCGCAGCTGGATCAGATAAGCATGAGGCGCCAGCCCAAAGGCTGCCTTGAAGGCCCGCGTCAAGCGAAAGCGATCAACACCACAGGCTTGAGCCAGATCATCCAACCCGATGTCCTCGTAGACATGGGCATGCAGATAGTCACGCGCAACCTGGGCCACCAACGGCAGACGCGGATCAAAGGCCTGCCGCTTGCGCCAATCAAGGTGGCAAGTGAGCGCCCCCAACAAGGTATCGATGGCGCTCTGGCGCACGATGCGCAAGTCACCCTCATGGAGCACGTGGAAGGCTTGATAAATGGCAGTGGCCAGGCCCGGATCCTGGCTCAGGGTGTCGGCAAAGCCCGGCTGACTATCGGCTGGCGCGTGCTCGAACAACGCATGCAACTCCCGTTCAAGCCAGTGCGGATCGAGGTAGAGCATGGAATAGGTAAACCCTTCCTCGGTCGGCGCATGCCCATCGTGGATTTCCCCCGGCTCCAGCATGAATACCTTGCCCGGCGTACTAAGATGGCGAACGCGTCGGCAATTGAACTGCTGCACCCCCTGTTCGGTGACCCCCACCAGAAAACTGTCATGCCAGTGCGGATCGTAGGCATGCCCCTGAAAATGGGCACGAATCGATTCAATCCCGGTATCGGCATCCTGGGACAGCTCAATCCAGTTGCGTTTATCCACGGAAGGCTCCAGAGGTATGGTTCAGCTTTGAACTGTGCGGGCGACTAAATTACCGCGCTTTTGAAAAGAACGTTTAGAAGATTTGTGCGGTTTGATGCTGAGCCATAGCTGCCTATGCTGAAAGGCAGAAAACGGGTCGATCTCCGTCAGTCGTGATAGGCAGAAAGCCACCAGAAACAGCCTTTCGCGGATAGAAATCGACCAGCAGCTGACCGCGTTTATAGGTAGAGATCGGTCACTTGCTCATCACGAGGGCGATCGCGAGCACAACTACGGAGGCTCATTGAAGGGATCGCCCTTAAACCAAGGGTGTATCAAGGCCAAATCAAATGAAGCCTCAATGATCACCTCTGCCCACCCTCTTAGGGTTGATAAATCCTCAACTCCTCGGCAGTAGTTAACGCCTGAAAGCATGCCCCTTGGCTATCGAAACAATCAACAGCGCTGGTAGCAACAATGCCAGCGCTACCCAGGGAATAGCACCTGCCCCCCATGTTTCCAGGAAAATGCCGCCGATCACACCACTGCCTGCAAACGCCAGATTGAAGACGGTCACCAACATTGATTGCGCAATATCAGCGCCGTCACTGGCAACATCAGCCAAGGAGGTTTGCAATAAGGTTGGCGCACCACCGAAGCTCATCCCCCACAGGACGATGCCGATATAGATCGCACTGACGGGCAGCTCACCCAGGCCCAGGGCAAACGAAACCAGGATGAATGCTGTCAGGCTGAGCAGTACCAGACTCCGAAGCCTGTCATCAATCAGCGTGCCGATCATCCATAGACCGAACAAGGCCGCAATACCGAATGAAAGGAGGCCCCGATCTATCTGATCGGCCAATCCAACAGAAGCCAGGAACGCAGCAATATAGGTATAGAGGGTGTAGTGAGCCAGGATCCAGAGCATGACCACCGCCAGCACGGGCCGCACGCCCGGGGTTTGCAGGACCCTGCGTAGCGGCAAGCGTCGATCGGAGCGTTGTCCGGGATAATCAGGCACTTTCAGATATATCCAGGCCATCAGCAAAAGGCTGAGTCCTGAGAGAGTCCCGAACACACAACGCCATCCCAGCAGCTTGCCGAGCCAGGCACCTAGCGGTACGCCTAGGGCAAGTGCCAAAGGGATGCCGAGCATGGCCAGCGCCATTGCGCGACCGTGCTGCTGTGGGGCGACCAATCGTCTGGCATAGCCGGCCAGCAGGCTCCAGGCCAGACCGGTTGCGATACCCACCACGAAGCGGGCAGCCAGCGTCAATGAAAACCAGGGCGACAGGGCGGTCACCGCATTACAGGCGCAAAACACCCCGACAGCCAGTAATAGCACCAAGCGCCGACGCCAGCCCTGCAAAGCGAGAGTCAATGGAATAGCCGCTAACCCTGAGCCCAGCGCACATAGGGTCACCATCTGACCAGCCCACGCTTGCGACACACCAAATGCCTCGGCGATTTGCGGCAAAAGTCCTGCTGGCACCGTTTCGTTGGCGGTGGCGATAAAGCTCCCCATTGTCAGCGCCAACAGGGCCGCCAATGGGAGACGCCCAGTAGTGAGGTATTCGGTATTGCCCGATGTCGTGAAAGAGCCATTTTCAAATTGCGATTTGCTGGTCATGACCTGTGCTCAGAGGAATGGGAGACGTGAGTGTGATGAATTGCTACGGATTTGATAATTGGTCTACCATTTGATGAACCATCAAATTTGAATTGAATATGGCTACTGACCGATTGGGCGACATGCGTTTGTTTGTCGAAGCGGCAGCACTCGGCAGCTTGTCTGCCGCAGGGCGCAAACTGGCGCTGTCGCCGGCCGCGGCCAGCGCGCGACTTATCAAGCTTGAGGCGGCGCTGCGCACCAAGTTGTTTGATCGCACAACGCGTCAGTTGCGCCTCACGGAAGAAGGTCGGTTTTATTTGCAGCAATGCTGGGTCGCATTGCGGGCTATCGATGAGGCGGAAGCTGGGCTTCAAGCCAGTCAAACAGAGGTGCGTGGCAAGGTCCGGATATCCGCATCCGCCGATTTTGGCCGCAATCTTTTAAATGACTGGCTTGAGACATTCAGTACATTGCACCCGGAACTGTACGTCGCACTGACGTTGTCGGACTCGGTGTCAAATCTGGTGCAGGACGATGTCGATCTGGCAATCCGGTTTGGACAGCCCCATGACAGCTCGATGATCGCCAGGCAGTTGGCTCCCAACTGGCGAGTACTGTGCGCTTCGCCTGATTATCTGGCGCGATACGGTGAACCCCAAACCCCTACTGACTTGCCTAGCCACAAGTTCATCGTGCTGGTGACGTCTGCAGGTCCATTGAACACCTTTCACTTTGTGGTGGATGGTCAGGAATGGAACCACACCGTTCCCATGAGCCAGGCATGGGAAACCAACGACGGCGCCCTCGCGCGCGCATGGGCGTTGGCTGGACATGGCATCGCACGCAAGACTATTTGGGATGCGGCAGCCGATATCCGTGCTGGACGACTGAAGGTCCTGTTACCTGACTTTTGTGTCCGAGAGGCCGGCGTCTACGCGGTATTACACGGCAATCGTTACCGGATTCCCCGCGTGCGTGTATTGCTGGATTTCCTTACCGACCATTTTGATCGCGCAACCGATGAGCTGTTGTTCGACCTTAAAGTACCTAATGCCTGATGTTAGGAGGTTGTAAGCCACGCCATACCGGATAAGAGTTGCCGTCAAGTGCGCAATGAGGTTGCCTAGGTCGGGGGCAGACAATTTCCAGTAAGTTGAATGGCCCTCTGGTCTCGTAGACACATCTGACTGGCTGCTGGAGTGTCCGCTATGGGTCCAGGCTGTGTAAAAACGCAGGCCTCGTTTTGAAGTCTGTGTCGCTAAGTAAAATCTGACCGTGATTGGCAGATCAGTGGTCCTGAAATGTGCGTAGGAACGCGGTTTTCGTTCCGATTCGAACCTTCAAACCTGCTCTAAAACGTTTTTACACAGCCTGGGTCGAAAGCGGTCCCTCGCCAGCGGCTGCTTTCGACCCGATCACTGAAGCGATTACTGACCAAGCCTGATCCTTACATGCAAAATGCTGTCTCTGGCATCGTGTTGGATGGCAAGGGCTTCGCCCGTGTTCGCGGTGGTGCGGCACTCCGGTAAGCCCACTCCCACAGGAGTCGCGAATACTTTCGGTAACCCTTCGATCGGCTAGCTTGCGGCTTGGCTACAGGCAGCTTCGGGTCGATTGCTACCATCAACGACTGACGACCTCTGACCCAGTGCTTATGCGCCATGCGTAGGACTAGCCCACTGCCCGATAAAGTCGCCAACTCTCCGCTCAATGTCACTCTCAACTGTCCGCAGCCGCAGAATAGGAATGCCACTTCTAGCCAAAATCTCATTTTTCATGGCGTCCCGAGCTGCCTGCACGGGTCGGTCGTGGTACCCGCCATCAACCTCGATCACCCCTATCGGTTTTTTGCCCACTTTGAAATAGATCACGAAATCGCAACTGGCGCGCCTCATGAACGCCCGCTGGGGCTCCGTCCAGTCGAGGCTACCCGGCGATGCAAGCTTATCCAGCTGGATCTGTGTGTGGTACTTCAATGCCTGGCACGCCGGGGCTGACAGCGCTTCACGCAGCAACTGTGCCACGATCTGCTCGGACTTGTAGCGTGAATCCTCGGGCCGCAGGCGGGCGTCCAAGCGTGCCAGAGACTGGTCGTACTCGCGGTACAGCAAGTCGAATGCCGACACCACCGGCGCGCGTACGATCTGATCGTCCTGCGCGTAATAGCTGATGTAGCGAATCAGCGCGGCGATGTGGCCATTGTTGTCAGTGAACACCTCGTCGCCAGTCACCAGGGTGAAGCGATGTTTGGCCCGCGAAACTGCCACGTTGATCATGCGTGGGTCGTCGACGAAATCCAGGCGTGTTCGCGCCTGGTTGTAGCGCTTCTTGTCCAGCACGGTGGAGAAGACGATCTCGTCGCATTCGCGCCCCTGAAACTTGTGCACGGTGTCCTTGACGAAATCCGTCGGCAAGTGCGTGTCGGAAAGGTTGACTTGCGCCCGGAACGGGGCGATGTAACCGCGGCCTTCGCCGTCCATACCGACGGGCGGCCCCTCGTCCCCAAGCACCTTCAGCAGGGAGTCCAATTCCCGAAGGTTGGTGTTCTTCCTGGCGTGGTTGCCCTTGGCTGTCACCACCAGACGCAGGGGGGCTTCGCCCTTGTCCTCGGTCATCGGCACCAGTGCGTTGTCGTAGAACTGCTGGTTGCAGAACTGGATGATCCTGGGGTGGCAGCGGTAATGTTCTTTCAGCAGGGTTCTGGGCAGCGTGTCCTGAAACACGGCAATGCACGAATCCAGCAGGCTGTAGTGCTCGCAATCGTAGACTTCGGCGGGCGCTTGAAGCCCCAGTGCCACAGGGATATGCGGCAACTGGCGGTTGTCTCCAACGACGATCAGGTTCTTTGCGCAGCCCAGTGGCAGGATGCCCGGCACGATGTCCTGCAAAGAGGCTTCGTCGATGATCACGTAGTCGAGGACCGCTCCCGGCGCGATCGAATTGACGATGGAGTGCGTGCCGCTGCCCAGGATAGGGAAGCGCTGCAAGAAGACATCGAAATGCCTGCGGTAAGTTTTGACATCAAAGCTGTCCGACGGCGGTACCTGAAGTTGCAGATGCTGCTTGAGATGGTGCATCGATGCTGTTGTCAGTTCTTTCAGCAGGGCCGTGAAATTCGCGCGTGCCAACGATTCACGGCACGCCCGCAGCTCCGCTTCCTTGTCCCGTAGCGACTTGTCGTAGTAATGCATCTGCAGTGCATGGAAAACGGCCATGCGCGCCTCGCCCTCGGTAAATGGCTTGGTGCGAAAGATTCTGAATTTGAACAGAAGCTCGATACGGTCTTTGAGATGAATGCGCTGCTCGCCGAGGTACGCCAGGTAGGCCATGAGGTCCGCAGTCTTGCGCGGTGTCAGGCCGTACTTGTCGAGCGAGACTGTGGCCTGTACATCGCTTTCTGCCTGCCACTGCTGCAGGTAGCGCCGCTCGATGACCAGCTCGTCCAGCTCGATTTGCAGTTGTGCCGCCCTGTTGTGGTCTTGCAGGTGCTGCTTCAAGCGGGTCAGCAAGGCCTGGATTTCATCTAGGGATGGTGCCGGCTCGGGCGCGTTTGATGGCCAAGCAGGCAGATCGGCAAAGAAGGCCTCACGTTTGTCCTGGTTGCCAAGCTTGGCGACCAAGTAGCCCAGGCCGTATTTCTCCAGCTTTTCGTAGACGTTTTCCACGGCAGCATTGTTGTTGGACAGCACCGCTACCGTCTGCCCACGTAACAGAATATTGGCGAGGATGTTGAGGATCGTCTGGGTCTTGCCGGTCCCTGGCGGGCCTTCGATCACGCTGATTTGCGCGCTGAACGCCCGCTCGACCGCCTGAAGCTGACTCTCGTTAAGCCCGAACGGATAGATGAGCCCCTGACCCGGCGCCAGCGTGCCGTTTCGCCCCGTACAATAGGCTTGCAGGGCAGTGCCAGCGATGGCGGGCAGTTTTCCGAGCTGGCGCACCACATTGTCGGCAATTTCACGATCAGTTTTCGACTCAGCGTGATCCTGTCGGGCATTCGCCACGAGAGTGAAATAGCGGAAGACCGGCGTTTCCTTCATCGATGTCGGGGCGGTAAAGCCGATACCGTCCATCATGTAGACATAGGGCTTTTCGGCGCCCGGGTAGTGCACGACGGCATATCGCTCGCCGTAAATCGTAGCTTTGGCAATGGGCGTGACGATCGTGCTGCCGGGCTTGTGCAGCAATACATTGGTCAACTCGCGGGTGGGCGAAACTTGGCAGTTACTGAGCGCACGGGTGTATTTTTTCTTGGAGGGGAAGTGACAGGTCAGTTCCAGGGCTTCGTATTTGTCGCTCCAGCGAATCGCCCAGTCGCTGATCTTTGCGGTCTTGTCCTCACCATCCACCTGAATCGAAACCATATTCCTTATCCCTATGCGCATGACATCCGGCTTCGCCTCGCGCCGAATGTTACTTTCTCCAAGATGAGTCATATTGCCATCATTGCGTGCAGGATCGATAGCCGGTTCTGCACTGCGACGGCCAGCGTGAATTCGTCGGCCGCACCACTCATGCCCCGTAGTCGCAGGCGATCCAGTTTCAGGATGCGCTTGAAGCGGGCAAACAGCATTTCGACCTTCTTGCGCTCATGGTGAGAGCGCACGTACTCCGGCGTTGCTGCAATGCGCCGAGCCACATCACGAGCGGCTTCATGGACGCTGCGAGCAATCTTGCGAATCGAGGTGTTCGGACAGCACTTGGCTTTCAGCAGGCATGTCGCGCAGTCGGTCTGCCTGGATCGGAAGATGATGGTGTTGGCTTTGGTGACGTGCGAACGCTCGTCTTGAAGACTCGCCATTCGCTGCGTAATACGTTGCCGGCCGGGCAGCGGTATTCCTCGGCCTCTTCATTCCAGTGGAAATCGTTACTCGAAAAGCTGTCGTTCTTGCGCTCAGTTTTGTCCCACACCGGCATATGCGGCTCGATGTCTTTTTTCTCCACCATCCAGGCCAGCATCGGCGCAGTACCGTAAGCGGTGTCGCCAATGAGGCGCTCTGGCTTGATGTCGAACTGCACTTCGACCCGATCGATCATCGTCTTGGTGCTCTCGACTTCTGGGGTTCGATGAGCCGGTGTGGGTTCCACATCCATGATCACGCAGTGCTCGCCATCCATCGACTGGCACGCTTGCTCAAGCTGTGTGCAATCAGCTCTTGCTGCGGTCAACCCAAGCTTTGGATGACCTCATCCACGAAGTGTCGGAGCTTTGCTGAAGGGCGACGGTCGGCGGGGTAGATCAGGTTGACAGGGTAGATGGGGCCTTCGAAGTTCTCAAAAAGTACGACCAACTCACCTCGTCGCACGTAGGGCGTCAGCACGTCCTCGACGCAGAGCGTAATACCGAAACCCGACAATGCGGCGTTCACCTTGGCCATGGTGTTGTTTACTTTCAGTCGACTCGCAATGGGGATCGTGAACGTCTGCATATCTTTAGTGAATCGCCAGAGCTTGTCTGTCATTCGATCGGAAAACAGGTAGCCCAGACAGTCATGGTCCACGAGCTGCTCAGGATGGAGCGGGACCCCTTTGCGCGAGAGATAAGCGGGGGATGCGCAGGCTAACATCCTGAAAGGTTTCAAACCGCGTTGAACCAGAGCTGCACTGTCGGCCAGCTGAGGTTTTCCCAGCCGGAAAACGACTTCGTAGCCTTCTTCCACGACATTCACGAACCTGTCCGTCAACTCCAACTCGATTTCCGTTTCGGGGTAACGCGTCAGGTATTGGGTGAGGAACGGGATCAGTCGATGAGAGCCATAATTATACGGCGCACTGATCCTTATTTTTCCTCGCGGTGTTGAGTTCGCTGCCAAGGCCAGAGCATCGGCGTCATCAACGTCGCTCAGAATGGCTTTGCAGCGTGAGTAATATTCCCTGCCCACGGCAGTCAAGCTTTGACGGCGAGTGGTTCGCGTGATCAATTTGAGGCCTAGCTCAGATTCCAGATTGCCGACCTGTTTGGCAATCAATTGCGGGGTCACGCCTAACAAGGCAGCGGCTGCCGAGAACGAGTCTGATTCGGCTGCCGCCACGAACGCTGCCATGCTTTTCAGCTTGTCCATATCTACAACCTTTAGTTGTCAATGTTATTAAATCTTGAGCATTTATCTTCAAGATCTTGCTGTTCATCATGCCTCTGGTCAATCAAAGTAATAGCGCCTTGCGCTTCGTAGAGCGGAGATTATGAATTGGTGAACATATCGCATGAAACGGCAGCGGATACCGAGCGCCGACTGCTGCACGTGACCTCTCAGGCGCGCGTCCGGTTCTTTCCTGGCACATATACGTTTTTGGAGTTTCCCTTGTCATCGTTTCCTGGTGCGGCATATCCCGACGCACTGGCGCTCGTTCGAGACGACAAGGTATGGAGTCAACTGGTCCCTTGCGACGACATCGAGCGAGAACTGTTCGGCGTCTTCCGTTTCCATTTCCCTGAAAACGTAGACAACAGCGGATTCGTGGGCTGGTTGGCGATGCGTCTGAAGCGGCATTTTGGAACTGGCGTTTTCGTCACTTGCGGCCAAAACAGAGATGAGGGCGGGATATTTGATTATTGGGGCGTCCCGGCCAGCCTTGCTTCGGGTGTCTTCGCAGAGATCCAGGCTTTGGTTGATGGCCGAGCGGCCGGGGAAATGGGAGTTTCCCGGTAGCGGATATGGTCGCGCGTGCCCAAGTGTTCGCTTTTGGCCGATTGAATAGCAGCCGTTCCCGGAAGACCTAAACCGGCCAAAAAGTGGATGATTTGAGTCGAGAAAATAAATCAAGGAACCGCGGTACGCGGTCCCAGAGAGCGAAGCGAACGGCTTGAACCGCTTGTTATACGTTAACCCTGTAACTCAAGGTGCCTCATCGCCTGTGATCCCTCGGAATCCCCAGCAATGACTTGGTTGCTCAAATATTGTGATTTCAACGTCAACCGGATTTATAGCCAAGTTTCGCTCAAAGTCTGTAAATATTTGCTTTATGAGCTTCTTTTTTGTTTCTTCCGTTCGCCCAGAAATCATGCTTATTTCGATTACTGTGTATTTTTCAGATCTGCCGCCGGGGTAATAGAAATTAGTTTTATCTAGCGGGACGAAACGGTGAGCACGCTTGTCTTCGGGTAACCCAAGAACGGTAGTCATGCAATTATGTAGCACATCGGACATCTGTGCTTTTTTGGCATTTAAATTGTAGTCAATTCCATAGACGGTGATCATTGCGATTCCTTGCAAGCGTATAACTACTATAGGTGACATGCCATGTCGCGATGGCGTGCCGTATAAAGTTCCTTGTCGTCCTGTAAGTCCTTGTCTAGCTTTGCCATCACCGAGTCCATCCCATTGCTTTTGGCCGATTTCTGCCGTTCGTTAAGGGCAGAAATCGACCAGTAGCGGTCGCATTCGACAGGCGAACTTCTGAGCGCCTCGCTCAGATATGCAGCCAAGCCAGCGAACCCAACATGACGCCAACACCCGCGGCCCCAAACGAGAGCCGCTTGAGCCATTCCTTACGCGTCAGCAAGGTAATGGCCGCCAGTGAAATTGCTATTTGAATCGCTGTCATTGCCTGGGCCCAGCGGTGATGCTGATGCAACGCCTGCTCTGACTTCTCGTCCCACTCCCTTGCCCGTTGTTCGAATGCTTCAGCCTTCTTGCGCGCCTCCTCCTTCTGTTCCCCGTACCGCCGCGCCTCAGCAACATAATGGGCGGAATCCAGCCCAGGGAGATGGCTTGCCAGATCCGACAGGTTCTGCCGGCTGGACTTGGCCTGGTAATAATTCCACTCGTTGGCGGCTTCGGTTTTCTGGATAGCGGCGTTGTTTTTGTCCATGGCCGCCTCATTCTCCGTTGAGCCGGCCTGATAGCTCATCAGGGCGCCGACGGTCGCCATGATGGCTGTCATCACCGCAATCTTGCTGGCAAAGCTGTCGCCTTGTGCATGCGCATGATGGGTGGTGTGCTCAATGTGTTGCTCGTGTGGGCTGGGGACTTCGAACTCTTCAGGCATGGGTGTCGATCTTGGAGGTGTTAGTGGAGATGGACAGCATTATGAATTGTCCCTGATTCTTTGGACACAATTGACTGGCAGCCAGTGGTCCAAAGTGTGTAAAAAGCCACTGATCTCGATAACGCTGTGCAAGACTCTTATTTCGATGGACGTTGAGGTCACAAACGACCTTAGCTCTTAGTACATCTCACCCGTGACGATCACCGTCCACAGGACTCGCGAGGAAGCACATGATCGATGGTTCCGCCGTTTTGACAGTCTTTTTGGTCTACTTGGCCGGCGTCGTTATCCCCGGGCCAAATTTCGTTGCGGTGGTCCATAAAGCGGTGGCTGCTACGCGGTCAGAAGCTCTGGCTTTGGTCGCGGGCATCGTACTGGTCAACTTGTTCTGGTCCACCTGTGCAATTGCAGGTCTCGGGGTTGTATTTGCTGCGCTCCCTTGGGCTGCGCTTGTTGTAAAGGTTCTGGGCGCCGCCTACCTGATGTGGTTCGGATTCCGACTGCTGATCAACGCAGGGAAGAATGCGCTTGGCCCGCTAAATGATGCCATCGCCGGCAGTTGCCGGCAGTCCTTCATTCAGGGTGTGGTTACCAATATTGGCAACCCCAAGTCCATGGCTTTCTATGCCGCTGTCTTTTCAGCCGCAGCCCCCGCCCACGTTTCGCCAGGCACGTTTTTGTCGATGCTGGCAGTTGTCGTGGTGGTTTCAATGACCTGGTATGGAATGGTCGCAATCGCTCTTTCGCAACCCAAGATCGCTGCCGGGTATCAAGGGAGGAAAAAAGCAATTGATCGACTGTGCGGTGGGTTGATTTTGTCTTTGGGGATTCGCCAACTGGTTTAGCAATCCTCTCCTTTATCCGAGAAGAAGGAGACACACTTCGCGATGTCTTCCCCGCTCCCCTCCCCGGCTGCGTACAGTTCTTCTCGATGGGTCAGGGCCTGGAGCCCACGTCCATTTCGCAGGCCCGCGACAGTGCTTGCGTATCGATATACTCCCGGATGTTCGTCAGCTTTCCATTTCGCACGGTAATGGCGAAGACCCAATCGTCCTCCCACGTTTTATTCGTGGCTTTGATTCTCCCCTTGGCGAAGCCGACGACCAGAACCCGGTCACCCTGCGCCACGTATTCATGGAACTCCATGACAGAGGTTTCCATCTTTTCGGAAGCCTTCTGAAGCAGATCTTCCAATTCCGCGTGCCCGCGATGCGTGCCAGCCAGCGGCCAGTCCTCGCCCGGAATGATCCATTCAATATCTTCGGAAGTCAGCGCCATTAGACCTCGCCTATCGCTGCGGCCCATTGCAGTAAAGAAGTCCTTAACAACCTGAACATTCTTTTGTGTGTTCATCAAAATCTCTCCGCTTCTCTCGCATCTGCTCGCGTCCGTTCTAATCAGATACCTTGTGGACCTGCCGGTGAGGGGCGTGGTGTCGGAGACTCAGCCGATATCGACTTTCAAGGCGATGTCCCAAGTGCCGGCGCCGTTTTTCGCCAGGCCGATCATCATCAGGCCGAGCGCCTCGAGCGTCTGGGCCATGTGCAGGCCACCAACATCCAACGGACGCAGCCCGAGACTTTCGATGAACGTCGAGACGCGTGCCTTGGCCTGCGGGTCGTCGGCGGCGATGAACGCATCGAGGGGGCCTCCCTTGGCAAGGACGTGGCCGAAAAGGGTGTTGAATGCCTTCACGACATGCGCGCTGGCGGGGGCGATCCTGGCGATCTCCTGCGCACCAGAACTGCCGGCGGGAGAGACGAGACCCGTGAGGTCCGGCGAGGCCGTGTTGGTGATGTCGATGATCACCTTGCCGTCGAGTGCGTCTCCGTAATCGGTCACCACCGAGGCCGCACCGGTGTAAGGCACGGCGAGGATGACGATGTCGCCAGCGGGCGCGGCCCCATAGGTTCCTGTGGTCGCTCCTGCTGCGAGCTTGTCGACCAGCACCTGCGCCTTGGTGGGGTCGCGGCTGACCACCTCGACGGTGTGTCCAGCTTTGGCGGCACGAACGGCAATGGCCGCAGCCATGCCTCCTGAACCGATGATGCTGATAGTGCTCATGTGTAATCTCCAAATGAGTTGGGGTATTGCCCGCAATCTCTGAACGGGCTTCCCCCGGTTGGTATCCCGTGTTGTGCCGGGCTCGTTGCGACCCGGCGAACAGCCTCAGCTCACTCAGGCGGCAGGGAAGTAATGGCCATTGTCCATATCGGCAAACAGGCCCGGCTGCATTGGTGTCCAGCCGAGCATCCGGCGCGTGATATCGCTCGACGCCGGGGTATCCAGCGTCACCAAGTTCGCGAGGAAGCCGAAGAAACCCGGCCCCATCATTACGTCCGCAGGAATGGGCACGACGGGAAGGTTCAGACGGCTGCCAATGGCCTGCGCGATCTCGCGATACGGGATAGCCCCTTCGGCAACCGCATGCCAGGATCTGCCAGCGGGCCCCTTCTCCAGCGCCAGGCGGAACAGGGTAGCGAGGTCGCGGGCATGCACTGCCGCCCACCGGTTGGAGCCGTCGCCGGGGAAGCCAACGACGCCCTTTTCCTTTGCTTGCCCGATGAGGACCTGAAGGAAACCGGCCTTGTCGGTTGAGCTGTGCATGATTTCAGAAATGCGCACGACCGAAGACCGTACGCCCCGCTCTGCGAGACCGATTACAGTCAGCTCCACGATGTTACGAACCCGCAGGGAGCCCTTATATTGATCGCCAGCCGGAGAAAGAGCCGGATCCTCCTCGGTCGCCGGTCGGCTCTGGAGCGGCCCAGGAACCGGCCAACCCTCGTTAGTCGGCGAACCGATGCTGCCTGACACGACCAGCGGCTTTCCCGTTCCAGCCAGTGCATCACCGTATGCGAGCATGATCTGGACCTCCGCTGCGGCAACAGCGTCGATCCCGCCGACCGGAAGCAGGTCTTGTCGGTGCGCGACGTGGATTACGCCGTCGGCGGCTGCAGCCGCCTCCTTGAGCCCCTCGAGATCATCGAGATCACCGCGACGCACCTTTGCGCCGAGCGCAGTGATCGCCTCCGCCGCGCTGTCTGACCGGGCCAAAGCGGTGACCTCGTGGCCGGCAGCGATGAGGTCGGAGATGATGTATGGACCGGAATGGCCGGTCCCGCCAGTTACGAAAACGCGCATGTTGGTGTTCCTTGTAAGTGGGATAAAAAATGGTGCTGCGGGTGCGGTCAGCCGAGAAGGCTGACGCCGATTGAGAAGTGCGTGTGCTTGACGGAGTGGGCAATGAGGCCCAGCGAAAGCAGGCAGGCGTGCTCCAACGTTCGCGCCATGAGCAACGGCCCGGTGTCCATCGGGCGTAATCCGAGGCTCTCGATGAATGCCGAGACGCGTGCCTTCGCCTGCGCGTCGTCTCCAGCGATGAACACGTCCAACGGGTGGCCCTCGACAGGACCGGCAGCCAGGACGTGGGAGAAATGGGTGTTGAACGCCTTGATGACTTCGGCGTCGGCTGGGGCTGCTTTGGCGATTTCCTGCGCGCCGAAACTATTCTCAGGAGTCACAAAGCTTGTGAAGTCGGGGGCGACGGGGTTGGTGATGTCGACAAGAAGCTTGCCTGCCAATTCTTCGCCGTACTGCTTCACCACGTCGAGAACGACTGAATAGGGAACCGCCAGAATGACAATATCCCCGGCCGGCGCGGCGCCGAACGTTCCTGTCGTCGCGCCGGCTCCGATCTGCTCGGCCAGCGCCCGCGCCTTGATGGCGTCACGACTCATCACCTCGACGGTGTGTCCGGCTTGGGCGGCAAGGCCGCCGATCGCTGCGGCCATGCCACCTGAGCCGATGATGCTGATAGTGCTCATGCGCAGTTTCCTTGCAGGTATGGGGGTTGATCATTCCATGGCTGCTGGTGCGATCCGGCGAACTCATTCAACGTGCGATCCATGCTGGTCGCTTTACTTGCAAATAGCAAGTGATCTATGGAATTTTACTTGCGACATGCAAGCGATGCTAAGATCCAGCCATGAAGACAACTCTTAAAGAAGACTTTCGATCCCATTGCGCGGTGAACTACGGCGTGGAGATTTTTGGCGACCGGTGGTCGCTCTTGATCATTCGCGACATCGTTTTTGTTGGAAAGAAGACGTATGGCCAGTTTCTGAAATCGGAAGAGGGAATCGCGACCAATGTTCTTGCTTCCCGACTTGCCTTTCTTGAGGAGCAAGGCGTTCTCTCGAAGGCGCCCAGCCCCGACGACAGACGCAAGGACTTTTACACGTTGACCGAGAAGGGCCTGGACCTCATTCCCATCGTGATCAACATTGTGCTCTGGAGCGCGAAGCATGATTCGAAGTCGTACGTGCGGCGCCACGAGGACTTAGTTGCTCGATTAAGTCAAAACCCCATGCAGGTGAGCGAGGAAGTGAAGGCGCTGGTCCGCAATGGCGGGTGCCTCTTTCCTGAGAGCGGGGGATGAACAAAGCGGCGAACGCGCCCTGTCACGGCGCGCAAATGAGTTGGTATCGGTTCCGATGACTCAGGTCCGAGGGCTCGCGACCATTTCCGAGGCCCGCGCCAATGCTTGCGTGTCGACGTACTCCCGGATGTTCGTCAGCTTGCCATTGCGAACAGTGATGGCGAAGACAAAATGGTCCTCAAACGTCCTGTTCGTGGCTTTGACTTTCCAAGTTGTGGCCAGGACCGCATCAACATTTACGATCGCGATTCATCAGCCGAACTTGACCAAGTCCTTGAAGATCAGTTGACCCCAGCTATTTCCGCGCGCCTGCACAAGCAGTCCACCTTCCGAAAGCCCACCCAGTTTGATCGGCGAGAAACCGAGATTTTCTGCAAGCGCACCCACTTCCGTTGCGGCGCCGTCATCGTCGCTCGCCAGGAACACGACTCTCCTGCCACCCTGTACGGCCGGATCCTGGCCAAGGACGGCAGCGCCCAAATGATTGAAGCCCTTGACCAGTCGTCCACCAGTAAAGGCCTGCGCGACGACTCTGGAAGATGGCTCTCCTCCCAGTTCTTCAGGGGACACGCCGTAGGCATTGGTCACATCGATGATGGTCTTCCCCTTCCAGGTCGGCAACGCCTTAGCGACATCCGGGTGCGACTCGAAACGGACAGCCAGAAAGACGATGTCCGCCTTGACCGCGTCCGCCAGTTTTTTGGGAATGATCTGAGGTCCGATCGCTGCTGCGACGGATGCAAAGCTTTCCGGGGCGCGCGTGGTTGCAACGGCTACTTCGATGCCGTTGCGGGCAAACGCCTTGGCCAGGGCCTGGCCGATATTGCCGAAACCGATGATTGCGTAGCTCATATATTCTCCTCAGGTTTACCACCCCCGGCGGCGCCAAATAGCGGGCCGGGCGTGGCGAGTCAGATTTGCGCCAGGCCGCCGTCGACGGCGACCTCGCTGGCGGTCATGAAGCTGCTGTCCTGTGACGCGAGAAAGGCAGCCACCGCTCCGATCTCCGCTGGATCGGCCATGCGCTGGAGCGGATTCATCGAGGCGAAGACCTTCATGCCCTCCTCGCCTAGCGCGGCCTTCGCGAGTTCGGTCGCCGTCGGCCCGGGCGACAGCACGTTTACCCGGATGCCGGTGCCCTTCAAGTCCTCCGCCCAGGTCCGCGCGAGGTTGCGCACTGCCGCCTTGCTCGCGCTGTAGACGCTGAATGCCGGGGCGCCCGTGGTGCCGGCGCTCGACCCGGTCAGGATGATCGAACCGCCCTGGCCCATCAGCGGCAGCGCCTTCTGGACCGTGAAGATCGTCCCCTTCACATTGGTTTCGAAGGTTTCGTCAATGTGCTCGGCAGTGAGCTTGCCGAGCGGAAGCGGGCCTCCCGCCCCGGCATTGGCGAAAACGATGTCGAGGGTTCCGCGCTCGGCCTTCACCGCCGCGTAGAGTCGGTCGAGGTCGGCCTCATCGGAGACCGAGCCCTTCACCGCGCGGGCATTGGGCCCAAGTTCGGCCACAGCGGCGTCAAGCGCTTCCTGCCGGCGGCCAAAGATGAAGACGAAGGCGCCCTCCTCGATGAAGCGTTTTGCAGCGGCGAGGCCGATGCCCGTAGCGCCACCGGTGATCACAGCGGTCTTTCCATTCAGTCTGGTCATGTCGTACATCCTTCCTAAGCGTTGTATGGAAGCAGGGAGCTGCTTGCTTGAGAACGACTATGCGGATCTAATAACCTAACGACAAGTATGCACTTTTAGGTAAGTACCCAATATGACCACACCTTCTGAAACCTGCGACCCCGGCTGCGGGCTCAACGCCACGCTGCGCATCATCTCGGGCAAGTGGAAACCGCTGGTCCTGTTTTTCCTGCGCGACGGCCCAAAGCGCTATGGCGAACTCAAGCGTTTGATCCCTGGCGTCAGTGACAAGGTGCTGATCCAGCAATTGAAGGATTTGGAGGCCGATCACGTGCTGGCGCGGACCGACTACAAGGAAGTGCCGCCGCGCGTGGATTACACGCTGACCCCGCTCGGTCGCAGCCTGGCTGACGCGATCATCCCGCTGTGCACCTGGGGAACCGAGAACATAGCGGAAGTGGCAAGCATCTTCGCCAAGCGCGACACGCTGCCCTAGCGGGATGTGGCTCGGCATATTGCAGCGACACCGGAGTACATGCGCTCTCGCCACGAACGCAAGAATCTTGAAATGTTGTTTGCCCACCTCAAGCGCATCTTGAAAGTGGATCGTTTACGACTACGTGGCATGAGTGGCGCAACCGATGAGTTCACGCTGGCCGCCGCAGTGCAGAACCTGCGCCGGCTGGCCAAACTTTTACCGCAAGGGCCACCGGTCACGGGATAGGTGCGCCTGCACCAAGTAATAAATCTCAAATTGACCCAATCCACTAGATAACAAACCTCAAAGAGGCCGAACAATGAGGTCGTCGGCTATTTAAGCCGCGGAGCCCTAGAACTTTTCTCTTTTTATCGGTCTATGTGGACAGGCACATCCTCGGTAAGCGCGACCTCGCAGGCTTCCCGCAGTCAGATGGCCACACGTCCATTGTCAATCAGAGGTTGTCTTCGCTCATGAAATTCCATGACCCACGGATGGTGCTCTTCGGCCTATTCGCGTTCGCGGCAATGGGCTCCGCATCAGCAACACAAATGAAGACCTCAACCCCTGTTTTCGCAACTGAAATGGCAGCCGTTCAGGCTCCGGTCGAGGCCGCCGGCAACCCTTGGCCAACCTTGGCCAGTACGGCCGGCAAACAGCCAGGCCCCTTGCTGGCCCATGACGACCGATACTGGCATGACGGCCGTTGGCACGATCGTAGAGACGATTGGCGCCGAGACGAATGGCGCAGAGAACAGTGGCGCAGAGAGCAGGCCCGTCGAGAAGCTGAACGCCATCGTTATTGGGAGCGCCACGATGATCGGCCCATGCGGCACCGCTACGAGGACGATCACCGCTACTATCGTCGCTAGTCTGGGAATAGAGTCGATGACGCCTTGGGAATGGCGGAACAGACGGAAGTCTGACAATTGATGTGACGCGACGATCGAAGCTGGACCGTCGCCGACCCGCCAGAAGACACTCAGAAACTCATCCGTGTACCAGATAGGCTCCCAACGGAACCCGATGCCGTAGCTTCTTGCATTTGCCCGGTGGGGGCTGATGCCCGGGCGGACGATCAGGAAACCAGATTCGGCATTTACCCGGAGGCGGCCAATGGCCACGGGGAATCTCAACACCATCGTACGCGGGCGCTGGCTCGGCGGAAGCCGATTGCAATTCTCCTTCGGGCATTGCGCGAGCGAAGTTGCCAGCATCGCGCCCAGTATCCGGAGCGGCTTGTTCAGCAGCGGCCATTTCTGCTTCGCGCAGCCTTTGGGCCTCCTCTTCAAGCCCCTTCTGTACTGCGACCTGGTCCTCTTTGGCGTTGGGTGAGGTGCTCGATGCGTTGGCCTGCTGCGCCGCCTGGATCAATTGGAAGTTGCGGTTGCGTAACGCTACGTTGCTACCAACTCTCATGTTCGAGCGCACCGCCAACGTTTCAGCCTGTTGGTACTGCCCCTGCTGAAGACGCAACACACCGAGATAATGCAGCGTCGCGGGATTGTTCGGCTGGATATGCAGAGCACGCTCCAGCGTGGCAGCGGCTTGGTCCAACTGGCCATCTCCATACTGCCGCGATGCGGTTTCGATCAGGGTGGTTGATGCGCTGTTGCTTTGCGAGGGCGCCCTTCGCTCGGCAGCAACCGAACAAAGCGACGTGACGACGCAGAACGCCAGGAGGAGGCTCGGCAGAGAAATCTTGGTTGGCATCAGGGGGCGGACTCAGCTGATCTCGGACGGCACTGTCGTAAAACAGGCCACCAGCACTGCTCGGCATCTGCGACACAGGGCCCCCATTGACCTGGCCAGTACCCTGAAGTTCCCGCCGCAACCGCCACTGCAGACGGAGTGGAATCCGCGGGCCACCGCAACCGGTATCAATTTTTACCTGAAATTTTAAGCTGGTATCATTCAAGCACTGACAAACCGAGCAGAAAATATGAATCGTCGTAAAAAAATAAATCAGTTATTAAAGGCTAACGCCAAAAAGGCCAGCGCCAAACTGGCACCGAAAAGCAAGACTAAATACATTAGTAAAGCTGACCGATTGAAGCTGGCGGCTGAAGCCGGTCAGGACGCAATCACTTGCGCTGAGAGCTGATTTACCTAGCCTTCGCGACCGACCGCTTCCGCCGCAGAGCCCACTTCCCTGCCCAACCGATCTGACAGATCGCGCGGACGCCAAAACTGCTACAGCGGTTTTTTGTTGAGCTGCAGCAGTTCCCGCACCACGAGTTTACAAACTTGCTTCTTTGTAGGATGACTGAAGAAACTCTGCTATCAGCGATGTGATCTGCTGCTGAATCACCCCACGTGAGCGACCGCCGTCGCCATCCAGGCAAATGATGCCATCGCCTGGTACATCTTCTTCGAGCAGTTTCTGCGCGCCAGGTTTGCACATCGACAAGAAGCTGAAATGGCTTGCGTCGCTGATTTCGACGTAACGGCTTGTCGCCGCAGGCAAGCGTTTGGCCAGGTTGGCAGACTCCAACTCAGCAGGAAGCTCGCGCGACGGTACACCGGCAGCGATCACCAGCGTTGGTACCGGCAGCGCCGCCAGGCTTTCATCGGTCAGGCCCCGTGAAAGGCCCAGATCCAATGTGACCACAGCAGAGACGCGTTCATCGCGCAAATCGGCGGCCAACGCGGCCTTTGATTTTGAGGTGCTTGCAGGGTTTATCGTTTCGTAGACGGTGCAACTCGCTAACTGCGGGTGAGCTTTGCAGTCAAGGGCGAAGCGGTCTGGATCGAAACGAGCGCCGGCTATCTCCAGGGCGGTCCAGCCGCCGAGTGAATGGCCCACTACTGCAATTCGGTCATTGGCGACCAAGCCGAATTTTTCTGGTTGAGTCGTGACCGCATCTATGGCTCGGCGTAAATCAACCGGGCGCTGCCATAACTGCGCCGCAGCTTGAGGGCTACGGTCATGAGTGGTGGTGCCAGGGTGATTGATTGCGGCGACGATGTACCCCCTATGAGCCAGAGCACTGGCAAGCCAGATCTGGTTGCTCCAGTTCCCCCTGTATCCGTGGGAGAGCACCAGCAAGGGATGCTTGCCAGCAGCGGGCGGCGCGTTACGAACGGCAGAAGCACCGACAAACACCATATCATCGCCGATCAATTGCGTGGCGGCGCTAGTCGCACTGGGGTACCAAACGACCATCTCCAGTGAGCGGTCACTGTGCGGGTCCGCCAGTGTGGAAGATTGGAAGCCGACAGGGTTCTCGTCAGCGAGTGCGAGAGTAGTCAGGCAGATCAACAACAGGGCGCCAAAAGCTATTTTCAATGTCGTTTCTTCCTTGATTGGACAAGTGCACAGCAACCTGAATCCGCCGTCAGGCGCATCCACCTTCGTACGGAGTCGAAGCTAACGTGGCTGCATAGTGAGCACGGACATTAAAGCCCACAATCGAATCCACGGGCATAAATTTCATCGTTAACTCTGTTCGCGGTCTTTTAGAGAGAAGGCTGAACGTCCGCTTTCCCGCGGGTCTTGCCTAGTGGAAGGCAGTCACCACCCGCTAAGCATCCTGCAATTTCTCACGCAGAAACTCGATGAGCCGTTGGGTTTTCGCCGGTAACAGTCGCGTCTCGGTGAGGGCATAAACCGAGACGGGCGGAGCCTGCCACAGCGGCAAGACTCTGCGCAGCGTGCCATCGGCGAGGTCTACCTGTGGGAGCAGCGCACCGCCGCTCCCACAGGGATGAGTCGCTACATCTCAACCTGCGTACCCAGCTCAATCACACGATTGAGCGGCAAATTGAAGTACTTGAGGTTGCTGTTGGCGTTCTTCAGCAAGAACGCGAACAGGGTCTCGCGCCAACGGGCCATGCCGATACGCTTGGTCGGGACGACCGTCTCGCGGCTGAGGAAATAGGTGGTGCGCATCGGACTGAAATCCAGCTCTTTCAAATGGCACAGACTCAACGCCAGCGGCACATCGGGCTCCTCTATAAAGCCGAAGTGCAGACTGACCCGGAAGAACCCTTCGCCAAAAGACTCGATCTCGAACCGCTGATCCGCAGGCACCCGCGGGCGGTCTTCAGACACCACGGTGAGCAACACCACCTGCTCGTGCAGCACCTGGTTGTGCAACAGGTTGTGCAACAGCGCATGGGGAACTGCATCGGATCTGGCCGTCAGAAATACCGCGGTACCTTGCACACGATGGGGTGGTTGCGCGCGAATGCTGCTGATGAACAACGGCAGCGGCAGAGCGGTTTCGTCCAGTCGCTCGACAATGATCTTGCGGCCGCGCTTCCAGGTGGTCATCAAAATGAACAGGGCAATACCGGCGATTACCGGGAACGCACCACCCTGGAAGATCTTCGATATGTTGGCGGCGAAGTACAGGCTGTCGACCACGAGAAAACCCAACAGCATCGGAATCGCCAACCAGCGCGGTGTTTTCCACAGCAGCAGGACCACGGCCGAGGACAGGATGGTCGTGATCAACATGGTCCCCGTCACCGCCACGCCATACGCCGCCGCCAGCGCACTGGACGACTCGAAGCCGATGACCAGCAACACGACGCCGACCATCAGCGCCCAGTTCACGAGGCCGATGTAAATCTGCCCCTGCTCCTGACTGGAGGTGTGCTGGATAAACATACGCGGCACGTAACCCAGCTGAATAGCCTGGCGAGTCAGTGAGAACGCCCCGGAAATCACCGCCTGGGAGGCGATGATGGTGGCCAGTGTCGACAGCGCGACCATCGGCAGCAGCGCCCAGTCGGGTGCCAATAGATAGAATGGGTTGCGTACCGCTTCCGGGTTCCCGAGGATCAACGCCCCCTGGCCAAAGTAATTGAGCACCAGGCCAGGCAGCACCAGCATGAACCAGGCACGGGCAATCGGTTTGCGACCGAAATGGCCCATGTCGGCATACAGCGCTTCAGCACCGGTCAATGCCAATACCACGGCGCCCAGAATGGCGATGCCAATGCCCGGATGAACCACGAAGAATCGCACCGCCCAAGCAGGATTGAGCGCTTGCAGCACTTCCGGGCGTTGCAGAATGCCGAATGTACCGAGAATGCCCAACACCACGAACCACAGCACCATGACCGGGCCGAACAGGATGCCGATACGTGCCGTGCCATGTTTCTGGATCAGGAACAGTGCTACCAGGACGATAACGGACAGCGGAACGACCCAATGCCCGATGCCCTCGAACGCAAGTTGCAGACCTTCAACCGCGGAGAGCACCGAAATGGCCGGGGTGATCATACTGTCCCCGTAAAACAGTGCCGCGCCAAACAGCCCGAGCAACACCAGGTTCCGGCTCATTTTCGGATAAGGCGCCGAGGCCCGGCGTGCCAGTGCCGTCAAGGCCATGATGCCGCCCTCGCCCTGGTTGTTGGCGCGCAGGATAAACAGCACGTACTTGATCGAGACGACCCAGATCAGCGACCAGAAAATCAACGACAGAATGCCCAGTACACCGTCCTGATTGGCCTGGACGCCATAGTGGCCGGCGAACACTTCCTTGAGGGTGTAAAGCGGGCTGGTACCAATGTCCCCATAAACCACGCCGACCGCGGCGACGAGCAAGCCCACTCCTGATGTTTTGGCGTGGGAGTTTTCATGGGCGGGGATCGCTGTTTCGCTCACGGGTAGCTTCTCTGAGATTGAAGGAAATAAATGGCATGTCACCTTCGAGCAAGAGGGTTTGCGGGGTTACCGGGCAAACATTGGAACTCAGCCTTGAAACCCCACGGCTTGATAATGAGATTAGTCCATGGGTGTCATGCCGTTCGTTCAGGCGACCTGGAGAGTTTGCAGGCCTGTCGACGATCAAAAAAACGCGGCAAGTATCCTCGCAAGGGAAAACACCTACCGTAAAGAAAGCGTAAAAATGTACGGGCAGCAGCGAGCGAATTTCGATCAAGCTTCTTGTGCGCGACCAAAAATAGTCCTTAATTAGAGGCAAGGTTCTTTCCGGGACCTCGCCACATCGCTATATCCTGTGTTTCAACCCGAATCACCTGAATCGAGTGCCAAGGCACCACCAGCATGGAGTTTGCGAATGAGCCAAGGGCCTGTCCATGAGGACGACACCGCTATTGGACCTACCTGTACACCCTCAGAAGGTAGCGAGCAAACCTCCCCGTCCCTTCATGACCTGGGGTTGAGCGATGTCCTTGAGGCACTGCCCGAGGCCATCTACACCACCGATGCCAAGGGTCTGATCACCTTTTACAACCGTGCAGCGGTGGCACTGTGGGGAGTGACCCCGACGCTTGGGGAGAGCACCTTTTGCGGCTCCTGGAAGCTCTATTGGCCTGACGGCACGCCGCTGCCCCACGATGAATGCCCCATGTCCATGGCATTGAAGGAACAACGTCCTGTCAGAGGGATTGAAGCCATCGCCGAGCGTCCGGATGGCACACGCGTTCGTTTTCTGGCGTGCCCCTCGCCGATCTTCGATGCAGAAGGCAGCCTGATAGGCGCCGTTAACATGCTGATCGATCTGACTGACCAGACCGTCGCCGACAAAGCCGCGCTGATCCATGACGCGCTGGTCGAATCGTCCGCCGACGCGATCATCGCCAAAGACCTGAACGGCACGATTACCAACTGGAACGCTGGCGCCCAGCGACTCTTCGGTTACACGGCCGAGGAAGCGGTCGGCCAACCCATTGATATGCTCATCCCCCTGGATCGACGGGATGAGGAACCCGGCATTTTGGCGCGCATCCGTCGAGGCGAGCGCATCGAACACTATGAAACCCTCCGGCGGCGCAAAGACGGCAGCCTGGTCGAGATCTCTCTCGCCGTCTCCCCTATCAGAAATCGGCAAGGCCGTATTGTCGGAGCGGCCAAAATCGCTCGCGATATCACTGAGCGACGACAGGCGGAAGAACAAAAGAGCCTGCTCATCAGAGAGATGGATCACCGGGTGAAAAACCTGTTCACCCTGGCAAACAGCGTGGTCTCACTGAGCGCCCGTTCGGCAACGACCCCCGGTGAACTCGCCTCCGCCGTTTGCGCACGGCTGAACGCATTGGCGCGAGCCCATACCCTGACCATACCGCACGGTTTGAGTAACGAGCAGCCAACGACATTGCATGCCCTCATTCAAACCATTCTCGCGCCTTATGCCGATAGCGGGGATACCAGCCAGTCACGCGCCGTCGTGACCGGCCCTGACATAACGATTGACGGTGCATCAGTCACCAGCTTCGCTTTGCTGTTGCATGAGTTTGCAACCAACGCCGCGAAATATGGGGCGCTCTCTTTGCCTGAAGGGCTTTTGGATATTGCCTGTAGCGAGAGTGAGGAGGTATTCACCGTGGTCTGGAGCGAAAGGAATGGCCCGCTCATTGACCGGGAGCCCGACAGCACCGGGTTCGGCACCCTTCTCGCCAAAGCGACCGTGCATGGCCAGCTTCACGGCGAAATCCGCCGTGACTGGAAGCGCGAGGGGCTGACCATCACCGTAGCGTTTCCCTCCCGTAGCATAAGCGGCCAGTAGAGGGTTGGCTCCAGATGGTGCGAAGCGATTCGCACCTACTTTGCCGTCCCGCCACCAGGTTTATAGAACAGAAACTTCCGGGTCTCGCCCGTCTTGATGTACTGCTTCGCCCAGTCGGGTTTCACCGTTCTGTCGTGGAAATACAAGGCACCGTGGGTGCGGTCCGTCAGTTGCTTGTTGAGTGCCTTGCGCGCGATCTCCTTGGCGATGGCATATTCGTCGTCTTCCTTTACCTGATCCGCACGCCCGTCGCACCACCAGGAAAACTGGCAGGCATGCTTTTCGGAACCTTGCTTGACCACAGCGCACACCGTATCCGGAAAACCTTCGTGACCCAGCCGATTCATGACCACGCTGGCGACGCCTTCCATGTCGGCAGCAGTTACCCCTTTGGCTTCCCAGTAGATACTGCGTGCAAGGCACGTAATGGCATCCTCCAGCGGCGCCGTGCCCGCCGGATCGACCGCCTGCGCTTCGGAGGGGGTGATGACCTCGGATTTGGGCACCGGAGCTTCGCTACCCTTCTCTGCCGCTTTCTGCTCCAGAACCTGCGCCTTTTCTTCGGCCACTTCCTTTTTTTGCTCCTGGTCGGTTGCCCACACCTGGCCGCACAGAAGGCTGATTGCGAAGCAGGTGGCTACCCCTTTGAATCGCATGTTCCGACCCTTCTGATTGAAACCTTCGTGAGCAACGAAACGATCGCAGACCTGGGTTGATTGTAGTAGCCGGAATTCATACCGACAGGCAGGCAATAAACTGCATTTGAGCGCGAAAAGGCATTGCATTGGGAGGGGGGACATCGCGCATCATGGGTACAGATCGTTCAAGGGAGATTTACATGCTCAGCCTGTCATCCGTTTTGCATCTTGGCGTGTTGTCATTCGGGTTGGTGTTCAGCGTCATCGCGTCGGCGGCCGATGAACAACAGCTGGTAGAGTCGATCAACGTTTACCGCAGCCAGGTACAGCGCTGTGCCGGACAGGCGTCTTCGGAGTTACCACCGCTGGCCAGCGATCCGCGCCTGGTGCTGTCCGCCAACAGCATCGGCGACCTGCAGCAGGCACTGGCCCGCGCGGCGTACCCGATGGTTAATGTGCAGGCAATCAGCTTGTCCGGCCCGCGTGATGCGCCCGCCGCGATGAAGGCGATTCAGGAGAGCTTCTGCCGGGTGGTGCTGGACCCGCAATTTGTCGATATAGGCGTCAGCCGGGAGGGCCGCGAGTGGCGCATCGTGCTGGCGCGCCCGCTGTTGACGGGGCGCTTGGGCGACTGGCAGGCGGAGGGACAGAAACTCCTTGAAGCGATGAACAGCGCCCGCACGCAAGCGCGCCAGTGCGGTACCCAATCCTTCGCCGCCACCACGCCGATGGTCTGGAACGCCACGCTGGGATCAGCCGCCGAGGGCCACAGCCGGGCCATGGCCAACCAAAACTTTTTCGATCACAAGGACCGCGACGGCCGCACGCCGGGTGATCGGGCTGAACTGGCGGGGTACGCCGGCCAGCAGGTCGGTGAGAACATCGCCGCCGGGCAGGACACAGTGCGCAAGGTGGTCGATGGTTGGCTGGCCAGCCCGGGGCATTGCGCCAACCTGATGAACCCACAATTTCGCGAATTGGGTGCAGCCTATGCGGTGGACCCGAAGAGTGACGCGGGTATTTACTGGACGGCGATGTTTGGCACGCCGTAAAGGCGGCTGCTTGATTGTGCTGCGCTAGCGCATCAAGACACCATCAATGACGTTGCCGTTGCCGCTGTAGCTCGGTCTTCAACCAGAGGTTGGCCGGTTGTATGCCTGCCGGACAGCGCACTTCATAGGCGCGGCCACTCATGCTGCTTTGGGTGGCCGCCAGCTCAATAAAGTCTTCGGCGCTGTTCACCCTGTCCTGTTCTTCAAGGTACTCCAGCTTCTTCTCCAGATGCGCCCGAGCTTGAGGGCCGCCGTATTCGCTTCCGTTGCGCACAAACCGGCATTCACTGTGCTCGACAAAGTCCAGCAAGCTGTTTATTTCCTGAGTGGCTTGAGGTGGGATTTGTGCCTGTGCATTGAACACCACGGCAGTCAGGCCGATACCTGCCGCCGTCAGCCATTGAGTGAGGGGTGCAACAATATGCCCAGTCAGCCTTCGCATGATTATTCCTCAGGAGATCAGAGCGGTGATGGCCGCTCTGGAGCTGGGCGCAGACAGGTCAATCGTCTCGGTCGTCATGGTCGCGGTGCCGACGGCGATCATCACGACGATCATAATCCCGGTCATACCCACGATCATCACGGTAATAATAGCCACGGTCATGGTCGCGACGGTATTCACGGTGATCCCGATCGTACCTGTCTCCCTCTTCCCAGTAAGGAAAGCAACCTCCCAGCAGGAGAGTACTTGCAATGGCCAGGGTCATTATCGCGGTGCGCTTCATTTTAACGTCCTAAAAGGTCAGAACTACGGGGATGAGGTGACGCTAGCGGCGAATCGATCGCAGTGCGTTCAAACCCATAATTACGACCCTCAAGCCGGTCAATGATTCCGTTATCACCGGGCCTTACAGCGTTCTCTGGCTGTTACCGATGGTTTTGGCTTTTTCGATGGCCCACTCCATCGCCGCTTCCATGTCCAGCAGATGCGGCGAGGGGTGCTTGTCCTCGACAATGGCCGAGCCGTCCGGCCAATAGACCCCCATGAACATCTTCAGCGAACCGTCTCTCAATATCTCGGCTTTGACCTCAATCGTGCATCCGTTCGACAGCGTTTCCGAGTGGGTTATATGACGCTCAGTCATGACTGCATTCCTCCCGTCGTTGCTATCAGCGTAACCCATGCAGCGCCGGGCGCGATGACGCTCAGGCGTCTGCCTGCACCACCTCGATCCCCAGTCTTTGATAGTCCTCGAGATTGCCCGAGGCCACGTGACGTTCGGTAATCAGCGTATGCACACGGGCGCAAGGCGCAACCACGAAGGGCTCCACCGCCCCCAGCTTGTCCGCGGTGGTCACGGCAATCACGTGGGAGGCGCTGGCGAGCATCGCCTGCTTCACCGGCACTTCATCGAAATGCAGCGAGCTGAGGCCGACTTCCGGATGAATGGCACAGACCCCGGTGAACACCAGGTCGGCCTTGATGCCCTCGATCAATCGCAGGGTTTCATGCCCGCTGGAAGACATCGTCGCCGGGTTGAGCTGACCACCGGCGACGATCACCGTGATGCCTTTGTATTCGGCCAGCGTGATCGCAATCATCGGCGACGCGGTGACGGCCGTGATGACAATGTCGGAAGGCAGCGAGCGTGCGATCTGCAGCGTGGTGCTCCCGGAATCGAACATCACGATCTGGCCGTCCTTGACCCGGCGCGCGGCGAGCTGCGCCAACCGGGTTTTCACCTCGTCGGTTTCGCTGACCCGAGTGAAGTAATCCTTGCCCGTGTCCTTGGGCCGCGGCAACGCCCCGCCGTGCACCCGCTGCACCAGCCCGGCACTGGCCAGCTCCGACAGGTCCCGGCGAATGGTGTCCTCGGACACGGCGAAATGCTGACTCAGCTCGGAAGCCATGACCTTGCCGTCACGTTCGAGGATCAGCAGTATTTTTTGGCGGCGCAGTTGGGGGAGTTCGGCGGAGGAATGCTCGGCTTGCATGGTTATGCCTGTTTTTGCGTGTTTGTGCGAGATTAGCCAAACACCTCAATGAACACAAGGCGCTCCCACAAGGGATTGTGTTTGATTGATACCCATCACAAGGCACTCACGATGAACTCACGCAACCATTGATGCCCAGGGTCGCGGTGACAGCGCTCGGGCCAGAGCATCGACATCTCGTAACCCGGGACTTCAAGCGGGGGCTCGACCATGGTCAAAGCGTGCGTATCGCGAACCAGGCGCGCTGGCAGCATCGCGACCATGTCGGTGCTCTCCACCACCGACGGGACAAACAGAAAATGGGGGAGCGAAAGCACCACTCGGCGCGTCATGCCCAGCTGGGAAAGCGCCTGATCGGTGACACCCTGAAAGCCTCCGCCATCCCGGGATACGATGACGTGGTCGAGTTCGCAGAACTGCGCGAGTGTCGGTCGCTGTCTCAACAGCGGATGGCCAGTACGCCCCACCAACACATAGCGTTCGGTAAACAATGCACGACGTCGCAAGCCTGGGGGAGCATCCTCGGTGGTATGAAACGCCAGGTCGATTGCCCCCTGCTCCGCTTGTTTGGCCAATTGTGACGGCACCAGGTCAAGCACCGCCAAACGCGTGCCGGGTGCCGCCGAACGCAGCCCGGCCAACGCGGGCAAGATAATGGTCGACTCGCCGTAGTCCGACGCCATGACATTCCACGTCTGCCGTGCCTCGGCCGGGTTGAAAGGGCTGGCGGGCGACACCGCGCGCTCCAGGGCTTCCAGGGCCTGGCGCAACGGCTCGCGCAACTCATCGGCCCGGGCCGTGGGCCGCATGCCCCGTGGTCCTGGCAGTAACAGCGGATCGTTGAAAATATCCCTCAGTTTGGCGAGATGAACGCTCACCGAAGGTTGCGACAGATTCAGGCGTTGCGCCGCACGGGTCACGTTGTGTTCCGAGAGCAGGACATCAAGCGTCAGCAGCAGGTTGATGTCCAGACGTCGCAGATTATTCATGACAATACCTGGCATATTGGTTATTCATTTCCAATATACCGGGTAAGGCCTGATTCTGCTGGCTTCTGACAACGGAGACTCAGTCATGAATGTTCTGCTCGTTTACGCCCATCCCGAACCCAAATCGTTAAACGGTTCGCTCAAGGACTTTGCCGTCAAACGCCTGGAAGCTGCCGGCCACCAGGTACAGGTTTCCGATTTGTATGCGATGGACTGGAAAGCCTCGCTGGACGCCGATGACAGTTTCGGCCGGCCTGCCGACGCACGATTCGATCCGTCGCAAGACTCCAAGCGTGCCTTCAAAGAAGGCCGGCAACGACAGGACATCGTTCTCGAACAGGAAAAACTGCTCTGGGCCGATACCGTCATTCTGCAGTTTCCGCTGTGGTGGTTCTCGATGCCGGCGATCCTCAAAGGCTGGGTGGAACGCGTCTATGCCTATGGTTTTGCCTACGGCGTAGGGGAGCATTCCGATGCGCGCTGGGGCGACCGTTACGGGGAAGGCACGCTGGCGGGCAAACGGGCGATGCTGATCGTCACCACGGGTGGCTGGGAATCTCATTACAGCCCACGGGGCATCAACGGGCCGATCGACGATGTGCTATTCCCGATCCAGCACGGCGTACTGTTCTACCCCGGCTTCGACGTGCTGCCACCGTTCGTGATCTATCGGACCAGCCGAATGGATGAGGCGAGATTTTCAGCAACTTGTGAGGCGCTCGGCCAACGGCTGGATGACCTGTGGGAAACTGCGCCGATTGCGTTCCGACCGCAAAATTCAGGGGCGTATGACATTCCGCAACTCACGTTGCGTGATGAGATTGCTGCGGATCAGTCGGGCTTTGCGGCTCACGTCAAACAGGCAACACACTCGTTGTAGCAGCTGTCGAGCCTGCGAGGCTGCGTTCGGCTGCGAAGCAGTCGTCAAACCAGAACTCGCGGTGTGTCAGGCAGACCGCGTCGGCCGGATTCACGACTGCTGCGCAGCCGAACGCAGCCTCGCAAGCTCGACAGCTGCTACGGCGAACACGAAAAAGCCCGCACAAGGCGGGCTTTGGAAATCGAGTAGGTGGCCAGCGCTGGTCTCTGGCTTACAAGGTTTATCGGGCCTCTCACAGAACAGGATTTTTAGCTTTGGGCTGTTCTGCCTCACACGGCATAAGGGCTGGATCTCAGCGCGGAGATCTTTCTAACCGTGTACCCTTGGGAGCGCGCCCCACGCCTCCTCGCTATCCCTTTGCGCATCAGTCTGCGTCTTCACCTACAACCTCAGAATAGCAAACCATTCGAAGCCTGGGTCGGGGTTTTTAGACTGATTATTTTCAAGGGGAATGATGGGTAAATGGAAAAATACTAACGCCGCAGGACGGACTTCCGCGCTGCCTCCAACACGCCCGCAATCTTTGCAGGCGCTACATCGGTAATTTGTATTCAAATGCCAGCTTTATAATATTTTACCGATCCAGGGGTGATCCCTAGTCTTGACCCAAGAAATGGCAGGCCACAACCGACCTGATTCCAACTTCGATGGGTATAGAGATGACCACTGAAAAAACAAAAATAGATACGCTGATTGTGGGCGCCGGTCAGGCTGGCGTGGCCATGAGTGAACACCTGAGCAAACTCGGCGTGCCTCACCTCGTACTGGAGCGCAGCCGCATCGCCGAGCGCTGGCGCAGCGGTCGTTGGGATTCGCTGGTGGCCAACGGCCCGGCCTGGCACGATCGGTTTCCGGGCCTTGAGTTCGACGATCTCAGCCCCGACAGCTTTGCCCCGAAAGAACGGGTGGCGGATTATTTCGAAGCCTACGCGAAGAAGTTCAACGCCCCCATCCGCACCGGCGTGGACGTGAAGAAAGTCGAGCGCAATGTCGGTCGTCCAGGCTTCACCATTGAAACCTCCGAAGGCGTGATCGAGGCCAACCGCGTAGTGGCCGCCACCGGACCTTTCCAGCGCCCGGTTATTCCGCCGATCGCGCCGAAAGATCAGCCATTCACCCAGATCCACTCCGCCGAATACCGCAACCCGCAGCAATTGCCAGAGGGCGCTGTGCTGGTGGTGGGCGCCGGCTCGTCCGGGGTGCAGATCGCCGATGAATTACAGAGTGCCGGCAAGCAGGTTTACCTCTCGGTGGGTGCGCACGATCGCCCTCCTCGCGCCTATCGCAACCGTGATTTCTGCTGGTGGCTGGGCGTGCTCGGCGAGTGGGATCAGGCCGCCATGAAACCCGGCCGGGAACACGTGACCATCGCGGTGAGCGGCGCGCATGGTGGCCGTACGGTGGACTTCCGTGGGCTGGCCCATCGCGGAATGACGCTGGTGGGTCTGACCCAATCGTTCAATGGCAGCGTGGCGACGTTCCAGCCCAACCTTGCCGACAACCTGGCACGCGGCGATGAGAACTATCTGGCGCTGCTCAATGCCGCCGACGCCTACGTCGAGCGCAATGGCCTGGACCTGCCGGAAGAACCTGAGGCGCGGCATACCTTCCCGGATCCGGATTGCGTCACTAACCCGATTCTTGAACTCGACCTGGCCAAGGCTGGCGTGACGTCGATCATCTGGGCCACCGGGTTTGCCACGGATTACAGCTGGCTGAAGGTCAACGCGTTCGACGACAACGGCAAGCCGCAGCATCAGCGCGGAGTGTCGAGCGAGCCTGGGGTGTATTTCCTCGGCCTGCCATGGCAATCGCGTCGCGGCTCTTCGTTCATCTGGGGTGTTTGGCACGATGCCAAGTACGTGGCTGATCAGATCGCCATTCAGCGCTCATACCACGACTACCGCGATGCCCTGCAACGCGAAGCTGAAACCGCCCCCTTCGCGCATAAAACCACCGTCGGCGCTTAACGAATAGTTCTTCAGGAGCCTCAGATGTCCACGCCAACCCATACCCGTATTCGCATGTTCAACACCAAGGAAACCTACCCGAACCAGAGCCTGGACAATGACCTGTGCCAGGCCGTGCGGGCCGGCAACACCGTTTATGTTCGCGGCCAGGTCGGCACCGATTTCGAAGGCAACCTGGTGGGCCTCGGCGACCCGCGTGCGCAAACCGAGCAAGCCATGCGCAACGTCAAACAGTTGCTGGAAGAAGCTGGCAGCGACCTCAGCCACATCGTCAAAACCACCACTTACTTGATCGACCCGCGTTACCGCGAGCCGGTTTATCGGGAAGTGGGCAAGTGGCTCAAAGGGGTGTTTCCGATTTCCACCGGGTTGGTGGTGTCGGCACTGGGGCAGCCGCAGTGGCTGATGGAGATTGATGTGATTGCGGTGATTCCTGAGTAAGCAGGTAGACCGAGTCGCGGCTTTCGCGAGCAAGCTTCGCTCCTACAGTAGATCGCTGTTTCATGAACGACCCTGATCATCTGTAGGAGCGAAGCTTGCTCGCGAAGACGCCCGCACAGACAACAACTTCGCCAAGGCCAACCAAGGAGCAAAACCATGACCTTCTCCATCGCCGCCCGTTGCCCCGAAACCGGTCAGTTCGGCATTGCAATCAGTTCCTCAAGCATCGCCGTCGGCGCCCGCTGCCCCTGGCTATTGCCCGGTGTCGGCGCGGTCTCCACACAAAATATCACCCTGCCATCCCTCGGCCCGGAAACCCTCGCCCTCATGGAACAAGGGCTCTCACCTGCCGAGGCTCTGGACAAGGCATTGACCCGCAACGGCTACAGCCAATACCGACAAATCACGGCGATTGACCACCTCGGCCGCACCGCGCATTTCAGCGGTTCAGAAACCCTGGGCAACCACAATGCCGTGTCGGGCGAGCAATGCGTGGCCGCGGGCAACATGCTCGCGGACCGAGCCGTGATCGAGGCCATGGTCGAGGCATACGAACATGGCGAGGGCCAACTGACCGACCGCTTGCTCACCGCGATGAAAGCGGCGGTGGTCGCAGGCGGTGAAGCCGGGCCGGTGCATTCGGCTGCCGTTGTAGTGGTCGGCGAACTGACCTGGCCGATCATCAACCTGCGGGTCGATTGGGCTGATGAAGATCCGATAGGCAAATTGCAGCAGTTGTGGGACGCCTATCGCCCACAGGTCAAGGACTACATCGACCGCGCCCTCGCCCCCGACAAATCCCCTGGCTACGGTGTCGCCGGAGACGACCGATGAGCAACAGCCGCGATTTGCTTGAAGCCTTGGTGGCGTTCGACACCACCAGCCGCGAATCAAATCTGCAGCTGATCGAGTTCGTCCGCGACTACCTCGCCCGCTTCGAGGTGCCTTGCGAACTGATCTACAACGACGAGCGCAGCAAGGCCAATCTGTTCGCCACCATTGGCCCGGCGGATCAGCCGGGCATCGTGTTGTCGGGGCACACCGATGTGGTGCCCGTCGACGGCCAGCCGTGGACCGTCGCGCCATTCCAGCTCACCGAACGCGACGGCAACCTGTACGGTCGCGGCACCGCGGACATGAAAGGCTACATCGCCTGTGTACTTGCCCTGGTGCCGTCACTGGTGCAGGCCTCGCTGCGGCTGCCAGTGCACATCGCGCTCTCCTACGATGAGGAAGTCGGCTGTCTCGGCGTTCGTTCGCTTTTGAAAGCCCTCGAACAGCGCCCGGTCAAACCGATGCTCTGCATCATTGGCGAACCGACCGAGCTCAAACCGGTGCTCGGCCACAAGGGCAAGCTGGCGATGCGCTGCGACATTCATGGCGAAGCCTGCCATTCGGCGTACGCGCCGCTCGGGGTCAATGCGATTGAATACGCCGCCGAACTGATCGGCGAACTGGGGCGGATTGGCCACAGGCTCAAGGCACCGGAGCATCACGACACCCGTTTCGATCCGCCGTTCAGCACTGTGCAAACCGGCGTCATCTCCGGCGGCAAGGCCTTGAACATCGTCCCCGCCGATTGCCGCTTCGACTTTGAAATCCGCGCCCTGCCCTCACAAGACCCTGGCCTCGTTGCGCAGGAATTGCAGACCTACGCCGAGCAACAAGTGCTACCGCGCATGCGCGCCGTGAGTGATCAGAGTGAAATCCGCTTCAGTGAGTTGTCGGCCTATCCCGGTTTGGCGACCGATGCGCACAGCGAAGCCGCTGAGCTGATCGCGGCATTTTCCGGTTCTGGGGAATTCGGTACGGTGGCGTTCGGCACCGAGGGCGGTCTGTTTGACGCGGCCGGTATTGCGACAGTGGTGTGCGGTCCGGGCAGCATGGATCAGGGTCATAAGCCGGACGAATTTGTCAGCCTCGAACAACTGAACGGCTGCGACCAAATGCTGCAACGGATGCTGTTATCAATCAGCCGCTGATGATTGGCCCGACGCTCAGGTATACAGTCGGGCCAGTTCTTCCTGGCAGTAATCCACGAACAGCTGTACCGGTTTGGTCAGCTGCGACCTTCTCAACCATGCCGCCGACAGACCCGAACCGGTCACGGTTTCGGCCAGCGGTATGCACACGACTTTCTGCCCGTCATAGGTGTATTCGGAAAACGGTTTGGTGACCAGAATCGAAAAGCCAAAACCGCGCCCGACCATTCCTCGCACCATCTCGATCGAAGGTGAGCTGAACACGATGTGTGGCGTCAGTCCGCGCTCTTCAAAAATGCTCACGAAGTAGGTCCGGCTCGGCACCACGTCCAGCAATATCATCGGCTCCAGCACCAGGTCATTCAGCGACACTTTCGCCTGTTGCGCGAAGCGGTGATCCGCCGGCAACAAGGCGTAAGGCTGTTGCGGCGGCATCAGCGGCACTGTCTCAATCGTGCTGTCCAGATCGTGTTCGAACAGCATCGCCAGGTCGATGCTGCCGGCGGTCAGTGCCTGCACCAGTTCCTGCTGTTCGCCATCGCGAATGCGGATCTCCACACCTGGCCAACGCTCCTTGAAACCAGCGATCAAACGCGGCAGGTACAGCGGCGCCACCGTTTCAAAACAGCCAATATCGATCTGCCCCGCGACCACGTCGTTGTCCGCCAGCGCGTTCTGTTCAAACTCATGGGCGACCCGCAGCAGCTCCAGCGCCTTGCGATAAAACCGCGACCCGCTCGGCGTCAGCGAAACACCCTGGGCGTGATGCCGAATAAACAGCTGCACGCCAAAACTTTCTTCCAGGTGCTTGATCGCCGTCGACACCGACGGCTGCGCGATATAAAGCTTGCGCGAAGCCTCCGCCACGCTGCCGCAGTCGGCGGTGGTGACGAAATACTTGAGCTGTCGCAGGTTGTAAGCGGCCATGGGGACCTCCAGACACAACACATCAAAATCAAAAGATCGCAGGCTCCTACAGGAGTCAGTCAATGCACAACTCTGTGGCGAGGGGGCTTGCCCCCTCACCACAGGTTATTCGCCAGGCTCGGCAAAACCAGGCATTACGGAGTCTCCGAGAACGCTCAGGATCAAGGCTGAACATACCCGACACACCCAAACCACGGGCATATATTTTTTAAGGTCTGAAGCAACAAACTTACTAATTTATCTATCCCCGAAATCGGCATTCCACAAATGATCCAGAGCCGCGCCCAGTTCGGCTCACTCGGCGGCCATTCCCCCACTCCCCCCGAAATTTAATGAACCCCGCCCATCACCACTCACCTAACTGAATGACTATCAGGAGGTGACTCATGCAAATCGAAACGATCTGGATCGTGCTCGCGGCAGTGCTTTTGCTGATCGAGTTGTGGGCGATCAACAGGGTACGTAAAGCCGAGGGCAAATCGAGCAACAAACTGGTGTGGATCGTGGTGATCGTGTTTGTGCCGCTGTTCGGGCTGATAGGGTGGGCCATGGCGGGACCGAAACACATTGCGCAGAACCCGTAGTCACCGCAGGCCAGACAATAACGCCGGATAGCGTGCGGTAGCGATCTGAGAACTGCGCATACCCAAACGACAAAGCCCCGAATAATCGGGGCTTTGTCGTTTCTACCTGGAATACCCAATCCATCATCCAGAGTGTTCACCCGCAGCATGACTGCATCAGCATCACTCCGAAGTGGCCCAAGAAGCGGTTTGGCCTGGATGAGTCAGCCTCACTCTGCTCGCGACTGTGTGAGCGACCACATCCAGATGCTCAATACCACGAGCAATATCAAGGCGAGCACGCTTGGCCACAGGGGCATGGGATACCCATTAACGAGAACCTCGGGGCGAATAATCAGGCGCCCCAGTTGCGCCAAGGCCATCAGTGCGTAGACGGTACCGGCCACTCGCAATCCAATGATCCGGGATTTCATGCTGTTCTCCTCGACCTGACTATGAACGTAACAGGCGAGCAAAAGCGCTATTTTTTTGCCGGCCCAGTGTGTGAAGCCGTGAAGGGGCGGCCAGCCTTGGCGCGCTCCTCTCCTGCGCTCGGAAACCACTATCCAACCCTGGCCTTCACCAGAGGGAAAAGGGGACGAATTTATTTTCCAACCATCGCACGAACCAAACAAATAAATCCGCCCCTGAGGGATCTGTCCCCACTCATTTCCTTCTCTTCATCCACAGCCCAGTAAATTGCGTGTTGTCCGCTAAACAACAGTTTTCATACGGAAATAGACTGTAGCCGCCATCACGGCCACTGCAATCACGACAACGAGGCCTTCGCGTTGCAGCATGTGCCAAGGCAGTTGCCCGGCCTTCAGTTTAAGTGCTCGTAGTGCCCGAGCCCACATCGAGACCCTACCGCCGCTCAGGGCCACATTTGTGAAGTAAATCGTACCGAGGAACACCACCACCGGGCTTACCCATCGCAGCCACAGGACACCACCGGACCATGCGCACGCCAGGGCTGCGGGCACTGCACTGGGGAGTATGTGGCGGAGCAACAAGAGCCCAGCGCCTTGTCGGTACCAACGGCGCGGGAGTAACAATCGGCTAAGCAACACATCCAACGGCCCCGCTACCACGGCTACCATGGCCCAAACGTGGTAAACCTTCATGCCCATCCAGATCAATACCGGCATTATCAGTGGCATGATGACCATGCCGAACGCTTCTTTCTTCGTAGGCCCGGTAAGCACCGAAGCCATAAGAACAGCACACAGCGCCATCCATAGGAAAAGGTAAACCCCTCGATAGTTTGTGGCCGGCAACCAATCCCGCCAGTTGTCGAGTGGTTGCAGCCCAAGACGTTGAGGCACTTCGGGGTATTGATATTCAATGGCTTGGGCGAGCTCTGCAAAGCGTTGCCAGTCGAGGTTGCTAAAGCAATCGGCCATTTCACGCCGGCGGCGGTCAGTCATGGGTTTGAACAGCATGGCGGCTGCCTGCCCATGGATTTTATCGGCGTCGAATCTGGCCAGATCGCCGCGTAGGGTCTCTGCAAAAGCTTGCGCCTCGCACCGCCGGATCAGTCTGTCCCAGCGCCAGTACTCGCACGGCAGATCGCCTTGGGTTTCGTTCCAACCCATGACCTGACACACACCATCGAAAAAGGCTGGCGACCATTTTTCGGCGGACTCGAGCCAATCCAATATGCTTTGCTCGAACTGCTGGCGGCGCTCGAAGGGCAATAGCCAGTCGCTCGCCAGCCAAAGGCACAGCGCTTCCCGCACTTGGCGCTCTTTACCCTCGGCCAACCACTGCTGCATATGTTCCAGGGACGGTTCCGGAGGACTGATGGCGGTTGGAATGTCGACGCTATCCTGAGGGATTACCCACGTAGGGGCTTGCGCGGGCGGATGGTATTCCGGGGTTGATGCGCTTGCGGTTAACGGGGAATAAACGTCTTCCTCATCAATCTGCGCGCGCCAGCGGGACTCGGCCAGCGAAGCTTCATAGGCTTCCCGAAGGCGCTGGAACTGATTGGGGTTTTCGTCTGGGCGGTGGATTTTCAGCAGCCGCGCATAGGCGCGTTTGATGCTGCGTTCGTCCGCCTCCGGGGTAAGGTCCAGCACTTTCCAATGGCTCATGGTGACTCAACCCTCCCGCTCGAAATGGGCAAGACGCTGGGTAATGTCGCCACGGGCTTCGCGTATCAGGCGTTCATCCTGGGTGTCGAGCATTTGCTGAAAATGGTTCGCCAGCCCGGCAATACGTTCCCGGCCATCGCCCAGGCTTTCCTGATACAAGCGGTCCAGTCGGGCCAGCAGCAAGGTATTGATCTGCTGGTCGCGCGGGTGCACTTTCAGTGCTTCGAGGGCCGCCAACCGTTGGGCGATTTCTTCAGGAGCCAATACCCCGGGGTTGTTCTCGATGACCAGCCGATGGGTTTCGTCATTGATTGGCAAATGCACCTGGGCTTCGAGCAAACCGTTATTGTCGTAGGTGAAGCGTATGTCCAGCGTTACCTCACCGGCTTTGCGCGGTGGTACGGGGATTTCCAGTTCACCCAGGAAAATATTGTTGGCCACCAACCGGCTTTCGCCTTGGTAGATACCTAGCCTGACTACTTTCTGGTTATCACTGAGGGTGGACACGTTACGGGAGCGGCTCACCGGCACCACTGTATTGCGCTCGATAATTGGCAAGTAGTGGCCGCTTTGGTAACCGGCGCCTAGCTGCACCGAGGTCTCGATTCCCAAGGTATAGGGGCATACGTCGGTAAGTACCACTTCTTCGAGGGAGGCATGGCGCGCCTGTAGCGCCGCCTGGATAGCCGCCCCCTGCGCCACCACCTCATCCGGGTTGAGCTGCATCGCCGGGATTCGCCCGAACAGGGCCGCGACCAGCTTTCGCACCAACGGCATGCGCGTGGTGCCGCCCACCAATAATATTTCGTTCAGGTCAGCCACCTTGATCCGGGCGTCGCGCAACGCGCGCTCGATCGGGGCTCGCAGGCGGTCCAGCAGAGGCCGGACGATGTCCGCCAGGTCGCTCTGGGTCAGTTCAAGACTCCATTCACGCGTTTGCTCGCGAAGGATAAAGCTCGTGACTTGCGCCTGCCCCAAGGCATGACGAACCCGTTGTGCCTCACGCCGCAACCGCTGTGCTATGGCAGGGTGGGCCGTGTCTGGCAGGTCAGCGGCACCGATTTTGGCGATGAAATGCTCCACGAGCCGGTCATCGAAATCTTCACCCCCAAGGAAATTGTCCCCCGCGCTGGCGCGCACTTCCATGACGCCTTCGAACAGCTCGAGGATGGACACGTCAAAGGTGCCACCCCCAAGGTCGAACACCAGAAAGGTCGCTTCGTTTCGCTGTTGCAGGCCATAGGCCAAGGCTGCAGCGGTGGGTTCGTTGATCAGCCTTTCAATTTTCAGCCCGGCCAGTTCGCCGGCAATACGCGTGGCCTTGCGCTGGGCATCACTGAAATACGCGGGCACGCTGATCACTGCTTCGTGAACGGGCCCGCCTAAGGCGCGCTCGGCGTCGGCCTTGAGACTACGCAGTAGCATCGCCGAGAGTTCTTCCGCTCGATAGGCGCGCCCGCCCAGCTGCGTTTCACGGGCGCTCCCCATATAGCGCTTGAACAGAGATGTGGTGAGGTGGGGGTGGGTGTGCAGCCGTTCGCAGGCAATATCCCCGGCGATCAGTTGGCCGTGGTCGTCGAGGCCAACGACGCTGGGTGTAAGGAGGTTGCCCAACGCATTGGGGAGTAGCCGGGCATTTTCGCCATCCCAGGCAGCCACAAGGCTGTTGGTGGTGCCCAGGTCGATACCAATGATCACAGTCACTTTTCCTTAAATGAGGCGGCCGGCCAGCAGAGGACCTTGGTCGTAGGCTCAGTCATTATTGATGTAGGCGCGATTTGCGGATTCGTAGTCGGAGTTATCGGCAGTGCTGATGGTGGCTTTAACCCGCCCGCTTTGCCTTTGCCGGGTCCGACATTAAGTCGCCTTTCGAGCTCATCCTGGAAGTTTCAGCAATAAAATCACTAATTAACGCCGGACGGCGTGCGGTAACGATCTGAGAACTGTGCATACCCAAGCAACAAAGCCCCGAATAATCGGGGCTTTGTTGTTCCTGGCGGGTACACCCTCCGTAAATCCCGGAATGGTCGGCACTCGCGCCGGCGACGCGTTGGCAACACCCGCTACGAACGCAACACCCCTATCGCCCGCCGATACTTCTCAACGCGCTCCAGATCCTCCCAGGACGGCTGCGCAATCCGCGACAAGTCGCTGTTCTCTTCCAGATCAGCCAGCTTCACCACCCGCCCGATCGGGTTCTTCGCCGCGCGCTCGACGAACGCCTCGTAGGACTCGCCCGGCACCTTGGTCACCGACGCAATCGCCGTCAGCACCGCTTCACTGAAGCCTTCCTTGCGCAGATCGTCAAGGCTGACGCCGCAGTCCTCGACCACGTCATGCAGTACCGCGACGATGCGCTCTTCCAGCGTGTTCACCCGCAGCATGACTTTCAGCGGATGCAGGATGTAAGGCGCCCCGCCCTTGTCCACCTGCCCTTCATGCGCCGCGGCGGCGATGGCAATGGCGCGTTCCAGTGACTGACTCATGGGATTCTCCTCGGGTTAAATGCCGTAACGACGCGGCCATGATTTTGAAGTCTGCAAAATATGTAGGAATCTGCCCTTTGTGGCGAGGGAGCTTGCTCCCGCTGGGCTGCGAAGCAACCCCAAACCCTGATAGCCCGTTTCCTCAGACACACCACACCACCCGGCTTTACTGCGTTTGCGCCATAGAGTGGGGGAAAACCACTTTGCGAAATGACCGTCCGAGCGTCCTACACTCCGGTTGCGGCTACCAAAATCGCTGCCTAGAGTGGGGCTGTCGCTGACATCAGTTGGCGATAGGGTTTCGCAGCCCTTAAGATTGACACCTTGTTCCGTCAGGCACGGCCGACTCCCGGCTGCGTATCGTTTTATGGCGGTTGTGCGTGGGAGACCTTCGGGTCTGCCGGGTCCTGGTGTTAATCCTCCGGTCTGCGAACCCGCGCATAGCTGCCACCCATTTTGTTTCGCAGCAGAACGGTGGCAATTCTACTTTTATTAGGATTAACACCATGACGACGCAAAACCCGCTCCGCCACTACAGCCCAATGTCCCACTTCGCCACCGACCACCCCGTCCTCCTCATCGACGCCGACGCTCCGATACGCGAACTCCACAGTTGCCTCAGCGAACGCCTCAACGCCGTCCTCAAATACCTCAACCTCATGGCCTGCACCAGCCTCCCCGACTACGCCGAACACGACATCAACACCGTCACCAACATCGCGCGGATCATGGTCCAGGATGTGAGTGATGTGTTTCGGGTGATTGAGCAGCGTGGGTTCGATACGCCCAAGGGGCAGTGATTAAATTTCAGTCGTAGAAAAACCGCATTACTGCGGTTTTTCTGCTTCCTGCTCCGACTCTGACAACAACAATCAGTAAACCTGCACCCGCCACAACTCCCGCGACGAAGAACCCGCCGACATCGGCAGCCGCCCGTGCAGCGTCCGATAGTTATCGATCAGCACCAGATCACCCTCACTCCATTGATGAGCAATCAGACACTCCGGGTCATAAACCAGCGCATTGACCTGTTCCAGCAACGCCTGTTGAGCCTGCTCGTCATGGTCCTGCACCGACTGGCTCAAGGTCTGCAATGTCGAGTCGGTGCCCTCTTGGTAGCGCAGGATGAGCTCGCCGCTGCGGGGGTGGTGATCCACCAGGCTGTACATGCGCGGCGAGCCGCCGAAGTAGGTCATTTTGGTGTAGTAGGTGATGTTCACGCCCTGCCATTGTCGGGCGACTTGCTGCCCGACTTTGCGCAGTACGTTGCGGCTGTCGACGATGGTGGTCTGGCCCTCGCCCGGCTGCGGCGCGGTCTTGCAGTACAGCATGAATTTGCTGGCGCAGAATTTCGGGTTGCGTTGAACTTGTGCGTCGCTGTCGGGCAGCATGTTCAGGTCCCAGTGCAACGGAGTTTTTTCCAGCGAGTGCACCACGCCTTGGGGTTTGTCCGCAGGCTTGACCACGTGGACGGCACCGAAGGCCCATTCGTAGAGCGTGCCGAAGCGTTCGCAGCTGCGAGCAAAGCTATCCTGGTCGTCGAAGCGGCAGCCCTTGAGACAGACGAAACCGAAGGTTTCCACCAGGGCTTCCAGCAGGCCGGTGGACAGTCGTTCGAACCCCAGCCCCAACGGGTCTCGCACCACCAGGCCAAACAGCGGAAGTTTTTGCAGTTCGTACTCGAAGCCTTGGGCCTGCGGGTTTTCTGTTTGATGGTAGAGCCATGGCCGCCCCTCATAGGTGACCAGCACATGGTGGTCGAGGTCGACCTGAGCGCGGGCGCGAAGGGTTTGGCCGCCATCCAGGTTGCACACCGGCACGGCATGCCAAGGGCTGTCCGCGCGGGTCAGCCCTTCGGCGAGGCCGAAGGTGAATTTGGGGCCGGCATTGTTGTATTGATGGACCGACAAGCGAATGTCATCGCCAAAGAAACGGTCCACCGCCGCGTTCAATGCGTGCCCGCGATACATCATTTGGTAGGCTTTGAAGTTGATTTGTTGCAGGTACTCGTCCTCGCTCTGTCCTTCTTCGCGGCACAGACGCAGGTCGTTGTAGAGGTGACTGCAGAGGTTGTCATGCGCCCGGCTGAGGGACTCATCGTCGCGGCTCTGCTCGATCAGGTCACCAAGGTTTTTCCACGGTAGACGGGCCTGCTTGATCAGGCTGGCGCGAACCGACTCGGCACTTTGGGCCTGGGGAAACAGGTCTTCCATGCTGACCCACTCAATCGTGTGGGTGGTGCACAGTTCACGCAACGCCCGGTTGTAAGCGGCGCGAACGTCGTCGGCCACGCCGACGATGTCATTGAAGGTCGTGCCGTCGCTGAGGATCGACACCACGCAGCCCGGTGCGTGCAACGCGGCGATGGCTTGGCCGAGTTGGTCGAGGCGCTCGATGGCCATGACCTCGCCGTAGTCCGGCAGCACGCCGAAGGTCTGGTCGCTGGCGTTTGGCGACTTGCAGGGAAAGCCTGGCAAAACCAGACGCACTGGCAGGCCCTGATCGAAGCAGTGCCCCAATCGAAGCGCCAGGTGTGCCCTGCCTTGTGTGTCGAAACAATCATCCGTGCCTTTGAGCAGATAACCGGCCAGCAAATCGCTGACGGCAGCGATCCAGGCATCTCTATGTTCCATAGAACAACTTCCTTGAGGGTGTGTGTATCAATAGGATTTGACGGTGTCGCCATGCTCGGTGAACGCATGCGCAGCCCCGCAGGCTCGCTGCAAAACGCGCAGCAATTCGGCCGGGTGTTCACAGCACAAGTTCGGGGCCTGGGTCTGCAAGTCTGGTGTCAGGCCATAACCCCAAGTGACTGCCGCCGAATACATGCCTGCAGCACGAGCCGTTTGCAGATCGATCTCCGTGTCACCGACGAACAAGCAGCGTTGCGGATCAACCGACAACCGCCGGGCGGCTTCCCATGCCACCTCCGGTTGCGGTTTGAGCGACCTGCCTGCGCGATGCCCCAGAATTGGCCCGAAAGCATTCTGCGGCAGCAACGTTCTGGAAACCTGCAACGCCATTTCCTCGGCCTTGTTGGTCACGATAGCCAGCGGTAGCTGTAGCTGTCGGCAGCCTTCGAGCAATTCCAAGACACCGCTGAATGGACGGGAAAATTGAACCAGGTTGTGCTGATAGAGCGCCACATAGCGCTGGTGCAAGGCGACCGCATCGACTATGCCGAACTGCGCGGCGACCCGCTCGCTCATCGCCGTGGTGCCGCCGCCGATATACCCCCGCACTGTTTCCGAGGTCAGCGCCGGGCAACCATGTTCGAGCAGCACTTGGTTCAAGCACCAGGTGATGTCGGGCAAGGTGTCGACCAGAGTCCCGTCCAAATCGAAGAGTACGGCTTCGACCCGCAACCGAGACGCCATCATTGAGCACTGGCGTAGTGACAAGGACGCCCCTTGCGGAACACCAGGCGGTGATAGCGCTCATCGACATTGCTGCGTTTTTCGAGCGTGACCACACCCCGTCGCTTGATGGCCACCGAATGCCAGGGCGTACGCCACAGGTCACTGGTTGGCACCAACCGGATACCGATCTTCGTCGAGACCGCCAACTGCGGGTGAATCGACAAGCGCAGGCAATGCGGGTAACGCGCCTGCAACAGCGCCCCCCAGGCTTCACTGCGCTGGATCACCCGCTGCGAGGCCGGTTTGGCGACCTTCTTCACCGCGTTGAGGCTCATGCCAGCGAATACTTTCAGTCCCGAGTAATCCTCGGAAAGAAAGCGATGGATGCCGCAGTACATCAACATCATGTGCGGATCATCCTTGAAGCGCTGCTGCAACAAGATCAATGACTGACCGTGCTCGATCATCATCTCTTCACGCATGGCGTCCAGACAATCCAGCTGAGGGTAGGCATCCCGGAGGTCGAAATGGGCGAACGTGCCGGGATAGTGCTGTTCGGCGTAGTCCTGGATAGCGTCGGTGTAGGCCTTAACGTCCGCATCGGGAACATGCACCAAGTCAGAGAACACATAGCCATCGGAGCAGATATGAATCAGCGCGCCCGGTGCGTAGATCTCCTGGATCTCTGTGCACAGGCGGTTTAACTCATCGATAGCATGATGTTCAGCAAGATCGGGCAGATGACTCAGGGTTTTCTTGCGGCTGGGCGATTTGCCGGGAAAGGCTGGCAAGACCATTTCAATCTTGCGACCGCTCTCGACCGCCTGCATGACCTTGGTCAGATGGGGTTCCAGCACCTGCGACGACAGTTCGTGATCCTGCCCCGGGGCGAGGCTACGACGGCGAAACAGGCATTCAAGGATTTGCTCGGCAATGTTCATGTGTGGGGTGTTCTGATGCTCGTGCACCAGCTGACCGCACACCTGTTGAGCAACGGTGTTTGAACCTTGCATAGACAATCCCTTGTGTGGTGAACAACGGCCATCTTTTGGCCATCAGCAGATATCCCTTACCTGCGGGCGGCTAAATTCCTACAAGTTGTGAGGGCTGTCAATCGTGGCAATCCGGAATATTACGGCACCGAAATCATCGAAAAACCCTCACACAGGCTCATGCAACGTCCAGGCTGGCAAGGCCATACTGCGGCCACACAAGTGTGTCTGGTTCTGATTCCATTGCGCTCTTCCTGAAAAATAGATCGGAAGGTGTGAACCTTGTTCAGGATGGGACACCGTCCCCTTTTCTCGTTAGCCTGACAATCTGGTCAGTGCCGGCCACAGTTAGAATCAGCGGGAGGCTCAAAATTGAGTACGTTCGACAATGGACGACTAGATTTCCCGGACGGGACCACCTCATACACACTAAACGCACATATTGCCTGTCCGTTACCCTCAGCGGCGGGCCGATAAACAAGGGAAATCAGGGACAGACCACGTTTAATCGAAAGAGCACTGCCCTGCTCCCAAAAAACGTGGTCTGTCCCCGTTTATTCCCCCGTTTATTCCCCGGGACAGATCTATTTTCTGGGGCGCGCACCACAACCAAATAAATAAATCCGCCCACTTTCTTGTCGCAATATTTATTGAAGATGGGACATAACAAACAATTAGATCCGCCCTCTCTTGCTTTATTAAGCTTTGACTAGAACAAACTCCAAAAACACATCGCTATCTGCGATCGATTCAATAAACAATTTAGCTGCTTCTCTGGATGCTGTCGGAAATTCTCTCCCGGCTACAGCAACCAGAGTGGAAAAGTCAGCAATACAGTCCATATCAGGAACTCTTTTGCCTCCTGCTATTTTAAAGCCTTCAATTCCGAGCACTGCGGCGTCATTTTGCTCGCAAAACCCCAACAGTTTAATCGCATCATCCAAGCTAAATAGAGGCGTGCCCCCCCAGAGCAGGGTCGGCTCCAGCTTAATACCCATCAGTCCGAAATCTTTCATTAAATCAATCCCAAGAGTATAAACGGGTATATAAACGGGTATAAACGGGGACAGACCACGTTTTCCATCTAAAAAATCTAGTGCTTTTTCGGTCTGCCCGGGCATCCCCGCCGAGCTCGTCGCCCAATTATAGCTTCAATTTCGGCTGCAAATCGCGAATCACCAAGTACATAGTTGCCATTGGTGGCAGCCCGAATCTGGTCAACCAATCCTATCTCCAACTCGCTTCTAAAAAGCTCGCGATAGACTTCAGCAGTCGATACATCTGTGTCCCCAAGCGATAGGTACTGAGCATGCGGGGTAATGAGATGCGAAAACTCTGATTGTGCGTTAGCACGATAACTCGACCAACGATATTCCGCAGGATGCGTCACCATTTTGGCTCTGACAGGATTCATCTCAATGTAGCGATAACAGGCCAATACATAACTATCACTTTGAACAAGGCACGAACGGAAGCGTCCTTCCCATAAAGTCCCACTACGTCCATATGTACGATTTATGTATTGCACATATCGTTGCCCTATTCCTTTCATAAGCAAACTGGTACTGCTGTGCTCATGAGGGCTAATCAACAAATGGACATGATTAGTCATAAGACACCATGCGTGAATTTCACACGAATTTTTGTTGGCCTGTTCAGCAAGCAGCTCTAAATAAAAAAGGTAATCATCCTCTGAAAAAAAGCAAACTGATCTATTATTTCCTCGTTGAATCAGATGCAAGGGGACACCTGGCATCAAGAGACGTGCTCTGCGTGGCATATGGTGAATCCGTTCACAATTAATGATGCCAATAGCTTAGTCAATTCTATGAAAAACAATCTCCCTATCTATTTCACACTATTTCAGATCGCTAAAGTGCGACACAGAAAAATGTAGTCTGCCCCCATTCTCTCGATCACTTTAAAAAATTTTCTTTCACAAAATCCATCTCTAATTTCATACGCTCCAAATCCTCTCCACCCACCCCAGCTTTTATTAATTCTTGCACAGCACACTTCCCATATATATCAGCTAAAAGCTCCAACATCTCCTGAGCGTACAGGCTATCCTTTGACAACACCAACCCACGACGGGCTCCTTCCATATATATAGCAGTTTGAAGAACCGCATTTATTCCTGGCGAACCATCCTGAAGCAAACTTTCCGCCTCATCTTGGACATATGCAAACGCCTGTTCAGGCCGAAACTTTCGCCCTTCAATAGCATCACTATAAAGTCTTTTTACCAAACAAACCGCATCATAAAAATCAAGATCAGCCTTCACGTTTAATTCTCCACTGTAAACACGTTCAACTGAATTTTCGGGTATCGATCGCGAAACTGTCTAATCACATCAGTACAGCTAGGGCAAACCGACTTCTCCGATATTAGATTTATTTGCCCAACAGCACTCGGATTGTCTCCTAGCCGCTGAGCGACAGTTTCAAGAATTTTGAACTCTGGGAAAACGGGGACGATGGGAAAACGGGGACAGACCACGATTAAATTGAAGGAGCATTATCCAGCCCCTCGATAAATGTGGTCTGTCCCCGCTTTCGTTCCGCTGGTCAGGCTGGCGGCGGCGCTGCTTTGGGATTTTGAGACGGTCGGTCTCGGCGATTTCCCAGTGACCGTTACGGCGAGAACCGCTGCGGAAGTCACACCCGGCAATCGGGATCAGATTGAAAAACGGGACACCCATTAGCCTTGACTCGAGACCGGCTAATGGGTGTCGCCTTTACGCTTCTTCTTTCCTTCGTTACAAAAACCGAAGTTTCCAATAGTCATTACCTGCCTTTACCCAGTATCGTTCGTTATCAGGAATCAGAAAGCTAAAATCCGCACACTCGGAGATCCAATCTGAATAGGCAAGGTCTTCATGAGCGCGCCCATAATCCAGATGCATATATATTTTTCGATCAAAATTTATATAAAACTTCGGAAACCGTGAAGAAATTACATTGGCGCGCTTAAAGTCAGCCATACTTAACGCCTCACCCGTTAAATAGTACACCTCAACTTTCTTAAATATATCGCCATCATCCCCAATAAAGTTCTCAAGCTCAAACGAAGACAGGATTTTTTCATTTGAACTCTGTAAATACTGCGGAAAATTATCCGCAGTCATTCTCAGAATACCCCCTCTAAATTCCTTACAAGCAAGATCATACTGCTCTTGGGTAATATCTCCACCCTCGAGGTAGGCACGATAATCTTTCTCCGCATCAAGACAAAAATTGTATTTTTCATCAACAACCCAAAAGCATCTCCCCGAATGAACAAAAAAGCAGACACTTTTTTCGCCATTCCAGAGATCATCAAAAACCGATTGATTCAATGTCATTTCCCGAACTCCTTGAGAAATTCATCTTGGGTATAAACGCGCGCGTTACTCGAGTTTTTTTCGAGCAGCGATTCCCAAACCTTAGGTAACTCCAACGAGTAACCTGGCTGACCCGGATCTACTCTTTTTGGTGCGTCAGGATCTCTTGGAATGCCAGGAACCGGCTTCTGAGGTATCACTCTATCCATAATTTCCTTATGAAGGCCGGCATCAACGTCAATGGGAAAACGGGGACAGACCACGATTAAATTGAAGGAGCATTATCCAGCCCCTCGATAAATGTGGTCTGTCCCCGCTTTCGTTTTTTTGCACCAACTAATCAACCATGCTTTTCAGAAAACTAATACCAAACTCATCACGAATCACATACAAGCTTTCGTACTGAAAAGAAAGAACAAATTTAAAATCCGTCTCTATCGACAGCTTCGTAAGGAAAGACTTAATATCCTCAGAACTCTCCAGCAAATATTTTATAGGACAATGAAACGCTCCACTCATACCTGCTTTCCAATCAACATTGACCCCTTCAGCAGCAACGTCCTCAGGAGTACTAAAGCAACGAAATACAAAATAAACACCTGAATATTTAAAGTTACCTGTTAGATAACCACTTTCAATTGCGTGCTCAGCCCCCATCACTGAGAGCACTGAAGCAATTTCTTCAAAGGAAATTTCAACTTCAATCTCAAGATTCATTGTAATTGTCACTTCGCAGCCCCTATCACTCTAAATTCCCCGCCTTTCATCAAACATCGAAAACGGGGACAGACCACGATTAAATTGAAGGAGCATTATCCAGCCCCTCGATAAATGTGGTCTGTCCCCGCTTTCTTAAAGAGCCGAAAAATTACAAAACACTAACGCGCTTGACCGCGTCCTCTGTTGACAGCATCCAGAAGCAGTTCTAGCTCAAGGCCATAACTATTCGGCTCAAAGCTTTCCTCTATGCCGTTCATCATAAACTCATTTGAAATCAACTCGCATAGCTCGTCTATCTCACTCGATGATAATGAACCATGAAGTAATTTCTCAGCCAGTGTCAGCTGGAATTCTCCCGCCAAAAAACACAATGCAACTAAAAGCTGCCATTGGGCGCTCGTTAAGACACAGTTCATTTTCCAGTCCCCGAAGATGATTTCCCCCAACCGGTGACCACTTTACCTTCAGCATTGACCACTATGACTGCATCCGCCCCCGTATACCTGAATGTTGGACCGTACTTTGAAGGGACATATTCAATTTTTAGAGGGCTAGACCAAGCGCTACTGAGTGCAGAAGGGCTAACACCAATGCCGCCATCCCTTCCTGCAAATTGCTCCAATGCGTGATTTGAATAGCTAGTGATCTGTGTAGGTGCCCTTGCTCCGGCAGCCTGCTCGGCAACCAATTGCATTTTGAGTCTAGCAGCATTAGCTGCGCTGCCTGCTCCTGAGTCAGGAATAGAGGGAATACTTTTTGTGCCGATATCGACGGGGGACTTTACGCCAGTCAAACCACCATCAATCGCGAGCCCGAGGCCAACGCCAACCGCTGTGGCTGCAGATTCATTGCCTCTAACAACATCCGCACCACCGCCCTGCATGATGTGTAGATTGTCCAAATACCCTTTTAAACGCAACTCTTCGGGCAAGCTCAGGATCGAATTCCAAGCGTTTTCGATATCCTCAGCAGCGCAGCTCGGGCAATTGGCTGCGCCCATTGCCCACAGCGCTGTTTTCGATGCACCGCTAGCCGCTCCCTCCAGCGCCAAGACAAAGCCTTCTTGGCTGCCCTCTCCTTTGGCATTCAAGACTTCTTGCGTGTATTTAGCGTCTGTTCGGTACTCCAGAGGATCGACCAAGGCGACGTTTTTCAGGACCTTCTCCAAGGAGGTTCTGTCCTTGAACAACTCCACCAACCCCACACGCTCATTGTTGTAATCAGCCAACGAAACTTGTAACAGGTGATCATTTTTGGCTTGAGCCAACTCTGTTCTGAGGAAGCTTGCCGCTTTAGCGGTATTGCCATCCTCCTCACTGAGGACACTGTTCCAACCGCGATCAACCATTGCCGCGGCTGTGCGTAAGAGTTCTTGCTGGGCCTCCTCAATGGTCAGTCCGTTCTCACCGGCAAAACGCTTAACACGCTCATCGTCGCTAGCGAACTCAATTTCATCGGGATGCAACTGTCGGTTGTATAACGTCCCGTTCTGCGCGACCCATGCTCCCGTTTGCAGCTTGTCGGTATCGGCATCAGGGTCTTGAACAGCTGTCGCCAGCACGCCGATCAGCTGCGAGTTCATGGCCAACAGTCGATCCCTATCCGCTTTCGGCATCCCGGCATAGACCGAGGCCAAATCGTCGACCAGGGCTTCGTTGACGCCGGCCGCCAAGGCACCCGTTTTAAAGTCTCCGCCCGCAACGAGCGAGGCCAAGCCACCCATCACCGCGTGCAAGCCGATTTTGGCGAGTCCTCCGTTTGGCAGGTTGTTCTCTACGCTGATATCACCCACGAGGTTGAAGCCATAGGCAGCAAACGCATTCACCAGACTGCTTTGCAAGGCATCACCAAGGCTGCCGTCGCGACCCAGTGCTTTATTGAGCAGCGCAGAGGTGCTGTTTTGCAGCGCCTGGTTCGCGGTGAATTGGGCGATACCTCCCAGACTACTCAGTCCACCTGGATTGGAAACTACGACCTTGCCCGTATTAGCCAAAGCCCCGTTGGTGGAATCAGTCAACGCGGTACCTGATTCTGTGGTGGTGCTGGCCCAATCGTTGAACAGACCGGTGGCAAGACCCGCCACGGCGCCGGAAACGATGTAGTTTTTCATGCTTTCGGCGCTGAAAGTTTCTTTAATGGCGGCGCCAAGATTGCCTTTATTGTTGATGGTACTGACCGCAGCCGTACTGGCTGCGGAGGTCATCATCGCGGTGAGAGCGGCGTTCGCCCAACCAGCGGCGACCGCTTGCGACGTTGCGGTCGCTGCAGCACCGGCTGCAAATGCGCTGCCTGCCCCTGCGTTTGCGGCAGAAGCCACGAAACCGGAGGCTGCACCAGCCGTGAAGTAGGTGACGAGGATGACGATAATGATCATCGCCGGGCCACCCAGCCCGGAATGGCTTTCATCCCAGCTGTCATGCAGCTCTTTAACCCGACGCCAATCCACATCGCCCCGCGCTTCTACGTCCTTGAGCCAGGCCATGCTCGGGTCAGCTTGCACCATGGCATCGATCGCCTGGCTCACGCTTTGTTGGTTGATGTCTTTGATATCGATGTGTAACCCATCAACCGCTTTGATGAGCGTCTGGCCTTTAGCGACCAGCTGGCTTTGCCGCAGCGTTTCATCAACCTGGCCTTTGTTCTCCATGCTGGTCCACGCCCAGCTGTTGCTGCTCTTGTTGTGGCTCTCCTGGTGAGAGTCCTTCACCGCTTCGAAAGTGATGCTGCCACCACTGTCCAGCGTGATGTCCTTGCCACTCTCCAGCTTCGCCACCTGATAGCGCTGATCTCCACCACTGGACAGCGTCAGGTCACCACCGGACTTGATCTGCGTACCGATGTGGGTGATCTGCGTCACTTCATCGTGCTGGGTCTTTTTACTGCCCCAGCTGCCGCTTTTTTTCATGTCGTACAGTGTGTAGTCGCGGTCCTGTGCAGCCAGCAGTTGCAGGTCGCCGTCAGCATGCAGGTAGGCTTCTTTGCCGGCGCTGATGTCGCTGGCAACCAGCGTCATGTCCTTGCCGGACTTGAGGGTCAGTTTGCCGCCCGCATCCAGTGAGGTGCCGATCTGGCTGACGTGGTCTTCCTGGCGGGTTTCCTTTTTGTCCTTGAAGTAGCTGTGTTGTTCGTCGGCGGCGGTGGCGAACAGCAGGTCGCCCTTGGCGTCCATCGTCACGTCGCCTTTGGCGTCGAGCTTGCTCGCCACCACGGTCACGTCGCCGCCGGCATTGACTGTCAGGTCCCCGCCGGCACTGATGCTGGCGCCGTGTTGGGTGAGGGTTGAGTCGAGGAAGTCGGTACGGCTGTCGGAGTGGCGCTCTTCCACGGCGGTGATACTGACGTCGCGCTTGGCATCGATGGTCATGTCGCCACCGCTTTTCAACACACCGCCGGTGTTGAGAACGTCGCGCCCGGCGTTGATCACCAGTTTGTTGGCGGCCTCGATGCGGGCGGCGCTGTCCACGAAGTCGCGCGCATGGCTGTAGTCGCCGACGCTGCTGTCGTGGGAGGTCACCGTGCGTTCGTTGACGACGTCGCCGTTCGTGGCCTTGAGCGTCACGTCCCGCCCGGCAATGATCCCCCCCGCCTTGTTGGTCAAATTATTGGTGGCGAGCAAGTCCAACCGCTCTCCCGCCTCCACCAACCCGCTGCTGACCAGGTCTTTTTTGGCCGTCGCCTCCAGGTTCTGGCTGGCGCGCAGGGTGCCGGCGTTGTTCAGGTCTTTGCCCGCGATCAGGGTCACGTCGCTGCCCTGGATCAACGCGCCGTTGGCGGCGAGGCGGTTGTTGGCGTTGGCCAGGTACAGCACCGGCACCAGGACTTTTTCGCCGTTCACTTCGTGTTCTTCGAGCCAGACGATGTCGTGGGTCAGGGCCGCGACTTGCTGTGCGGTGAGGGTGACGCCGAGGCTGAGGTTCAACGCATCCTTGCTGGCGATGGCGTTGTTCATCAGGTACTTGAAAACCGCCTCGTCCGAGGTCTGGCCGTCGATGAAGCGCTGGCCGGTGCGGGCGACCACGGCTTGCTGGATCAGTTTCTGCTCGTAGAGGCCGTCGCCCAGGCGCTTGGCGCTCTGGTCGGGGTTGTAGCCCAGGCCGGACAGCAGGTAGTCCGAACTCATGAATTGCTTGAGGTCGGTGAGTACCGGGTTGGTTTCGATCAGGTATTTGTGCGGCTGGGATTTGCCGGCGTTGCTTGGCAGACCTTGGACACGGTTGAGGGTGACCGGCGTAGACGATGCACCGGCGGTGACTTTGCCGCCGCTAAGCGTCCAGCTCTGCGGGCCGGTCGAGGTCGGGGCGCTGCTGCCTTCCTGGCTCAGACGGAACAGACCGTTCTGGCTGGTGGGCAGGTTGAAGCCGGGAAGCGTGAGCGGGTTGACTTGTTGCTGGGCCAGATCCGGCGACAGTTGCGCGTTGATAGTTACCGGCGTGGAGTAGCCGTTGCCGGCCCCCGTGTCAGTGTTGGTCTTTCCACCGGCGACGTAGCTGTAATAAGGACGCACCACACTGTTGTCGATGGTTTGCGTCGCGTTGAGTGAAATGTTGCCGCCGGCCTGGATCACCGCATCATAGGAACTGCCGGAGCCCGCTACCGTGGTGGTGCTTTCGGTCAGCATGCCGCCGCCCAGCAGGCTGATGAAATAGCTCAGATCCGACTCGACAGTGGCCGAGGGTGTCGGACTGTTTTTATCGTTGAAAGCCGCCGCCGCGGGCACCGTGGCGAAGATTTGGTCGACGTAGTTCCAGAATGTGCGCTTGGTGATGATGTCCTGCTCTTGCAGGCCGGTGTTATTGATCGTGTCGGCAGTGACAGTGATGTTGCCTGTGGACGCAATGGTGCTGCTGGTGTTGTTCAACACCTGAGCGTTGATCGTCATGTCGCCGCCGCTGGTCAGACTCGCGGCCTCGCTGCTGTCAGAGACCTTCAGGCGGTCGGTCTCGGCAATCTCCCAATGGCCGTTACGACGCGAACCGCTGCGGAAGTCGCACCCCGCAATCGGGATCAGGTTGCAGTCCAGCTCAGTGATCACCACCGAACTTTTCTCATGCGCGGTGTATTCCAGAATGTCCCGTACGTTGTTTACCGTCAGGGCATTGATGGTCAGGTCCTGCGCGCTGTAGATATCGCCGGAACGGTTGTCCAGCAAGTCGGCCTTGCCGCTGTCGCGGTCCCGGCCAATGTGCACGTTGCTCAGGCCATAGACCTGGCCATAGGCGTTGGTGAAGCTGGACAGCAGCAGACGCATATCGCCGCCGCTGGAAATCAGGCCGCGGCTGTTGAGCAGTGCGCCGGTGGTGAGGGTCAGGTCTTTACCGGAACCGATCGTGCCGTAGTTGTTAAGGTTGGCGGCGCTGATGATCAGGTCGCCGCTGGAGGTCAAACGGCCTTGGTTGTTCAACTCGCCATTGATGTTAACCGTGGTGTTGCCACCACCGGCGATGCTGGTCGTCGCGTTGAGGGTCAGTTGATTGGCTTTGAGTGTCAGATCACCGAGGCTGCTGGTGCGACCATTGCCGCTGTAGTTGCCCCAGAGGGTCAGATTGAGTTTGCCATCGCTGGCGATCAAGCCATCGTTATTCCAATTGCCGCCGTTGCCGGTCAATTGGCTGACCGCCAACAATTGGCCGCCGGATGTCTGATTGAGGCTGTTGACGTTGACGGTCAGGCGATCGGCCTGGATCACGCTGCTGTTGGTCCAGCTGTCGGCGTTGAGCGTCAGGCTGCCACGGGTGACGAAGGTGCCGCCGGCGCTGCCGATTTGACCCGTCGCGATATCGAAAATACCGGTACCGACGTGCAGCACGTTGCCGCTGACGTTCAGCAAACTACCGGCAGTGAGGGTCAGGTTGGTGTTGGCGGATTCCACGGTGCCATTGCGGTTGTCGAACAGGCCCCCGATGGCGAACGCGGTTTTACCATTGTCGCCCAGTGCGCGAAGTTGACCGGTCTGGTTGTCGAGGCTGGCGGCGGTGATGGTCAGCGTGCTTTCACTTTCGATGATGCCCAGGCGGTTGTTCAATGCACCGCGCAGGCTCAGGTCGATCTGTTGCCCGCCGATCTGCCCGTCGTTGTCGCCGCTGTTGTCGAAGTTATTGCCGGTGACGCTGACCCGACCCTTGGCGTAGAGGCCGCCATTGCGGTTGTCGAAGTTGCCGTTGGTGCCGGTGTCGACGATGGCGTCACCGGTTTGCGCGGTGATACGCCCGCCATAGTTGTCGAGGCCGGCCAGTGCCTTGAGGTTCAGGCTCTGGGCCTGAATGACCCCGCCCTGACGGTTATTGTTCAGGTCATAGCCGTTGCGCAGTACGCCAGAGATATGGCTGCTGAAGGCGCCTTGCAGGCTGGAGAGCACACCGCCACGGCTGTCGAGGCTGGCGGCGGTGATGTCGAGGTTGCCGCCCTTGGCAACGATGCGCCCGCTCTGGTTATCGATGGCGCCGCCGGTTTTCACCGTCAGGTCGCCCTGGCTTTGCAGGGTGCCCTTGGCGTTGTCGATGCTGGCGGCGTTGAGTGTCAGGCCGGCGTTGCTGCTGAAGATCTGACCGTTGGCGCTGTTCTGTACGACGCCACTGGCCGTGATCGTCAACAATTCACTGGCCGCGACAGTGCCGCCATTGCGGTTATCGAGGCCACCGGTCAACAGGCTCAGCAAAGCCTGGCTTGCAAGCTGGCCGCCCTGGTTGTCGACCTGCTGCGCGCGCTAAATCACCAGCGGGCCGTTGCTCGCCAGTTTGCCGCTGGTATTGGTCAGGGTGCCGAGCAAATCGAGGGTGATCGCGCCCTTGCCCGCGAAGGTACCGGCGCTGTTGTTCAGATCGGTACCGGTGAAGCTGATGTCCTGCTGGGCATTGATGGTTGCATTGGCGTTGCTGAGGGTTTGGGCCTGGATATCCAGAGCGGCGCCGCTGTCGATCAAACCACCCTGGGCGTTATTCAGTGTTCCGGCAATGACGAAAGTTTGCGCACCGGCACTGGAAAGAATGCCGTTGTCGCTGTTGTCGAGGCTGGCCGCCGTGACCTTCAACGTGCCGTTACTGACCAGAGCGCCTGCGTTGCTGTTACGCACGGCACCGGTGAGGTCCACCAGCACGTCACCGTCGCGGCTCGACAAGGTGCCCTCATTACGGTTGTCGAGGCTGCCGCCTAGAAGGCTCAGGTTTTGCCAACCGGAAATCAGTCCATGGAGGTTAGTGGTGGTATCGGCGGTGAGGTCCAGTTGCTGACGGCTGATGAGTTTGCCGTCGCTGTTGTCCAGGTTGCGGCCCGTCAGCGTGTAGCTTTGGCTGCTGGAGAGTTCACCGCTGCGGTTGTTCAAGTCCCGCAGGTTGCGGATGCTCAGTTGACCGGTGGTGGTGATCAGGCCGTTGGCGTTGTTCAGGTCGCCCATGACGCCGCTGAAGTCGATGGTAATGGCACTGCCGAGCAACGAGCCGCCGTTCTGATTGTTCAAACTCGCCGCGTTGATGTTCAGGTTTTGGGTGGCGTTGATCAGCCCCTTGTCCTGGTTATCGAGCTGGCCGGTAACCCGAAGATCGAGGTTGGTGCGGCTGGTAAGGGTGCCCTCGTTGTTGTTCAGGCTTCCGGCCTGTACATCGACGCTTTGCGCCGCGATCACGCCTTTGACGTTGGTCAGGGACTGCTGCACGCGCAGGGTCACGGCCTGGTTGCCGAGCAGTTTGCCGTTGCTGTTGTCGAGGCTGTCGGCCGCCAGCGTGAACGCTTGGGCACTGGAAATTTCGCCGTTGCGGTTGTCCACTTGCGCGAGGTTTTTTAGCACCAGCAACGGGGCGTTAATCAAACCGTTCTGGTTGTTCAGCTCGCCGTGATTCAGATCCAGCGCCAACGACGTAGCGCTGGTGAGCTGCCCACCATCATGCTGATCGAGACTGACGACACTGGCGGTCAGCGCTTTGTTGCTGGCAATCCGGCCCCCGCTGCTGTTATCGACCTTGCCGGCATTGAGGCTCAGGGCGTCGAGGCTGGTGAGTTTGCCGCCCTGATTATTCACCGTCGCCGTGGCGGTGATGCTCAAGGCCTGACCGGCGTTCACCAGCCCTGCCACGTTATCCAGAGTCGCCATGCGCAACGTCGCGGCGGCCAGGCTCGAGAGTTCGCCAGCGCGATTGTTCAGATAACCAAGGGTGGCGTTGAGATTACCGGTACTGGTAATCAGACCATTGCCATTGAGGACCTGATTGGCCGCGAGATTGAGACTGCCGTTACTCAACACCCGACCTTTGTTCTGGTTATCCAGGGTCCCGGCGGTGATGTTGGCGGTTTGCCCGGCGCTCAGCGTACCGCCCTGGTTAGTCAGGGTCTGCGCGGCATTCGCGGTGAGATTGCGACTGGCAACCACGCTTTTGCCGCTGTTGTTGAGATTCTGCGCGCTCAGGCTCACATCACCCGTGGCGTTACGGCTGGTGTCAGCATTGACCCCGGCTTCGATGATGCTGTTGTTGGTCAGCACACCACCGGCACTCAGAACGATGCTGTCTCGCGCCGCAAGGGTTTGCTGGTTTGTCAGGTTGCCTTGGGTTTGTACGTTGACGGAGGTGCCGGCATAAACCGGGCCTTGGGCATCAAGGCTGGCGGCTTTGACATTCACCGCACCGGCAGCAGAAGTCTGCGCCAGGCTGAGATGGCCATTGGCGTCGAGCTGGATATCACCACCGCTGGCGGCCAGGTTGCCGTCGAGTTTCACCCCGACCCCGGCTTCGGTGCCGACCAGTTTGATCGCCCCGGCGTACATCCCGCCCAAGGCCGATGAGTCGATGGCCAGTTGCGGCTTGGCGCTGCCGTCATCGGCGCGGGCGGTGGCGTTGAGGTTGTCGGCATTGACGTCGTTGCGACCGGCGACGATGGTCAGGTTTTTCGCCTGAATCTCGGCGTTGATCTTCGCGCTGCGGGTGATGATTTCGAAGCTGTCGACGTTGTTGGCATTGAGCCCGACGCCATCAATCGTGACGCTGCCCTGATCGACCTGAAAGCGATCCAGTCGACCGTTGTCGAGCACCGGTTTGCCGGTGGTCAACGTCACGCGTGGCGTGTTGATGAAACCGCAACCGTTGCAGCTGATGCCGTAGGGGTTGGCGACGATGACCCGCGCCGATTGCCCCGCCACTTCGGTGTAACCGTGCAACTGGCTCGGGCTGCCACCGACGACTTCGTTGAGGATGGTTTGCGCCGCGGCCCGGTTGGTCAGGTTGGGGTTGCCGACGATGATCCCGCCCAGTTGCGTCGCGCCGGTCTGCGCGGCGACGTTGTTGAGGATGACGCCTTGGGTGCCGACGTTGTAATCCTGAAACTGGTTATGCGACAGGCCGGTGCCGTTGGGGGTGGCGATCTGGATGATCGGCACGCCATTGCCCGCCTGACCGAGGCTGGTGCCCGGTGTAGCCACGACGATGCCATCGGCCTGCGCCCACATCGGTTGCCAAAACATCACGTTGGCCAACAGGAACGCCAGTCCGCGCTTGGGCATGCCCAGGAAGTGCTCGCGGGTTTTCACGGCGGCAGAAGGTTGGCGAGCGAGAAAAGCGTAGTGGCGAACGTCCATGTGAAAGGTCCCGATGCAGCGAAATTAGAGGAAGAAATCCAGGCGGAAATAGATCGGCGCTTCGCGCTCGGTCAGGGTGTCCGGACGTTCCAGGGAATGGGCAAAAGTCACGCTGGCGGCCACATGCTGACCCCGGGCGAACAACTCCACGGAATCGCTGGACAGGCGCCCGTGCTGATCGCCGTTATAGCGGTCGCCACGGATCACACCCTGGTCGTAACCGAGGCTGGTGCCGTACTCGGCGAACACCGGGCGCAGCCATTCCAAAGTGATCGGATGGCTCCAGCGCAGTTCGTTGCGCCAGTAGCCGCCGCTGTCACCGGACAACGACTGGTCCTTGTAACCACGGATCGAAGACAGCCCTCCGAGGCTGGTGCGCTGCGGGCTGAACAGCACGTCTTCACTACGCTGGCCGGTCATCAGGCTGCTGAAACTGAAGGACTCGCCCCACAGCTTGAACGGCTGCAGATAACTCGCGGTGGCGGTGTATTTGCGGTAACGCGCGTTCGGCTCGCCGGGGCCCGGATCACCGTTACCCTGGGCGTCGAACGCGCCGATGCCTTGTTGCATGCCCAGGTCGAGGTTGACGAAGGCACTGCCGACCCGCCGACCGTGGTTGATGCCGAACTGCGCTTCGCTGATGCGGTTGCTGCTCAGCTTGAGCTTGCTGTCTTCGATGAAGTTGTTGGTGCGCAGGTACGACAGGCCGGTGCTGAGGGAGGTCTTGCTCAGGGCGTCGCGATGGATCACCCGCTCGGCGCGCAACTGATGGTTTTCGCTGTCGCCGGTCTGCTTGAAATTGAAACCGTTGGCCTGGGCTTGCGAGCGGTACTCGCTCTGGCTGTAGGTGTAACTGAAGTTCCACCAGCCCCACGGCACGCTGTAATTGAGCAGCGCGTTGTTGGAGGTGTGCAGGTGATCGCTCACCGCATCATGACCGCCGCGCAGCATCAACTGATCGGCCAGGCCCAGCGGGCTGTCCCAGTCAAACGTCGTGCCCCACTGCTGCTCGCCGGTGCTGCGCTGGCCGTCGTTACTGCGCGACAACCCGACACGCCACGGCTTCTGCGGGGTGTTCTTGACCAACACCTCGCTGCCACCGACGTTCTTGCCCGGGGACAACTCCATCTGCGCCTGATTCGACGGCAAGCGGTTGAGCTGATCCACCATCTGCTCGATTTCCCGCAGATTGACCAGCTCCCCGCTCCTGCCGGGGAAAGCCATCCCCAGTTCGCGCTCCGACAGCTGGCTGCCCTCCGCGCCCTTCAACCCTTCGAGCCGGCCCTCGACCACCAGCACCTTCAGATGCCCGCCGGACAAATCCTGCTGCGGCAAGTAGGCACGGCTGGTGACCAGGCCTTTTTCGATGTAGTGATCGGTGATGACTTTCAGCAACTCGTTGAGCTGCGTGACGCCCAGGCACTGACCGATGTAAGGCTTGAGCAGGCGATTTTTCTCGCTGTCCGAAAGACTGTCGGCGCCTTTGAGTTCGATGTCCTTGATGGGGAAACAACGGGCGTCGGCCGGGGCCGTCGGTGGTGCGGGTTGGGCTGCCTTGCCGGGTAATTCCTTGAGCTCCTCGAGACGCCGACGCTGCTCGTCGAGCAAGCGGTCCTGACGTTCGCGGATCAGATCGGTTTCACCGGGGGTGGGGGCAGCGTGAGCAAGATTCAGCGGAGAAAGGCACAGCAAAGCCAGGCACAACCTCGCCACGAGGGCGGGTGGATACATGTTCGATCCCTCGAATGGAGACTGATAGCACAATAGTGGCGCGATATTAGATGGCCACTATTTTGACGTCAATGAATGGATTCATTCGAGGAGGTTAAGGGATGACTTGTAATGGCTAAATCGGGCGCTTCCGATGAGAGCGCAGGACGTTTCCTGATGTGGTGTAGAAAAATGCTCACAACACCAAGGCGCTGTAGTCCGCAGAGAAAAAGCCGAGTGCCAAACGGCAAGGTCTTTTTTACGTAATGAACAACCCGGGCTCTGTCCGGGTACGGGGCATGGAACAAAATTAAAGAGCCGTATTTTTTGTGGCTACACTCATGGCTGGTAGCTATTGGCTACCAACGTGATGGGTCTCAACAGGAATTACAAATAGAAGGGAATCTGATGAACACGTTAAAAGCCCCCCCCGTTTGCCTGCGCTGCATTGTTGTTTTTCGGCGCTCATTCCATGGCTCAGGCTGCCGACATTCTGGATCAGGGATGGAGTGACACCACCCAGTCCAATTGGCTTGAACTTTCACAAGGATCGAGAATTCTCCCTCTCTCCTGGGCGCTTGCATTGGAAGAGCCTGGTTCAGAGGAGAAGTTCATGAGTGACAAAACGATCTCCGCCTACGGTTACACGCCTTATCGTCCGTCTTATAACGGTAAGCACTTTACGTTGCCGATGGGTTTCGTTTTGGATGACAGTCACGACAGCAAGTTGTCTTTCACGAAACTCCGCTGGTTTTTTGGACAAGGGTCGAGAGAACCGTGGGTGGGGATGAACTGTTCTGCTTGTCACACGGCTCAGATCAAATTTGAAGAGCAGAATCTTGTGATCAATGGCGGGCCAACGAACGCCGACTTTCAAAATTTCTTTAAATATTTTAGAGAGGCCTTAAGCAAAACGGCTTCCAACCCTGAAAAATTTGAACGCTTTGCAAAGAGTGTCCTGGGTGATGATCTGTCGAAAGGGAATCGCCAACGGTTGAAAAAATCCCTGGATAGCTTGAATGCGTTTTATGCCCAAAACGAGACACTGAATGCCACAGATCTGCAATATGGCCCAGGTCGCCTTGATGCCGTGGGCCACATTCTCAACAAAATCAGTCAAGTCACCCAAGCGAAACCGCCTACCCCTAACCCCTCTGATGCGCCGGTGAGTTATCCATTTCTCTGGAATACGCATCAACACAACGTCCTCCAATGGAACGGAATGGTCAGTAAAGACCAACTCCCTTCGATTAAAAATGACGGCGGCCTGGATGCTGGAGGTCTGGGGCGTAATGCTGGAGAGGCCATCGGTGTGTTCGCCGACGTTCGACCGGTTAAAGAATCTGCGGCCAAGGCAGGGTTTGTCTCCAGTGTGAATGTGAAAAATCTGGATGTTCTAGAGCGTTCTCTTTATAGCCTGAAGCCTCCGCGGTGGCCTGGGCAGTTGCCAAACGACCTTGCGCTTGGCGCCAAATTGTTTAAGGACAATTGTTCCGGCTGCCATACCCATATTGGTAGAGACGATCTCACCACGGCCATCACAGCGGTCATGATTCCAATCTCTGCGAATGACAATTTCAATGCCCAGAGCCCACAAGACTCGACCATTGGCACGGATCCCTGGATGGCGTGCAATGCCTATCAATTTAAAGCGGATGCGGGAGTGTTGACGGGTTATTCCAAAGTCGATAAATCAGGAACCATCAAGTCAAATGACCTGCTCTACAACATGCTGGGTGTGACCGTCCTGGAGACTTTACTGGGTAAAGGACGCGATGTCGCCGAACTGGCTTTCGATGGATTGCTTGGTATAGATACCAAACCTCAAAAAGTCCCTGGCTTCAAGGACCGTGCCCTGTTCAGTCGTTTGGATGAGAAAGCGCTACGGCTATACAACTGCTACCGTGCCAGCTCTACCGTTCCTCTTCTCGCCTATAAAGCAAGACCCCTGACCGGCATCTGGGCCACCGCTCCCTATTTGCATAACGGCTCTGTACCGACCCTCAACGACCTTCTCCTGCCACCCCACCAGCGCCCCTCGACTTTTTATACAGGGACCAATGAGTTCGATGACAAAAAAGTTGGATTCAAGACCGAGAAATCGGACAAGAACTGGTTTCTTTTCGACACCAAGCTTGAGGGCAATAGCAACGCAGGCCATGACTATGGCGTGGGCAAGCTCAATGACATCCAACGGTCACAGCTTCTCGACTACTTGAAGTCACTTTGAAGTGAACGCATAGGTGCTTTTCTGAGTCGATAGCGGCCATTGATGGTTGCTATCGACTGCTACAGATTTAATGTTTGCTTCAGGTATCAGAAGTTAGCCGGGGTGTTGGCGCTGATGATTTCTGCCTCATCCGCCCCAATATTGCGAAACCGATGCGGCAACGTCGTCGGGAAGTAATACCCATCCCCGGCATTCAACACACTAATCTGCCCATCCACCGTCAACTCAACCGTGCCACGGGTAACCAGCCCACACTCCTCCCCTTCAGCGTGCACAATCGGCTCTTCCCCCGAACTCGCCCCAGGCGCGTACTGCTCGCGCAACAGCCGCATCTGCCGACTCGGCACCGAAGCGCCAATCAGCAACAACCGCAGCCCATGACGCCCGAGATCCGGCTGTTCATTGGCGCGAAACACGTACTGATGCTCGCGTGGCGGTTGGTCGAAGGTGAAGAAGTCCGCCAAGGACATGGGGATGCCTTCGAGCAGTTTTTTGAGGGAGCTGACGGAGGGACTGACGCGATTCTGTTCGATCAGGGAGATGGTGGCATTGGTGACGCCGCTACGCCGGGCCAGCTCGCGCTGGGACAGTTTGTAGCTTTCGCGTACTAATTTGAGTCGTGAGCCCGTGTCCATGACAGCCTTATGTGAGAACTACTTAAGGGGTAATGGGGGTGGGTGGCGGGCGACTGGTGGCCGCGGATTACGCCGTTTCCCGTCCCGGAACCGTGGAAGGCGGGTATTAAATCACGTTTGTGGGTGTTGCTCAGCAGGTTCGATAAACGGCTGGCAAAAAAGCTGTCGGCTTCTGATGTCAGTCAGTTCTGGTTTAGAAACTGTGGCGAGGGGGCTTGCCCCCTCGCCACGAAGATTTGTCCCGCATGGATTGCATCAATGGCAAAAAGCGGGGCCGCTTCGCGCCCCAGCGGGAGCAAGCTCCCTCGCCACGGGAGTGATGCGTAGCCTTGGCCGGCGGAGACCGCCGGCAGGTTCAACCTAGATGCCGAAGCGGTCTCGCAAGGCGTAATACGCCGCGCCCATGGCGGTGAGTGGGGCCTGGAAAGTGCGGCCGCCGAGCATCGGCATGTGTGGCAGGGAGGCGAAGGCGTCGAAGCGTTCGGCGTCGCCGCGAATCATTTCCGAGATCAGTTTGCCAGCCAGGTGCGAGCAAGTGACGCCGTGGCCGCTGTAGCCTTGCATGTAGTAGGCGTTTTTCTCGATGCGGCCGAATTGCGGCATGCGGGACATGGTCAGCAGGAAGTTGCCGGTCCAGCGGTAGTCGATTTTCACGTCCTTGAGTTGCGGGAAGGTCTTGAGGATCTTCGGGCGGATCAGTTGTTCGATGTCGTCCGGCTCGCGGGCGCCGTAGACCACGCCGCCGCCGTACAGCAGGCGGTTGTCGGCGGTGAGGCGGTAGTAGTCGAGCAGGTAATTGCAGTCTTCGACACAGTAGTTATTGGTGATCAGGCTGCGGGCGATCTTCTCCGACAACGGCTCGGTGACGACGATTTGCGAACCGCAGGGCATGCTTTTGCGGGTCACGCGGTTGTCGAGGTCTTGCGGCAGGTAGGCGTTGCCGGCGATCAGCAGGTACTTGGCCCGCACCACGCCTTTGGCGGTGCGCACAGTGATTGGCTCGCCGTAGGAGATGTCCACGGCGGCGGATTGTTCGTAGATTTTGCCGCCCTGGCGAATGATCGCGGCAGCTTCGCCGAGGGCCAGGTTCAGTGGGTGGATGTGGCCGCCCTGCATGTCCAGCAAGCCGCCGACGTAGTTGTCGCAACCGACTTCGCGCTGGATGTCCGAGGCGTCGAGCATTTTCAGGTTGTTGTTGCCGTAGCGTTCCCAGTTACGCTTCTGCTCGGCCAGGCCGTTGAGTTGCTTCTTGTTCAGCGCTGCGAAGATGCCGCCGGGGCGGTAGTCGCATTTGATGTCGTACTCCTTGATACGCGAACGGATGATGTCGGCGCCTTCGAAGATCATGCTGCCGAGCACTTCGGCAGTTCTGTCGCCGTAGCGCTCTTCGATTACATCGACGTCGCGGCTGTAGGAGTTGACCAGTTGGCCGCCGTTGCGACCGCTGGCGCCGAAGCCGACTTTGGCGGCTTCCAGTACCGTTACGCTATAGCCCGCTTCGCTGAGGAACAGCGCCGAGGACAGCCCGGTGTAGCCGGCGCCGATCACGCAGACATCGCATTCCACCAGTTCTTCAAGCACCGGGTAATCGCCGGTCTGGTTGCGGGTTGCGGCGTAATAGCTGTTTACATGATTTTGTGTAGAGCTGTGTTTCATACATTTCTCCGAGGGCCGCCGGCCTATGCCGGCGACCGCCGCTGCAAAAGTGTTAGAGCTTGATCCAGGTCGCTTTGAGTTCGGTGTACTTGTCGAACGCGTGCAGCGATTTGTCCCGACCGTTACCCGACTGCTTGAACCCGCCGAACGGCGCGGTCATGTCGCCGCCGTCGTACTGGTTGACCCAGACACTGCCGGCGCGCAAGCCGCGAGCGAAGGTGTGCGCCTTGCTGAGGTTGCTGGTCCAGACGCCGGCGGCGAGGCCGAAGATGCTGTCGTTGGCGATCTGCAGCGCTTCTTCAGCGGTGTCAAAGGTGATCAGCGACAGCACCGGGCCGAAGATTTCTTCCCGGGCGATGGTCATGGCGTTGGTCACGCCGTCGAATATCGCTGGCTCCACATACAGGCCACCGGTGCCTTCGAGGGTGCGACTGCCGCCAGCAATCAGTTGCGCGCCCTGGTCTTTGCCGACCTGGATGTAGCGCAGCACATTGTCCAATTGGCGCTGATCGACGACGGCGCCGACGGTGGTTTCAGGGTCGAGCGCATGCCCCGGTTTCCAGGCTTGCAGCGCTTCCACCAGCAACGGAATGAACTGCTCGCGGATCGAGCGCTCCACCAGCAGGCGCGAGCCGGCGGTGCAGACTTCGCCCTGGTTGAAGGCAATCGCACTGGCCGCCGCTCGAGCCGCTGCGCGCAAGTCCGGCGCGTCGGCGAACACCACGTTCGGGCTCTTGCCGCCCGCCTCCAGCCACACGCGCTTCATGTTGCTTTGCCCGGCGTAGATCATCAGTTGCTTGGCAATCGCGGTGGAGCCAGTGAAGGCCAGCACGTCGACGTCCATGTGCAACGCCAGCGCCTTGCCGACGGTGTGACCGAAGCCCGGCAACACGTTGAACACGCCTTTGGGAATGCCGGCGTCGAGGGCCAGTTGCGCGATACGAATCGCCGTCAGTGGTGATTTTTCCGAGGGCTTGAGGATGAACGAGTTGCCTGCCGCCAGGGCCGGGGCGAACTTCCAGCTGGCCATGATCAGCGGGAAGTTCCACGGCACGATTGCGGCGACAACGCCTGCCGGCTCACGAGTGACGAGGCCCAATTGGTCGTGCGGGGTGGCGGCGACTTCGTCGTAGATTTTGTCGATGGCTTCGGCGCTCCAGCGGATCGCGTTGGCGGCCGCTGGAATGTCGATGGCCATGGAATCGCTGATCGGTTTACCCATGTCGAGGGTTTCCAGCAGCGCCAGTTCTTCCTGGTTGGCCAGGATCAAGTCCGCGAAGCGAATCAAGATGCGCTTGCGTTCTGCGGGTGCCAACCGCGCCCAGATGCCGGATTCAAATGCACGACGCGCGACGGTGACTGCCGCATTGGCGTCGGCTTCGTCGGTGCTGGCGATGTTCGCCAGAAAGCGGCCGTCGACCGGGCTGATGCATTCGAAGGTGTCGCCGCTGAGTGCCGGGCAGTATTGGCCGTCGATGAATGCGCGGCCTTCTAGTGTCAAGGACTGGAAGCGTTGCTCCCAGTCGCTGCGAGTGTTTGTCATGGTTGTGACTCTACGCAGAGGAATAAGTGATCGTGTTAACCGATGGGCAAGCGATGAGAACTTGTGGCGAGGGAGCTTGCTCCCGCTGGACTGCGCAGCAGTCCCCTTCTTTTCAGGTAGAAGGAGGGGTCGCTTCGCGACCTAGCGGGAGCAAGCTCCCTCGCCACAGGTTTAGTGTCAGCCCCCGTTAAACCGTGTGCAGGTACCAGTTGTACTCAAGGTCTGAAATGGAGTTCTCGAACTCGGCCAGCTCGCTTTCCTTGCACGCCACGAACACGTCGATGTACAGCGGGTCGATGTAGCGCGCCATGACTTCGCTGTCGTCCAGTTCACGCAATGCGTCGCGCAGGTTGTTCGGCAGGCTTTGCTCGTTCTGCTCGTAGCTATTGCCTTCAACCGGGGCGCCCGGCTCGATTTCGTTGGTCAAGCCGTGGTGAATGCCGGCCAGTACCGAGGCCATCAGCAGGTACGGGTTGGCATCGGCACCGGCGACACGATGCTCGATGCGCACGGCATCCGCCGAACCGGTGGGTACGCGCACCGCCACGGTACGGTTGTCGATGCCCCAGCTTGGCGAGTTCGGTACGTAGAACTGCGCGCCGAAACGACGGTAGGAGTTGACGTTCGGGCAGAGGAACGCCATCTGCGCCGGCAGGGTCTCGAGCACACCGCCGATCGCGTGTCGCAGCGCGGCGTTCTGCTCGGGATCCTCGCTGGCGAAGATGTTGTTGCCTTGCTTGTCGAGAATCGAGATGTGCACGTGCAAACCGTTGCCCGCCTGACCCGGATATGGCTTGGCCATAAACGTGGTGTCCATCTCGTGGTCGTAGGCGATGTTCTTCACCAGACGCTTGAGCAGCACCGCGTAGTCGCAAGCCTTTATAGGGTCGGAGACGTGATGCAGGTTGACTTCGAATTGCGCCGGGGCGCTTTCCTTGACGATCGCGTCAGCCGGGATGCCCTGCTCTTTCGCGCCCTCGAGGATGTCTTGCAGGCAGTCGACGTATTCGTCCAGATCGTCGATCAGGTACACCTGCGTCGAGTGCGGACGCTTGCCCGACACCGGCGAGCGTGGCGACTGCGGACGACCGTTCACGTTGTCCTGGTCGATCAGGTAGAACTCCAGTTCGAACGCCGCGCAAATGGTCAGGCCCATGTCATCGAACTTGCTCACCACCTGACGCAGCACTTCGCGCGGGTCAGCAAAGAACGGCTGGCCTTCGAGCTCGTGCATGGTCATCAGCAACTGCGCGGTCGGGCGCTTCTGCCAGGGTTCGATGCTGAGGGTATCGGGGATGGGATAGCAGATGCGATCCGAGTCGCCGATGTCCAGCCCCAGGCCGGTGCTTTCCACCGTGGAACCGTTGATGTCCAGGGCAAACAGCGACGCCGGCAGGTTGATGCCTTTTTCGTAGACCTTGTGGAGACTGGTGCGCTCGATGCGCTTGCCGCGCACCACGCCGTTCATATCCGCAATCAGAAGGTCGACGTACAAAACCTCAGGATGTTGCTTAAGGAATGCGTTTGCTTCGTTGAGTTGAACGGCACGCAGAGGGACCGACATGATGCACCTATTAGCTGTTAATTATTATGTTCACTTCACTTGCGAGAGCCAGTCAACCCGAACGGCAAAGTGAAGTCAATAGCGAACACATGGCCTTTCAGCCTTTATTTTCTGGCCTTTTTTGGGCGCCAGAGTGCCATATCAGGCTTGCACACCGCGCAGACCCTCAGCATCGGACGTTCGGCGTTTAGAATTTTTTACATGAGAGTTGTTAATTAAAATCAACAAGGCTAAGCTCCGGAAAAGCTCGTTCAAGTGTGAAACTTCGAGGTGATAAAAATGGCATTCAAGCCATTGATCGGCGTTACTGCGTGCGTCAAACAGATTGGCCTGCACCCCTACCACGTCAGCGGCGACAAGTACTTGCGTGCTGTCAGCGTCGCGGCATTGGGGCTGCCAGTGGTCATTCCTTCCTTAGGCGACCTGACCGAAACCGATGCGCTGCTCGCGCAGCTCGACGGTCTGTTGCTGACCGGCTCGCCGTCGAATGTGGAGCCTTTCCACTATCAAGGCCCGGCCAGCGCTCCCGGTACGGATCACGATCCGCAACGGGACGCCACCACCCTGCCCTTATTGCGTGCAGCCATCGCCGCCGGTGTTCCGGTGCTCGGCATCTGCCGGGGCTTTCAGGAAATGAACGTGGCGTTCGGCGGCAGCCTGCATCAGAAGGTGCACGAACTGCCCGGCATGCTCGATCACCGGGAAGCGGACAGTCCCGATCTGGCCGTGCAGTACGCAGCGGCCCATGCAGTGAATGTGCAACCGGGCGGTGTGTTCGAAGCACTGGACCTGCCACAGGTATTCCAGGTCAATTCGATTCACAGCCAGGGCATCGACCGACTCGCACCCGGCCTGCGCGCTGAGGCGATCGCGCCGGATGGTTTGATCGAGGCGATCTCCGTCGAGCACAGCAAGACCTTCGCCGTCGGCGTGCAATGGCACCCGGAATGGCAGGTGCTTTCGAATCCCCCTTACTTGAGTATTTTCCAGGCGTTTGGCGAGGCGTGCCGACAACGGGCGGCGCTGCGCAATACGCGCTGACTTCAGACATTACCAATCGATTGACTGCCCCCGTGAGTCTGGCGGGCGTGCCTTTGCGCGCCGGTGGCTCACGTAATAGATGAACCGCAATAACAACAAGCACGACCAGGCAGCCAGGACGGCGGTGCCGAATAAGCCCGAGCGCCAGCGTATCGCCCGGCCCGGGTTTGCAATCCACTCTTAAGTCAGGCCGTGTTGGCCCGACGACTGAAACCTGTTGGGAGTTTCATATGGCAAACGCCTCCAGCATCTACAGGAAGGCTCTTGATGGTCACCAGGCACTGAAAAAGGTGCTGGTGAAAGTCGACCGCGTCACCAAGAAATTCGACGAAACCACCGCCGTGGACGATGTGTCCCTGGAAATCCATCAAGGCGAAATCTTCGCCTTGCTCGGTGGCTCCGGCTCGGGCAAATCGACGCTGCTGCGCATGCTCGCCGGCTTCGAGCGCCCGACCGAAGGGCGGATTCTGCTCGACGGTGTCGACATCACTGACATGCCGCCCTACGAACGGCCGATCAACATGATGTTCCAGTCCTATGCGCTGTTCCCGCACATGACGGTGGCGCAGAACATCGCCTTCGGCCTCAAGCAGGACCGTTTGCCCGCCAGCGAAATCGACGCCCGTGTCGAAGAAATGCTGCGCCTGGTGCACATGACCCAATACGCCAAACGCAAGCCGCATCAGTTGTCCGGCGGTCAGCGTCAGCGTGTGGCACTGGCGCGTTCGTTGGCCAAGCGACCGAAGCTGTTGCTGCTCGATGAACCGATGGGCGCACTGGATAAAAAGCTGCGTTCGCAGATGCAACTGGAGCTGGTGGAAATCATCGAGCGCGTCGGCGTGACCTGCGTGATGGTGACCCACGACCAGGAAGAAGCCATGACCATGGCCGAGCGCATCGCGATCATGCACCTGGGCTGGATTGCCCAGATCGGCAGCCCGGTCGACATCTATGAAGCACCGGTCAGCCGCATGGTCTGCGAGTTCATCGGCAACGTGAACGCCTTCGACGGCACCGTTGTGGAAGACCTGGAAGGTCACGCGATCATCCACAGCCCGGACCTTGCGCAGAAGATTTACGTCGGCCACGGCGTGAGTACCTCGGTGCAGGACAAGTCGATCACCTACGCTATCCGTCCGGAAAAAATGCTGGTCAGCACCCTCAAGCCCGAGACCCGCTACAACTGGTCCGAAGGCAAGGTGCACGACATCGCCTACCTCGGTGGCCACTCGGTGTTTTATGTGGAGCTGCCTGGCGGCAAGATCGTCCAGTCGTTCATGGCCAACGCCGAACGCCGTGGCGCACGCCCGACATGGGACGATCAGGTCTACGTGTGGTGGGAAGACGACAGCGGCGTGGTACTGCGCTCATGAGAACCTTCAATCAGCAGTTCCTGCGCCTGGTGCCCAGTGGCCGCAAAATGGTCATCGGCATTCCATTCCTGTGGCTGTGCCTGTTTTTCCTGTTGCCGTTCTTCCTGGTGATGAAGATCAGCTTCTCGGAAGCAGCCCTGGCCATTCCGCCCTACTCCGAGATTTACACCTTCGCCGAACAGAAATTTCAGCTGCTGCTGAACCTCGGCAACTACTCGCTGCTGACCGAAGATGAGTTGTACATCTCGGCTTACTTTGGCTCGTTGAAGGTCGCATTCTTAAGTACGCTGATGTGCCTGGTGATCGGTTTCCCGATGGCTTATGCGATTACCAAGGCCAGCAAGGAAGCGCAAAACGTCTTGCTGCTGTTGATCATGATGCCGACCTGGACCGCGATCCTGATCCGCGTGTATGCGTGGATGGGCATCCTCAGCAACAACGGATTGCTCAATGCGTTCCTGATGTGGAGCGGGCTCACGTCACAGCCGATCGAGATCCTCAACACCAACACCGCCGTGTACATCGGGGTGGTCTACGCGTACCTGCCGTTCATGGTGCTGCCGCTGTACGCCAACCTGGTGAAGCACGATGGCAGCCTGCTGGAAGCCGCGTCGGACCTGGGTTCGAGCAACTTCAACAACTTCTGGAAAATCACCGTGCCGCTGGCCAAGAACGGGATCATCGCAGGCTGCATGCTGGTGTTCATTCCGGTGGTCGGTGAGTTCGTGATTCCGGAACTGTTGGGTGGCCCGGAAACCCTGATGATCGGCCGCGTGCTGTGGCAGGAGTTCTTCAACAACCGCGACTGGCCGGTGGCGTCCGCCCTGGCGGTGGTGATGCTGGCGATCCTGATTGTGCCGATTCTGCTGTTCAACCGTAGCCAGGCCAAAGAGATGGAGGGACGGGGATGAACCGTTTCGGATTTTCACGATTGATGCTGGTGCTCGGCCTGTCGTTTATCTACCTGCCGATGCTGATTCTGGTGATCTACTCGTTCAACGCCTCGAAGCTGGTGACGGTGTGGGGCGGCTGGTCGGTGAAGTGGTATGTCGGCCTGCTCGACAACACGCAACTGATGGGCTCGGTGGTGCGCTCGCTGGAAATCGCCTGCTACACGGCGATTGCCGCGGTGGCGCTCGGTACATTGGCGGCGTTCGTGCTGACCCGCGTGACCCGCTTCAAGGGCCGTACGCTGTTCGGTGGCTTGGTGACGGCGCCGCTGGTGATGCCGGAAGTGATCACCGGTCTGTCGCTGCTGCTGCTGTTCGTGGCCATGGCGCAGATGATCGGCTGGCCGCAGGAGCGCGGCATCGTCACCATCTGGATCGCTCACACCACATTCTGTGCAGCCTATGTGGCGGTGGTGGTGTCGGCGCGCTTGCGTGAGCTGGATTTGTCCATCGAAGAAGCGGCCATGGACCTCGGTGCACGGCCGCTCAAGGTGTTCTTCCTGATCACCATTCCAATGATCGCGCCGTCACTGGCGGCCGGCGGCATGATGTCGTTTGCCTTGTCGCTGGATGATTTGGTGTTGGCGAGCTTCGTGTCGGGGCCAGGCTCCACGACCCTGCCGATGGAAGTGTTCTCGGCGGTGCGCCTGGGCGTTAAGCCTGAGATCAATGCCGTGGCCAGCCTGATTCTGCTGGCGGTGTCGATCGTCACGTTCATGGTCTGGTATTTCAGCCGCAGGGCCGAAGCCACCCGCAAACGAGCGATTCAGGAAGCGATGGACCAGACTGCCAGCGAGTCCTGGCAACAACCGAAAAAGCAAATGGTAGAAGCGACGGTCTAGTGCCACTGTCAAGTGAGCACTGACCTGTGGCGAGCGAGCTTGCTCGCGCTTGAGTGCGCAGCATTCACAAATAGGTATGGGTTGCCAGAATTTTGGGGCCGCTACGCAGCCCAGCGGGAGCAAGCTCCCTCGCCACAGGTAAGTCCGCTAGCCACAGGTTTCGTGTTCACCGCATTTTTGTTTTATGCGATTTGAATAAAAAGAATGGAGTTGTACCGATGAAAATGTTTGGCAGGACTCTGCTGACACTGTCCTTATTGGGCGCAATCACCGCTGGCGCCCAGGCCAATGACAAGGTACTGCGCGTCTACAACTGGTCGGATTACATCGCCCCGGACACCGTCAAGAAGTTCGAAGACGAGACCGGTATCCGCGTGACCTACGATGTGTTCGACAGTAACGAAACCCTTGAGGCACGGCTGCTGGCGGGAAAATCGGGCTATGACATCGTGGTGCCGTCCAACAGTTTCCTGGCCAAGCAGATCAAGGCCGGGGTCTATCAGGAACTGGACAAATCGAAGCTGCCGAACTGGAAGAATCTCAACCCGGTGCTGCTGAAAAACGCCTCGGCCAGCGACCCGGATAACGGCCACGCCTTCCCGTACATGTGGGGTTCGATCGGCATCGGTTACAACCCGGCCAAGGTCAAGGAAGTGCTCGGCACAGATGCCCCGGTGAATTCCTGGGACTTGCTGTTCAAACCGGAAAACGCCGCCAAGCTCAAAGCCTGTGGCATCAGCTTTCTTGATTCACCGACGGAAATGCTTCCGGCTGCCCTGCACTATCTGGGCTATCCGGTGAACTCCCGGGACAAGGCGCAAATCACCGAAGCCGAGGCGCTGTTCATGAAGATCCGGCCATCGGTGGCCTACTTTCATTCGTCGAAATACATCTCCGACCTGGCCAACGGCAACATCTGCGTCGCCGTCGGTTACTCCGGCGACGTGCTGCAAGCCAAGGCCCGCGCCCAGGAAGCCGGCGACAAGGTCAAGATCGAGTACAGCATCCCGAAAGAAGGCGCCGGCAGCTTTTACGACATGGTCGCCATCCCCCGGGACGCCGCCAACGTCGACAACGCCTACCTGTTCATGAACTTCCTGATGCGTCCGGACATCATCGCCGAAGTCACCAACAGCATCGGCTACAGCAATGCCAACACGGCGGCCACGCCGTTGGTGGACGAAGCGATTCGTGACGACCCGGGATCGTATCCGCCACAAGCGGTGATGGCGACGTTGTATGCCATTCCTGACATGCCGATTGCCACCCAGCGGATCATGACCCGGGGCTGGACGCGGGTGAAGCTGGGCAAGTAATCCCGCCTCACTGATCGTCCCCATGCTCCGCGTGGGAACGATCATCCATTACAGCTTTCCCTTTTCCGTTCACGCAGCGCCTTACCACCGCTGCACTCCTCTCTGCAGAACGGCTTCACCTGGCTTCCTCGGTTTAGGTGAATTCAGGCGCCCTCGGGCGCCTTTTTTTGTGGGCTTATGAAGTGACCAGCGGCCACTCGGCCAGCGCTATGTATCGGCCTTTATGGGACTCGAACAGGCTGAAGCGATCGGCGCGCAGGTAAAACTCCGGCGGCGTCGCGGATTCGGGGACCGGCGCCCGGTAGTCGCGCATCAGGGTCAAATGCGGGCGAAATTCCCGATGGGTGTCTTCAAAACCGAACGGCAGCATGGCCTGCTCCAGCGCATACACCAGGCGCAGCAGCTCCGGTGCAGCCTGCGCGGGCGCCAGCAGCAACACCCCGGAGCGACGCCAGACGTCCAGCCGATCCAGCACCACCGTCAACGGCACGCCGGACGTGCGGATATTGGCAGCGGCCTTGCAGACACCGGCTATTTGCGCCATGCCCACCGTGCCGAGAAACAGCAGGGTCAGATGAAAGTTTTCCGCCGGCACCGGGCGCCCGATGTTGAGCCCCAGCGCGCTGCGCCATTGGGCGATGGCCCGGCGTTGTTCGGGAGCGCAGTTCAGGGCGAAAAACAGCCGTTTGAACGGCTCGCGGGTTTCATCGCTCATGTCTGGCACCTCAATGCTTGGGGACCCTTTGATTTTACAAAGGGATACCCCGCCAGCAAGCCCATTTCTGGCAGCTGCCGGCATGCGCGTTATAGTTGAAGCAACCGAATCGACGGGAGGACGCCATGCGTCAGGTCATCAGCAAAGAGCCATGGTGGGCCGTACCACCGAAGCCCGGCCAGGATGAGTCCGAGCTGGAGTGGGGCTGGCTGGTTCATTACAACGAAGGCGAGCCGCGCTTCGAGTTCATCAAGGAGCGGCCGTCGGACAGCGAGATTCGCAATCGCAAAAGCTGCAGGATCACCCCGACGCCGGAGTGATCCTGCCGCCTCTTCAGGCTTTGACGAGCATTTCGAAACCACCAAAAATCGCCCGCTGGCCGTCGAACGGCATCGGATTGACGTCCGGTTGCATCCGCGGATCGCTCATCAGTTTCGCCATGCCGGCGTCACGGGTGGCCTTGTCCGGCCAGACGATCCAGGAAAACACCACGGTCTCGTCTTCCTTGAGTTTGACCGCCATGGGAAACGACGTCACTTTGCCATCAGGCACGTCGTCGCCCCAGCATTCAGCGAGGCTGAGCGCGCCGTTTTCCTTGAAAATCGCGGCGGCGGACTCCGCGTGTTTCTTGAACTTTTCGCGGTTGGCCTTGGGCACCGCTGCGACGAAGCCATCAACGTAAGCCATGATCATTCTCCTCGGGTTATGGGTTGATCTGCTGGGTAGTCGATCCAGCGTGGCTCCAATCGACAGTTCCCGCACCCAAGCCGACCGACGGTTCGACGGGCTGAGCAACAGGTTGTGCAACAGGCTGGGCCAGGGACTGGGCCAAGCCGCCTTCGATTTGCCCGGCCATGTACAGCGTTCCGGCCATGACACCGGTGGTAGGGTTTTGCACCAGCTTCAGCCACGCCTTGTCGAATGAGTCGCCCAGGCTGCTGCGGATCAGCGCCTCGCTATCGGGTCGGTCGTTGGCTTGAATAACCGCACGCACCCCCGCCACTCCCAGGGAAATCACCGCCCCGGCCAGTTTCCCCGCCGCTGCCGCCACGGCACCAGCCGCGCCTCGTGGGGCCATTTCGGCTTCCATTCGTTTGCTCGCGCGCTTGGCCACTGGCGTCATGCCGGCGTCCGTCGAGGCAATGCCCTTCTCACCGCCTGCCGTGTGGATCTTGTCGATCAACGCCGCGTAGGCCGGCAACTTAGTCAGCGGTTCACTGTGCACCACCTGATACAGCGATGCGTCACGGGCGGGCGGCGGTCCCAGCGAAATCGCCGGAATTTTCTGGATACGGTCGTTGAGCTGCGCCATCGGCACGCCATGACGCTGGGAGATGACCTGAAGTTGCTGGCCGAGAGCTTGCACGTAATACGCTGTCGCCTGCCCGAGGATCTCGTCGGGATCGATCTCCACCGCTACCGGGTCCAGCACTTTGTGGTGATATTGCTCCAACAGATAGGCCGCCAGGCGTTTGGCCGAGGCATCCTGCTCACCCCCGGCACTGAGGGTGTACCAGCTGACCTTCATCGACAGCCATTCCTGGGTCCAATAGCTGCTGAACCACGGAATGAAGACTTCTTCGGTCTGTTCGTAAACCCGCGTGCGCCAATGCTCCATGGATCCGCGGGCATAGACCCTGGCCTGTTCGGTGGCCTGCTGCGAAGCCGCGACAATTTCCTGGTCAACCTGCTGCCAGGTGCTCTGGGAAACCACTACCGGCGCCACGACTACCGGGGCACGCGCAGTCGTTACGCATCCCGCCAGTACCACCAACACAGCGACGATCAGCGAACGCAGGTTCAAGATCGCAGTGTCCTACAGTCTGCGTCGAACGGAGCGTTCGACGCGTAAAAGCATGTTGATTTGAGTATAGGTCGGGGCTGGGGGCCGTCCGTCAGGAAGTGTGGTAGCGCCCTCAAAAATACCTGCGCGAGCAGACCCGCAAGTCCATCGAGGAACGCCACCATCATCCACGTCGATATTCACCATCGCCGCGAATGCCTTCCGCAAAAAAACCGTCAGGTGCAGGATCAACTCATCGCCACTCAAACCCCGCATCGGAGGGGCAGACCATGTTGATCCACCTTCTGACCTGCCTGGCCCTGACGGCCATCACCCTGACCCTGTTTTCCCGCCTGGTGCTGGATATCGGTCAAACCGAGGAGCCGACATCATGATCTATTCCGTCAACCTCGCCGTGAGCTTTCCGGTGTTCGGCAGCAACTACTATTCGCAACAGGTCGTCTCTCGCAAAGCCGTCGCGCTGGTGTTCGACAAGCAATTCGAAACCTTGCTGATGCCGGCGGCCACCCACCACTTCAGTAACGAAGTGGTGGGGCTTAACGATCAGTTCCGCTTTTTGAATGATGTGCTGGTTGAGCATCTGCTGGAAATCGAGATGACTCAGCGTCCTTCACGCTCGGCGCAAGCGTTCACCTTCTGACAGGCTGGGTGCAGCCTGTCATTCTGGCCGGCGCACGGCTCTCACCTTCCCGCTGTTGCCGCCGCCACAGAAAAACCGGTCGTGGCCATCGAACTCAAGCCCCGACACGCCGACGCCAGCCGGCATCTGGACGCTCTCCAACACCTCGCCCGTGGCCGGATCGACTCGTCGCAGCTCGCTCTCGTCACCTTCCCAGGTGCCATGCCACAGATCACCCTCGACCCAGGTCACCCCGGTAACAAAGCGGTTGGATTCGAGGGTGCGCAGCACCGCTCCGGTCTGGGGATCGACCTGATGGATCTTGCGCTCGCGATACTCACCGACCCAGAGCGTGCCTTCGGCCCACGCCAGCCCCGAGTCGCCACCGCCACCGGGTGCGGGGATGGTGGAGAGCACGCGGCCGGTCTGAGGGTCGATCTTCTGGATGCGATCCTCGGCGATCTGAAACAGATGCTGGCCATCGAAGGCGGTGCCGGCATGGGCGGCGACATCGATCGATTTCAGGGTTTTGCCGCTGGCCGGGTCCAGGGCGTTGAGTTTGTCGCCGGAGGCAAACCAGACACGCTGGCCGTCATGGGTGACGCCGTGCACATGGTCGATGCCCGGAAAAGGCCCGTATTCGCGGATGATTTCAGCCGTTGAATGTTTCATGTCTTGCTCCTCGTTTACTGACTGCGTTCACTGGGGTAGTGAAGAGGATGCTAATCACTGGGCAGCAACGCCGTGAGTAACAATCCCGTCGCGAATCCAGGTACCGGCGGGAGCATCCAGCGACGAGCCCGACCGTGACCGAACGACTGCACCTTGCCGGTCGCCGCCAGCGTGTCGAGGGCTCGTTGCACGGTGCGCTGACTGGCGCCGAGCGCCAACGCCAGGGCCGAACTCGACCACGACTCACCGTCAGCGAGAAAAGCGAGCAGCGTCGCATGCTGTTCTTCGACAGGCCGCGCCAACACCGCGACGTCAGGCGCAATGCGTGGCACCAGCGCAAACCCTCTCGGGGTCGCGACCACGTCGGCGATCAGGTGCAGCGCCCTGCGCAGCCGCCCAAGTTCGACGCGCAACCGTGCGCGATGGGACTCATCCGCGTGCTTCATCCGGAAGGCTCGCGCAATCAGCGCTTGCCTCGGCACATCGGCGGGCCACGCTTCACCCAGCGCCCGGGCGAGCGCGAACAACACCGGACGCCGGGCGAGCGAAACCGACGCGCCTGCGTCGCGCACCACATACCGGCAAGCGTCCACCACCAGCGTGGGGGATGCCAATAACGCTTCAATCTCATCGAGCAGCAGCGGCTGTTCCTGCCCACCGATAATCAGCCGCGCCGCTGGTGTATCGAGGATATGCCTGGCGCTTTCGACCTCGGCGGTGAGTGCCGCAATGCCCGCGTGCTGCGCAGCATGCCCGGCCCGCTCAAGTGCCGCGCGCGCCGCTTTCGTTTGCAGACGACGCATCGCGATGCCCGCCAGAACCAGTTCGTAAGCAGCCCTCGACGCGGGCAGTAATGGCGTCGGGTCGAGTTCGGCGAGACGGCCCTCGGCCTCGTCGAGATGCCCGATCAGCAGCAGGCGGCGAATCTCGAGATAGCGCGCATGGACGGCGTTGACCCAATCGCCGTGTGCCTGAAGCGTCGCCCGCGCGGTGTCGAGCGCCTTCACCGGCCAGTTCAGGTCACGCGAGGCGAGCGCGATCTCGGCCTCGGCAACAACACACCGCGCGCGGGCCAAGGCCTCCTTCGCACCGAACGCCCGCGCGGCACTTCGCACCAGCGCCTTCGCCCGCACAAGGTCACCCAGTTGCGCCATCGCGATGCCTCGAAGCGCGAGTGCAGGCGCGTCGTTGCGCAAGGCGATGCGGTTCAGCGCGCCGAGCGGATCACCCGCCGCGAGCGCACGCGCTGCTGCGGTGATCAGCGAATCCATGTGAATTGCGCCACGTGTGACCCCCACCGTCCGATGTCCGCTGATCAGTCTATCTCACGACTGCTCAGCCGCACGCCGATCCGCCAGGGGCACCCGTGACTCAGTAATCGACCCACACCCCACCCAGGTCCGCAGAATGGACGCAGCGCTCGACCCAGCGCACGCCTTCGACACCGGCATTGATGTCTGGATAACGCAGCGTTGCCAGTTGTTCATGATCACCACGGTTAGCGGCGTCCATGGCCAAGGCGAAACGGTAATAGAGGTTGGCCCAGGCATCGAACAGCCCTTCCGGGTGCCCGGCACCGATCCGGTCATCAAGCAACGCATGGGGATGCAGATAACCCATCCCGCGCTCCAGCACCTGGGCAGGTTTACCCTGGACTTCGAATGACAGCTGGTTCGGCCGTTCATCCCACCATTCAAGGCTGGCCCTGGAGCCGATCACCCGAATTTTCTGGCCATGCATGGATCCGGCGTTCACCGCGCTCGACCACACACTGCCCATGGCCCCGCCTTCGTATTCCATCAGTGTGTAGGCGTTGTCCTCGAGTGGTGCGCGGCTTTTGACAAAGCTCTGGCGTGTGCACAACAGCCGTTTGATCTTGAGCTCGGGCAGCATGACTTCCGACAGGTACAGCGGATGAGTGCCAACGTCTCCCAGCACATAACTGGGGCCAGCGAGGCGCGGATCGACCCGCCATTTGGTCGCCTCGCTCTGCGCCTCGACCGCCTCACAGTGGAAGCCATGGGCAAACTGCATGTGCACCATGCGCACCTCACCCAACTCACCCTGGGCGATCATTTCCCGCGCCTGCTCGATCAACTGGTGCCCGGCATAGCCGTAGGTCACCCCCACCACCCGGTTTCGCGACAACGCGATTTCGCGCAGGGTTTGCGCCTCCTCGAGGGTGAAGCACAGCGGCTTTTCACAGACCACATGCAGCCCCGCTTCCAGAGCGGCCTTGGTGATTTCAAAGTGAGTGCCATTGGGCGTCGCCACGGAAATGGCCTGGATACCATCCGCCCGCCCGGCTTCGCCCTCAATCAGGCTGCGATAGTCGGCGTAGCAACGCTCGGGGTCGACCCCCAGTTGCACACCGAAGTCGCGACCGCGTTGCGGGTCCAGGTCGAAGGCACCGGCCACCAGTGCAAACGACTGGTCACGCAGGGCCGCCGAACGATGGATGTAGCCGATCTGACTGTCACACCCGCCGCCCACCATCGCCCAGCGGATTGGTTGAGGAATTCGCTTGCTGCCATTGATCATCGAAAAGTCCTTCGCATGAGAGAAATCAGAAACCCGCCCGGGACAGGTAGTCACGGCTGGCAGCCACGTCGCGCAGACTGCCGTGGGCGTTACGTGGATCACGTTCTTGCTCGACCGTGATGTAACCCTGGTAACCGATCTCGGTGATCAGCTCGCGCAAGGCGCCGTAGTCGATGACACCCTGGCCGATCGGGCACATCACGCCTCTTGCGCACGCGGCGAAGAAGGTGATGTGTTCGCCCAGCACTTGATCGAACACGGCCTGATCGATGTCTTTGAAATGCAGGTAATCCACGCGGTCCGCGTACTGGCGCAGGGTCTGCACCGGGTCCATACCGGCGTAGTACAGATGGCCGGTGTCCAGACACAGGCCAGCCACTTCGTAGGGGATGTCTTCGACCAGTCGGGCCAGCTCATCGGCGAACTCGATGTAGCCCCCGGCGTGCGGATGAATCACCGTGCGCACACCGAATTCCGTCCACGCCAACTCGGCGATGGCGCGGATATGGGCCATCATGCCCCGCCAGGCATCGGGCGCCAGGCGCGGCGCGCGGTCAGAGTGGCCAGCGGCGTAGTCACGCTCCTCATGCCCCCAATCGATGACCACCAGACACGGCATGGCGAAACGTTGCCCCGGCTCCAGGGGAATTGCCGGCAACTGCTTGAGCAATGCGCAGATATTACGGGTTTGATGCAGCAGGCTGGGCAGGTTGGCGGGATCGACCAGATTGTCGAACACCGTGCCGGCCACCACGTGCAGGCCGTGTTTGACCAGCACCGAGCCCACCGCATCGGCGTCCAGTGGCAGGTAACCGTATGGCCCCAATTCGATGCCGCGATACCCCGCTTGCGCCGCTTCGCCAAGAACCTGTTGCCACGCCGGCAGATGAGGATTGTTGACGTCGTCGACGCCCCAGCAACAAGGCGCGGTGGAGATGTGGAGGGTCATGTCAGGCTCCGATGATTATTGTTATGGGTGGCGATGTTTCGCTGGGAGAAATCCTAAGGTGGGCAGATGCACGGCTGCTATAGTCCCTGAGCGATACCTGTCAAAACCCGTCAAAAGTTTCAGATAGGCTTTCATTTCATGTCAGAGCATTCTTCGTCAGAACATTCCTCGTCAAAAGCCGACAACCCGCTCGGTCGTCGTTCAACCATGGAAGACGTGGCCCTGGCCGCCGGGGTGAGCCTGTCCACCGTGGACCGGGTGATGAATCTGCGGGCCAACGTGCGCGCCGATACCGCGCAACGCATTGCCGAGGCCGCCGCCCGACTGGGCTTCTACGGGCGTAATGTGATCGAACAACGAGTGCTGCAGCAGCGCCCGACCGTGCGCTTGGGGTTTCTGCTGCAAAAGCGTGGCGTGGCGTTTTATCAAGGGCTGGCCAAGGCCCTGGCCGAGGCGGCGACGGCCAGTGTGCGGGCCCAGGTTCGGGTGATGATCCACTACATCGACGACCTGGCCCCGGCCGCCACCGCAGAACGCATCCTCAAGTTGCAGGGCGAAGTCGATGCCCTGGGCGTGGTGGCCGCCGACCATCCGGCTGTGCGCGAGGCCATGGCGCAATTGCGAGCGGCCGGCATTCCTGTGGTCGCCCTGGTGTCCGAGCTGAGCGCCTCGGCCGGCGCCGGTTATGTCGGCGTCGACAACCGTGCCATGGGCCGCACCGCCGGCTGGTTCATCAAGCACCTGGCAGCGCAACCGGGGCCAGTGGCCGTGATGGTCGGCACCCAGCGCTTTCAGTGCCAGGAACTGTGTGAAATGAGTTTTCGCTCCTTCCTGTCGGAACAACCCCAGGACTGGGAATTGCTGGCTACGCGCCTGACTCTGGAGGACGAGGAATTCGCCTATGCCGGCACGCTCGACCTGCTCACCAGCCAACCCGACCTTGTCGGCCTGTATGTGGCAGGTGGCGGTATCGAGGGGGTCATCAACGCCTTGCGCGAACTGAAAGCCCAGCACATCGCGCTACCCGTCGTGGTGTGCCACGACCTGACCCCCATCACCCGGGCAGCCCTGCGTGACGGCATCGTTCAAGCCGTGCTGTCACACCCTGTCGAGGCGCTGGCGCAAATGGCGGTCAGGGCCATGGTGGATGCCGCGATAGATCCAGCGTCGGACAGCGCAGCGAAGTGCATGCTTTCGTTGCAGATTGATGTGGCTGAAAGTGTTTAGTGGTCGGCAGCAGGCCTAGAACATTCCGAGGTGCTTTGTCAGGAGAAAAACAAAAAATGAGCATGACAAAAAACAGCATTATTTCGGCAATAAAAATTATTGTCATATTCACCACCCTGATAAGCGGATCGTATGCAGTTGTCATCCCGGCATTTGCACCCACCTATAAGACCTACTACATTCTAGTCATCGGAATCGCCACCTCAGCATTGCTTGGAGGTTTTATCGGCTATAAAGCCCTGGCAGATGAAATACGCCTCATCAAAATCGGCTTTGGTCTTTGCTATGCCACAGTCACAGCTATTTTTGTATTAGCACTTTCACTATTTATAATTTTAAACACTCGTGGAGCATGACTTGCAGCCATGCGCTATTTATCAGGCGACCGTGTTTATTGAAGCAATAAGATGAGCGTGCATCATGAGCGATCCAGATGAAATCGTTCGTACATTTGCCTTACAGAGAATTGCGAGCCTCTTCAACATTTCCGTGGACCTTCTTAATGAAGAAGACGTATTTGGGGAAGACTTGAAAGCCACCCGTTCTTCCGGTCTATTCACTAGAAATGAATATGATGCAATTGAAGGCGACATTCTTGATGTATGCGACAGAGAGACGTACAAGACCATAAGCTCTGGCAACCTGACCATTTACACCGTCGGCGATTATTGTGACCACATGGTTCGTTGTTATAAACGCAAGCCAAAAGACGTTATTGCGACATTGAAAATAACCTCGCTCAGCTGACTGCGTTGGGCGGCTGCCATGCCGCGGGGAGCCCCCGCCTGCTTGCCTTCCGAGTTTTCGAGCTGATTCACGAACGGTCCGACGACGAGGCTGTAAACTGGCCGCGCAAAAAAAGGCGCTGCATCATTGAATACCCCGGCGCCCCTTCACCCCCACAAACAAGAGATCCCCATGGCAAACCACGACATCACGTTCCTCCCCGATCCCGACGCGGAATCCATCTCCTCCGACGTCGCCGGTTTCGGCGGCCTGCTGGTCTCCACTCAAATTCCTACCCGCGCCGACGGCAGCCTGGAACTGGGCGACATCACCCTGCAAAGCGAGTGCACTCTGCAGGCGCTCAAGGTCGCGCTGGAGAACGCCGGCAGTTCCATGGACCGGGTGCTGCATCTGACCATCTACCTCACCGACATGGCCGACCGCGCCGCGTTCAACGAGGTCTACCAGCGCTTCTTCGCCAAGCCCTGGCCGGTTCGCGCCGCCGTGGGCGTGGCCGCTTTGGCGGTCGAAGGCATGCGTGTGGAAGTCACTGCGATGGCGGCCAAGGGCTAAATCCGCGAACGTGCCCGGTGGGAGTGGCCATCGCCGGGCACGTTGGCGAGTGGATATCTGCGAGAAGGTGATTATGCTTTAAGAAACCATGCAGCAATGCGAGGCCGTCAGCCTGTTCCTCTGCTTCGCGCATTATGTAATCCGACGACATCAGCCCTAGGGCCTGGGTGCGGTAATAAAGTTGGTGAGGTACTCCGGCCTTCAACAAGAGCAAGACGGAGAAGACTCATGGCCACGATTGACACTACAGCCACGGGCAGCATGCCCAACCGAGGGATCACCAAGGAGGAACGCAAGGTCATTTTCGCCTCGTCCCTGGGCACGGTTTTCGAGTGGTACGACTTCTATCTTTACGGCTCCCTCGCGGCGATCATCGCCAAGCACTTCTTCGCGGGCGTCAATGAAACAACCTCCTTCATCTTTGCGCTGCTCGCGTTCGCCGCGGGTTTCGCCGTGCGGCCCTTCGGCGCCATCGTGTTCGGCCGACTGGGCGACATGATCGGGCGCAAGCACACCTTTCTCATCACCATAGTGATCATGGGTGTCTCCACCGCTGTCGTGGGTTTTCTGCCCGGCTACGAGACCATCGGCGTGGCGGCGCCGGTCATCCTGATCAGCCTGCGCCTGATGCAAGGCCTGGCCCTGGGGGGTGAGTACGGCGGCGCGGCGACTTACGTGGCCGAGCATGCGCCCAAAGGCAAGCGCGGCTACTTCACTTCGTGGATCCAGACCACCGCGACCCTCGGCCTGTTTCTGTCGTTGCTGGTGATCCTCGCCTGCCGCACCCTCCTCGGCACCGAAGCCTTCGAGGCCTGGGGCTGGCGGATTCCCTTCCTGGTGTCGATCCTGCTGCTGATCGTCTCGGTCTACATTCGCTTGCAACTCGCCGAGTCGCCGGTGTTCAAGAAGATGAAAGAAGAAGGCAAGTCTTCCAAGGCACCGCTGACCGAATCCTTCGCCCGCTGGGACAACCTCAAGATAGTGATCATGGCCTTGCTCGGCGGCACGGCTGGCCAGGCCGTCGTCTGGTACACCGGGCAGTTCTATGCGCTGTTCTTCCTGCTGCAGACGCTGAAGATTGACCCGCAAACCGCCAACTTTTTGATTGCCGGCTCGCTGCTGATTGGCACGCCGTTCTTCATCCTGTTCGGCAGCCTGTCCGACCGCATCGGCCGCAAGGGCATCATCATGGCCGGGTGCATCCTCGCCGCCGTGACCTACTTCCCGATCTTCCATGCGTTGACCGAGTTCGGTAACCCCGACGTGTTTGCCGCGCAGGCGAAGAATCCGGTCACGGTGGTCGCCGATCCCGGCCAGTGCTCGTTCCAGTTCGACCCGGTGGGCAAGGCCAAATTCACCAGTTCCTGTGACCTCGCCAAGACTGTGCTGGCGAAGAAGGCCATCCCCTACAAAAACGAGAAAGCCGCGCCTGGCGCCGTCGCGCAGGTGCGCATCGGTGACAAGGTCATCCCGAGTTTCGAAGGCACCGGCATGCCGGCCGCTGACTTCAAGACCCACAATGATGCCTTCGTCGCCACCCTCGGCACCGCCCTCAAGGACGCCGGCTACCCCGAGAAGGCCGACCCGGCCAAGACCAACTACCCGATGGTGTTGCTGCTCCTGACCATCCTGGTGATCTACGTGACCATGGTCTACGGCCCGATCGCTGCCTGGCTGGTGGAGCTCTTCCCGGCGCGTATCCGCTACACCTCGATGTCGCTGCCCTACCACATCGGCAATGGCTGGTTCGGCGGCTTCCTGCCCACGGTGGCGTTCGCCATGGTCGCGGCCACGGGTGATATCTACTACGGGCTGTGGTACCCGATCGTGATCGCGGTGATGACGGCCATCCTTGGTACTTTCTTCCTGCCGGAAACCAAGGATCGGGAGATTCATCACACATAAGCGTTCAGTATCGAGCAGCGATAGATTTGCACCCCACGCAATAAAAACGCCCCGTCAGTCTGTTCCTGACGGGGCGAATCACCACATACACCCACGGTGTTTAAGCTGCGTGTTTAAAGACACCCGGTGTTACTTCATCAAGGCTACAACGCCTTGCGTCGTTGCCTACGCCTGCGCCAGAATCCGCCGGCTTGTGCGCTTTGGGCTCGGGTTTTATCGTTTCCCGGTCACTGAAAAACAGTGATCGGGTTTGGTAGCCCGGTATTTCCAGGCGCATAGCGCCGCCTTTTGCAGAGGTTGTTTTTTCATCTCTGTTTTTATGGTGGCCATGCGTAGGGCTCCTTCGGGCGCGCCGGGTTCCTGGACCGGTCTACCAACCTGTGCATGGCCGCCACCCTTCGTTTGGTAGCAAAGGGTGATGGCTCCTCAAATAGTTTTCCCAGGAGTTTCATCCATGTTCAAACCTACACCCAATCCGCCGATCACAGACCCGACATCCCCCTACGAATCCCTCGATTCAAAAAAACTCCACGAAGCCGCCGAGCGCGCCCTCGACCACTACCTCAACCCCGCCGCCCAAATCATGGCCACGGCCAACGAACCCGAGCCCATGTACTTCGCCAACCCGAAGTACAACACCGAATCCCTGCTGGCCAACGCCAGCGAAACACTCGGCTCGGCCACTCTCATGCTCAACAATTTCGCAGCGTTGCTGGAGACCTCACATCGCAAGACCCTGCTGGGCATTGCGCAAGTGGTCATGCTCGGTGAACTGGCGGTGAACCAGGCGCTGGATCACGTCGAACCGAAGGAATAACTAACGCAACCGGTGGCGAGGGGATTTGCTCCTCGCCACACCAGATTGGGGAAGCGATCTGTAGCAGCTGGCGAAGCCTGCGTTCGGCTGCGCAGCAGTCGTGAATCCGGCTGACGCGGTCTGCCTGACGTACCGCAACGTCTGGTTTGACGACTGCTTCGCAGCCGAACGCAGCCTCGCAAGCTCGACAGCTGCTACAGCCAAACGCAGCCTTCGGCAGCTGCTACAAAGAACGCGTCGCGACTGAAATTGCCTAAGTGAACAGCATGAATCATCAAGCCCCGCTCACCGAAACGTGCGCACAGCAACAGTAGGCTAAGCTTTCAGCAGCTTATTGCTCACGATGCTCGCGTCTGCAGGTTTGGTTTTTTTCTGGAGAGCGTCTGCAACAGCTATTTCAGACAGGTCCAGATCATTCACGCAGGACTGACGCGATGACCGAGCCCCTTCTCAGTTTCGAAGCACTTAAACGCGCCGCTGCCGCCGGCGAGATCGATACCGTGCTGGTGTGCATGGTCGATATGCAGGGGCGACTGGTCGGCAAGCGCTTCCAGGTCGAGTTTTTCATCGACAGCGGCCACGAAGAAACCCACTGCTGCAATTACCTGCTGGCCGACGACATCGACATGGAGCCGGTGCCGGGATACGCCGCTGCCAGTTGGAGCAAAGGCTATGGCGACTTTGTGCTCAAACCCGACATGTCCACGTTACGACGTGTGCCGTGGCTGGAATGCACGGCGCTGGTGCTCTGCGATGTGCTCGATCATCACCATAGAAAAGACCTGCCCCACAGCCCGCGAGCGATCCTGAAAAAACAGGTCGAGCGCCTGCGCGAGCGCGGCTATACCGGCATGTTCGCCTCTGAGCTGGAGTTCTATCTGTTCGATGAGAGCTATGAGGCGATCCACGAGCGCAACTACCACCAGCCGAAGACCGCCGGCCATTACATCGAGGACTACAACATCCTGCAGACCACCCGCGAGGAACCGGTGTTGCGGGCGATTCGCAAGCACCTGCAGGCATCCGGCATTCCCGTGGAAAACTCCAAGGGCGAATGGGGGCCGGGGCAGGAAGAAATCAACATCCGATATGCCGATGCCATGACCATGGCCGACCGCCACGTCATCATCAAGCACGCCTGCAAAGAGATCGCGCAACTGCAAGGCAAGGCGATCACGTTCATGGCCAAGTGGCGCTATGACGCGGCCGGTTCCAGCAGCCACATCCACAATTCGCTGTGGGACAAGAACGGCAAAAAGTCACTGTTCTTCGACTCCAAGGCCGAGTTCGGCATGTCGAAGTTGATGCGCTCGTGGGTCGCCGGGCAGCTCAAATACGCTAACGACATCACCTGTTTTCTGGCGCCCTACATCAATTCGTACAAGCGCTTTCAGGCCGGCACCTTCGCGCCAACGCGGGCGGTCTGGAGCAGGGACAATCGCACCGCCGGCTTTCGTTTGTGCGCCGAAGGCAGCAAATCCATCCGCATCGAATGCCGCATCGGCGGGGCCGACCTCAACCCCTATCTGGCCTTCGCCGCGTTGATCGCCGCAGGCCTGGCCGGGATCGACGAAAAGCTCGAACTCGCGGCGCCGTTCGAGGGCGATGCCTATGTCGATGAGCATTTGCCTGAAGTGTCGAAAACCCTGCGCGAGGCCTGCGCCGCCCTCAAGGCGTCGAGCATGTTGCGCGAGGCGTTCGGTGATGAAGTGATCGACCACTACGTGCACACCGCCGACTGGGAACAGAAAGAGTACGACCGACGGATAACCGACTGGGAACTGCAGCGCGGCTTCGAGCGCTATTGAGCACGCCATGACTGAGACCGTTCAACTTATCTCCCCGGTCGATGGCCGGGTCTATGCCGAACGCCGCCGTGCCGATGCGGTACAGATCGAGCAAGCCCTGACGGCGGCCGAAACCGCCCAGGCGCAATGGAAACGCCGACCTCTGAGCGAGCGTGCCGCGTTTTGCAGCGCTGCCGTGGACGCGATGCTGGCGATGAAGGATGAGATCGTGCCGGAATTGGCCTGGCAGATGGGCCGCCCGATACGCTTCGGCGCTGGCGAACTGCGCGGTTTCGAAGAACGTGCCCGGCATATGATCGCCATTGCGCCTGAAGCGTTGGCAGCGATAGAGCCCACGCCTGTCGCGGGTTTTCGGCGCTATATCAAACGCGAGCCGCTGGGTACGGTGCTGGTCGTCGCGCCGTGGAATTATCCGTATTTGACGGCGGTGAATACGATCATCCCGGCGCTGATGGCGGGCAACAGCGTGATCCTCAAACACGCCACGCAAACGCTGCTGGTCGGGGAGCGTTTCGCCGAAGCCTTTCGCCGCGCCCAGCTGCCCGAAGGGCTGTTCCATAACCTGCTGCTCAGTCATGTCTATGCGGCGGCGATCATTACCTCTGGACGGGTGCAGCAGGTGAACTTCACCGGTTCTGTCAGCGGCGGCGAGGCCATGGAGCACGCGGCCGTCGGAGGTTTCCTCAGCGTGGGGCTGGAGCTTGGCGGCAAAGACCCGGCCTACGTCCGGGCAGACGCCAACCTTGAGCATGCGGTAGAAAACCTGGTGGACGGCAGCTTCTTCAACTCCGGGCAGAGCTGCTGCGCCGTCGAACGGATTTATGTCGATGAAAAAATCTACCCGGCCTTTGTCGAACGCTTCGCTGCCCTGACCCGCCAATACGTGCTGGGCAACCCGCTGGACGAAGCCACCACCCTCGGGCCAATGGTCACACCGGGCGCCGCTGAGTTCGTTCGCAAGCAGATCGCCGATGCCCAGGCACAAGGGGCCAGGGCGCTGATCGATCCAAAGGACTTCGCTGCCGGCCCGCCGGGCAGCGCCTACCTCGCGCCGCAGGTGTTGGTGGACGTCACTCATCAAATGGCGGTGATGCGCGAGGAAAGCTTCGGCCCGGTGGTGGGCATCATGCCGGTGGCCAGCGACGACGAAGCCATCGCCTTGATGAACGACAGCGAGTTCGGGCTCAGCGCCTCGATCTGGACGCAAGACCTGGCCGCCGCCGAACGCATCGGCAACGAGATCGCCACCGGTACCGTGTTCATGAATCGCTGCGATTACCTGGACCCGGCCCTGGCCTGGACCGGGGTGAAGAACAGCGGGCGCGGCGTAACGCTGTCACGCCTGGGCTATGAGCACCTGACCCGAGCCAAATCCTTCCACTTGCGCCACGAGATCTGAGCCATGAGCCTGACCGCGAACTGGAACTACCCCACGAGCATTCGCTTCGGTGTCGGCCGTATCGCCGAACTGGCGGAAGTCTGCCGCAGCCAAGGTATCCAGCGACCGTTGCTGGTCACCGACAGCGGCCTGGCGCGTGCGCCGATCACCACCGCGGCGCTGGAATCCTTGCGCGCCGCCGGCCTCGGTGTCGCGTTGTTCTGCGACCTCAAGCCCAACCCCGTTGAAGCCAACCTGGCCGGTGGGCTCGACGCCTGGCGTGCCGGCAACCATGACGGCGTGGTGGCGTTCGGCGGTGGCAGCGGCCTGGACATGGGCAAGCTCATCGCGTTCATGAGCGGCCAGACCCGACCGGTGTGGGATTTTGAAGACATCGGCGACTACTGGACACGCGCCGACGAAAGCCGCATCGCCCCGGTCATCGCCGTGCCGACCACGGCCGGCACCGGTTCCGAGGTCGGCCGTGCTGCGGTGATTATCGACGAGCGCACGCACACCAAACGCATCATTTTCCATCCGAAGATGATGCCGCGGGTGGTCATCAGCGACCCCGCCCTTACCGTCGGCATGCCGGCCAAGGTCACCGCCGGCACCGGCATGGACGCGTTTTCCCATTGCCTGGAATCGTACTGCGCTCCCGGCTTTCATCCCATGGCCGAAGGCATTGCGGTGGAAGGCATGCGCCTGGTGGCCAATGCCCTGGTGCGGGCAGTGCACACGCCTTCCGACCTCGACGCGCGCGCACAAATGCTCGCGGCGGCGGCGATGGGCGCCACTGCGTTCCAGAAAGGCCTGGGGGGAATGCACGCCCTCTCGCATCCGGTAGGCGCCCTGTACGACACCCATCACGGCATGACCAATGCCACGTTCATGCCCTATGTGCTGAAGTTCAATCGCCCGGCCATCGAGGAACGCATCACCCGTCTGGCGGCGTATCTGCGCCTGCCCTCCCCGGGCTTCGACAGTTTTATGGCCTTCGTCCTCAAACTGCGCAAGGACATCGGCGTGCCGCATACGCTGGTGGAGCTGGGGGTGGATGATCAGCAGGCCGACCTGATCGCCGACATGGCGATTGTCGATCCCTGCGCAGGCGGTAATCCGCTGCCATTGACACGAAATGGCGCGGCCGAAATTTTCGAAGCGGCTTACCACGGCCGTCTTTAGAGCTCAGCAATCTGCCTTTTTGGGTACACATCACACTTATGTGATTTTGATATCAGCGCCATCAAGCTTCTGGTATCCATTGGGCTGGCATACCGGAAAAATCTCGAACTCAGACCGTATCGCTGAATCCAATGTGTAGGCCAACGGAGGTAAGCGAAATGAACAATGATGACCGTGTCAACGACGTCGAATCAGAAACAACCTCGAACACCCCACCCACCGATCCGTCTGATGAACCCATCGATGTGGTCGACACAGAGCTTGAGGACAGCAACGTTGAAGATGCCACTGCGACTCGAACCCAGAAGCAGGAAGCTGAAGAGCGCAGCCGAAAAATAGCCGAGATCGAACGCAAGGTGGCGGATGGCAATTAGAAAAAAACACGCGCCTCATCAGGTTCAGGGCACAGGCGAATGACAGAGGGCAATGAGTTCTCCGATACTGTCGCGCAAATGCAGTGCAATGAGAACCGAAATGAAAACCCATTGTGAAATAAGTGATGTCCCTGAGCCGAAAACCCGGCGTAACAGCAACCTTCACCACGCTACCCGTCTGCAGCAGGCGGTAACAGCATGATCGAGGTCACCGAGGTTTCCATTGCCGAGCTGCGTGCCGCGCTCGAATCCGGCCGGACCACGGCGGTTGAGCTTGTGCAGGCCTATCTCGCCCGGATCGACGCCTACGATGGCGCCGACACGCCCACCGCCCTCAACGCGGTGGTGGTTCGCAACCCCGATGCGCTCAAGGAAGCACAGGCGTCCGATGCCCGTCGGGCCAAGGGCGAAACGCTAGGCCCGCTCGACGGTATCCCCTACACGGCCAAGGACAGTTATCTGGTGAAGGGGCTGACCGCCGCCTCTGGAAGTCCCGCCTTCGCCAACCTGATCGCTTATCGCGATGCGTTCACCATCGAACGGCTTCGCGCCGCCGGGGCGATCTGCCTGGGCAAGACCAATATGCCGCCAATGGCCAACGGCGGGATGCAGCGCGGGGTGTATGGCCGTGCCGAGAGTCCGTACAACGCCGACTACCTCACCGCCCCTTTCGCTTCGGGCTCTTCGAACGGCGCCGGTACCGCAACCGCCGCCAGTTTCTCGGCATTTGGCCTGGCGGAAGAAACCTGGTCGAGCGGACGTGGCCCTGCCTCGAACAATGGCCTGTGCGCCTATACGCCTTCGCGTGGGGTGATCTCGGTGCGCGGCAACTGGCCGTTGACGCCGACGATGGACGTGGTCGTGCCGTTCGCCCGGACGATGGCGGACCTGCTAGAGGTGCTCGATGTGGTGGTGGCCGATGATCCCGACACACGCGGTGATCTATGGCGGATGCAACCTTGGGTGCCAATTCCGAGTGTCGCTTCGGTGCGCCCCGCTTCCTACGGATCGCTGGCCGCGAAAAGCGATGCGCTGAAAGGAAAGCGCTTCGGCGTGCCTCGCATGTACATCAACGCCGATCCCGACGCGGGCACCAGCGATGCGCCTGGCATCGGTGGGCCGACGGGCCAGCGCATCAACACCCGCCCCTCCGTGATCGGGCTCTGGGAGCAGGCGCGCAAGACACTCGAAGCGGCCGGCGCTGAAGTGCTCGAGGTCGATTTCCCGCTGGTTTCCAATTGCGAGGGCGATCGTCCTGGGGCACCGACGGTGTTTAACCGGGGCCTGGTGTCCAAAGAGTTCCTGCACCATGAGTTGTGGGATCTGACGGCCTGGGCGTTCGATGATTTTCTGCGAGCCAACGGCGATCCAAAACTCAATCGCCTGGTCGACGTAAACGGGCCGCTGATTTTCCCCCACGACCCGGGGACGCTGCCCAACCGCGAGGGCGATCTTGCCGCGGGCATGGACGAGTACGTGCGGATGGCCGAACGCGGTATTACGCCGTGGGATCAGATCGACACGCTGCCGGATGGATTGCGCGGGCTGGAACAGACCCGTCGAATCGATCTGGAGGAATGGATGGATCGGCTGGGGCTCGACGCGGTGATTTTCCCGACGGTAGCCGACGTTGGGCCGGCGAATGCCGATGTCGATCCGAAGTCTGCGGACATCGCGTGGAGTAACGGGGTATGGGTTGCCAACGGCAATCTCGCCATCCGCCACCTGGGCGTTCCAACAGTCACGGTGCCGATGGGCGTCATGCCGGACATCGGCATGCCCGTCGGGCTGACATTTGCCGGTCGCGCCTATGACGACTCGACGCTGCTTCGCCTGGCTTCGGCGTTCGAGTCGACGGGGACGAAACGCTTGATCCCACCGCGCACCCCGCCCTTGTCGGGTAGCCAAAAATAGAAAGATCGCAGGTTCCTGCAGAGGTTGAGTACACCCGTACCCATGCCCTGTAGGAGCCTGCGATCTTTGGCCCATTCATGCGAAAACCGGCAACAGTGTTTGTCCAGTCGGCCGCTATTTGAAAGAAGTTCAGACACCTAACATCGTCTCTACCCAGTGAGCCAATAGCGTCAGTATCCATTAGCTCACGAGGTAGTCACTCGAAAATCCGAGATGAGTTTTACGATCATCTCGGCCCCCGAGTAAACCTTGGACGATACGGTGAAGATAATGAAAACTTTAAAAATTGCGGTTCTTCTGGCACTTGCCGGTATAGGCGCACACGCCTTTGCAGACGATGGCCATTCAATTAACGCGACCAGCAAAACACCTGTTGAGATCTACACGTACGAAACGAAGCTCGACATTAAGAAAGTCATTTACCTCTCAGAGATTCCGGACGAGTGCAAACCGGTCCCGGTGCAAATGACCTATGAAGACTCCCACGATCAACGGCATGTCATGCAATATCAAGTGATGGGCACTGGATGTTCAAACGGTTGAGTACCGTGCGGACGATGGAGGGTCGACACTCCATGCCTGTGGTGCAACCCACTCAATAACTGATATTTTTTCCCGAACCTACGATTTTTTCATCGGATGCCAACATGCCCGGGATGTGATGTTTAAGAAACTCCACCCAAGTCTTTGTCTTCGCATCCACGAATTTTCGTGATGGGTAGATTGCAAATAGATTCAACTCTTCAAGCCGATACTCCGGCAACACGCGCACTAACGTGCCGGCCCTGAGGCCATTGACCGCAGAAGCAATCGGCTGAATACCGATGCCCATCCCGTTTGTTATCGCAACGGTCATTCCATCAGCCGTATTGATGTGAAAGGGAGACAATGGGACGTTGATTGACTCCACGCCTTCAGGCCCCTCAAATGCCCAGTGTTCAACCGGCATTACCGTATTAACAATCCTCAAACAATCATGTGTACCAAGAGAACCCGGAGAGTCCGGGATTCCGCGTTTCTTCAGATAAGCAGGCGAAGCGCAGAGAATGCTGTAAGTGATGCCAAGCCGCTGAGCGACAAACCCTGAATCGGGCAGATCCCGCGCTAAAACAATCGACATGTCATACCCTTCCTCAAGCAAGTCAGGTAGCCGATTGGTCAGCGTCAAATCAAACATGACCGAGGGATGAGTCTCTCTGTATTTGGCAATGGTATCGATCACATAGTGATTACCGATGGCTGACATGGCATGAATTTTCAGCCTGCCCACGGGCCGGGTGTGAGCGCTCCCGGCTTCCTCATCGGCTTCACGTACCTCGTCAAGAATCCTCTCGCATCGTTGCAAATAGCGCGCACCGGCTTCGGTCAGCGCCAGGCGTCGGGTGGTGCGGTTAATCAGACGGGTTTGAAGCCTGGTCTCGAGGCTGGAAACGGCTTTGGAGACGTTGGTTGTCGTGGTGTCCAATAGCTCGGCTGCCGCGGTAAAACTGCCGCTCTGGGCAACAGCCATGAAAAACCGCATGGTTTGGAAAACGTCCATCGTTTTCACCTCAAGGCCGTGGATAACAGGGGCGGCCTTACAGCAGGCCGCCCTCCTCTTCACGTGTCACTTTTTCCGTGGAATAAATCCAGGCACACCGGTTTCCACGACCGAGTTGAATCGTACCCTGGTCGTAATATCTTCCTTGATCTCAAGCATCGCCCTATGCGGCAGGGTGGAAATATCCAGGTTTTCCTTGATATGACTTGGTGTAGCGGACGTGGTCAAAAAAGCAACGCCCCGTTGTACAGACCAGGCCAATGCCACTTGAGCCGGAGTCTTCTGCAAGCGCTTGGCGATCCCTGTAATCACCGAGTCTTCCAACACTTTCGGCTCCATGCCATGGCCCAGTGGCGCGAACGCCAGGAGGACGATTCCATGCTGTTTGCAGAACTCAAGCAGTTCCCATTCCGGCAGATAAGGGTGGGACTCGACCTGCACCACGGCAGGTTTGATCCGGGCCACTGCCACAATCTCTTTTAACGCTTCCAACGTGATATCAGACAAGCCGATGGACTTGCAGCGGCCTTCATCCACCAGGCGTTCGAGTGCTCTCCAGGTCTCGATCAGTGTCACGCCGGAGTCGTAGATGACGCGACCCTGTTCGTCTCTCGGGTCCTGATTCTCACCGGGTTGAAAGGCAAACGGCGTATGGATCAGGTAGCAGTCGATAGCGTCCACTTGGAGGCGGCGGCAGCTGGCCTCGAAGGCAGGTTTGACTCGCTCGGGACGATGGTTGGTGTTCCACAGTTTAGTGGTAATGAACACGTCCTCCCGGCGGATCTTGCCCGCCTCCAGCATCTCTTTTATCGCAGCGCCGACACTCTCCTCATTGCGATAGCGCTCTGCACAATCGAAATGGCGAAAGCCCGCTTCCAAGGCGTCCTTGACCGCTTGTGTGGTGACGCTGAGATCACTGAACAGCGTGCCAAACCCAACGGCCGGCATTTCACCTGAGCCGTGGTTCAGCGCAAACCGGGTATCGCGAAGTGCATCGTGAAAAGCTTCGTAAGACATCTCTTGACTCCAATGTTCGGGGCCGTAGCCGTTATTGATACGAAGGGTTATGTGCTTCGCGACTGGCAATCCGTTGCTCAAACGCGCCGACGGAATTACCGCCGAGGGCTACATACAGCTGCACCGTGTCGAGATACTGCGCGGTCTTCACCCGAATTTGCCCCAGCAACGCTTGCTCGTAGGCACGTTCCGCTTCCAGCACCTGGAGAATGCTGTTCTCGCCTTGCGCGTAGGCTTGCTGGTTCAACCGAAAACTGGTTTCTGCAGCGCGTAACGCGTCTTCCTGCGCCTGGTTTTGCTCGGCGTCATGGTTGATCGCCTGCAACGAGTCCGCGACCTGGCCGAACGACTGAATGACCGTCTGCTGATAACCGGCGAGCGTCGCCTTGTAACCGTCGACGGCAGCCTGACGTTCAGCCTTGAGCGTTCCGCCGTCAAAGATCGGCCCCGCCAACCCTGCAGCCAAACCCCAGAGCGCGGCACCACCATTGCCGGAAGCGGCCTGTACCAGCGAGGCGGACAGCGTTACATGGGGATAGAGGTTCGCAGTCGCGACACCGACTGCCGCGCTGGCCATGTGCAGTTCCGCCTCTGCTTGCAGGACGTCCGGTCGGCCGTGGGCCATTTCCGAGGGCACACTCACCGGCACGTTGGCCGGCAATACGAACTCGGCAAAATCGAAGTCCGGCGCGATCCAGTCGCCAGGGCCCTTGCCGGTGAGAATCGACAGCGCATGGCGCGCGGCATCACGCTGCTGAGCGAGGGGCGGCAGCAGTGTGCGGTCCTGGGCGAGCCGGGTCTCGGCCAGCGAAACATCGATCTGCGTGGTGACGCCGCTGGCATGTGCCCTGCGCACCAGATCGAGGTTCTTGGCGTCATTGGCGAGCAGCTTTTCGACGGCTGCCATCTGCGCATTGGCAGACGCCACCAACAATGCCTGGCTGGCGACATTCCCCGTCAGGGTCAGGTACGCCGCTTCGTATCGATGCTTCTGAAGATCGGCAAACGCTTGCTGCTGCTCGACCCGCCGTTTGTTACCGCCGAACGCATCAAGGTCGAAACCGACCCGCGGCCCGATCGCGTAGAAATTGGAGATCGAAGGCTCTTTCGCGTTGTGTACCCGCTGACGACCCGCCTGGGCGCCAAAGTCGACCTGCGGATAAAGCGCACCCTCCGCCGCCGCGACGGACGACGCCGCTTGCCGGATCGTTGCATCCGCCGCCACGAGCTCAAGATTGCCCTCGATGGCGCGACGCACAACCTGGTCGAGCTTCTGCGAATGGAAGGCCGTCCACCAGTCACCGCTGACCTTTTGGCCAAGGTTGATGTGTTGCCCGCCAGGCTGGTTGCCGCCCTGGCCGAGACGCTGCTCGGCCTGTTGGTCGTAGTGCTGCGACAGGCTCGGCGGCTGCATTTGATAGTCGGGGCCGACGGTGCAGGCCGTCAGGAACGCAAGAACCGACACCGCACCGAACGTGGTTTTGAACGTCTGTCTGTTGATGAAGCGCGCATTGGATTTCATTGGGCAAACTCCACGAAAACTAGTTGGTCGGAACGGGCTTGCGAAGAAAGACAACCAGTGGACTGACCACCAGCATCGCCACCATCAACAGCTTGAATTGGTCGACTACCGCGATAAAAGCCGCCTGGCCGGTGATCATTTCGTTGAGCCCCGCCAGTGCTTGCAGGGACATCGGCGCGGCATGCGCAGCGGCGCGATAAGGCGTCAGATGGCTGACCAGTGCCAGGTGCATCGCTTGCGTATTGTTGAAGAAGAAAATCTGCACGATCGCAACGCCGAGGGTGCTCCCGTAAACACGCGACAGATTGAAAAAACCGGTGCCTTCCGGGCGTAACTTGGGATCGAGCGTGCTGAACGCGATCTTGGTGAGCGACGGCATCAAGATGCCGATGCCAATCCCCTGGATTGCCCCGGCGATCGCCACCGGTGACCAGTCCATCAAAGGCGAATAACCGAGCATCAGCCAGTTGGCGTAAATCACCACGGCCACGCCAATCGCCACGAACCACCGACGGTCGAAACGCTCGGGAACACGACCCATCAGCAGGAACGCCCCTACCAGCCCCACACCGCGCGGTATCGTCAGCGAACCTGTCGTATCAGGCGGATAGCCGAGGATCTCGTCCAGCATCGGCGACGTCAGTGCCATGGTCGACAACAGCACGAAACCCACGGCGAAAAAGATAATCGTCGACAGTACGAAGTTGCGGTCCTTGAACAGACGCTTGTTGAGGAAATGCACCTTCTTGCTCAACAGATGCACGGCGAACAGGTACAGCCCCAACGCGCAGCCCGCCGCTTCCAGCCAGATTTCGGTCGAGGCAAACCAGTCCAGGCGTTCGCCGCGGTCGAGCAACATTTGCAGGCTGATCAACGCCAGCGTGAAGCTGCCGAAGCCGAAGAAATCGAACGACGGACGTTGCTCGGCCTTCTTCTCGGCAAGCAAAAGCGCCATCACCAGGAAGATGAATGCCGACAACGGAAGGCTGATGTAGAAGATCGGCCGCCAGCCGAAATGCTCGCTGACCCAACCACCGATGCTCGGGCCGCTGACGATGCCCAAGAGCACGATTGCCGTCCATGTCGCGCCAAATTTCGCACGCTTCTCCAGTGGCAACGTCTCCATTGAAATCGCCATCGACAGCGGCGCCAGCACGCCACTCGCCAGGCCTTGGATAATTCGCGCACCGACGAACTCCAGCGGAGTCGTCGCAACTGTGGCGAGCAGCAAGCCAAGAACGAAGAAGGCCAGCGCGGCCTGATAAACCCGCTTCAAGCCATAACGCCCGGCCAGCCACTGCGCAACCGGCATGGTGATGGCGCTCGCCGCGAGGTACGAGGTGAATACCCAGCCTGCCTGGTCGTCAGTCATCGACAGGCCGCCTTGGATAAACCTGAGTACTGCATTGGGCAACGGCAGGTTCGCCGACTGCATATAGGTCGCGAGCAGCGCGGCGAACCTCAATGTTCCCGCACCTTGAGGCCCGATAGAATTGGCGTTCATCAGAAGTTACCTGCGGTTAACAGCGCCTTGAGCGGATGCCACCATGGCGTGTGATACCCGGTATCGACCTTGACTGTGGCGCTGGTGCCCGAAAAAAGCGGAAACGCAGGGTCGGCCTCGTCGAGTTCAAGGCGCACCGGTACCCGCTGGACAACCTTGACCCAGTTGCCGGTGGCATTTTCAGGCGGCAGCAAGGCGAAGTCCGATCCGGCACCGGGGCTCATGCTGGTCACGTGGGCTTTGAAAACGTGATCGGGATAGGTATCGATGCTGATGGTTGCTTCCTGGCCTGGACGCATGTGGGTCACCTGCGTCTCGCGGAAGTTGGCCTCGACCCAAATCTGCCGATCGGACAGCAGCGCAAAGGCCGGCGCACCGTTGCTGACGTAGTTGCCAACCTGCAGATCGTCGACCTTGGCCACGATGCCATCGTCCGGCGCATATACCGTCGTGTACGAGAGGTAGAGTTGCGCCTCGTCCAGCTGCGCCCTCGCTTCACGAACCGTCGGGTGGTTATCGGCTTCGATGTCTGGATTACCGTTCAACGCGACAACCGTGCTGGCGATCTGTTGTTCGATCGACGCGATGCGTTGCCGGGCAACTTTGAGGTCGGTGTCGGCGCGCTCGTAAATCGCCCGCGAGACGAACTCGGTAGCGACCAGCGCTTTCTTGCGGGCAAACTCGCGCTGATCGAAATCGGCCGACTCTTTGGCCGATTGCAGTTCAGCCTGCTGCTGGCGGTAACCGGCCTTGAGCCCATCGATGCGCAGCCGCGCCACGCTCAGCTGTGCTTGCGCACGGTCAACCGCGATCTGGAACGGTTTCGGGTCGATCCGAAACAGCATCTGGCCTTTGTGAACCGGTTGGTTGTCCTCGACGGCGATTTCGACGACTTGTCCGGAAATACGCGCGTTGATCGACGCCTTCGCCACTCGAGCGTAGGCGTTATCGGTTGAAATGAACGCCTCGCCTGCTTGATAGCGGGCATAGCCCAGCGCTGCGAAGAGCACCGGCAAACCGACAATCAACAAGGGCCGAAATTTCTGCTTGAACGGTTTTTTGATGGGCGCGTCAGGCCTTGCGTGCTCGAAGGTCTGCGTAGCCGGGATGTCGAACTGTTTAGTCATGATCGAATACACCTTTAACCGGGAAATCGGGCCAGCACCTGCGAGAATCGCCTGCGGCCCTGATGGCAAAAATTGCTGTGAGAAAGCAAACCCGTGCACGGTCAGGGAGGATCGCTCCACCGCACCGGTTTCGTCGCCGCAACACCCAGTTCGAGCTCAGCTACAACAAACCTGACGTTCAGGAACTTCTGGTTCCTTAATTTTGTGCGATGATGTAAGAATATAGAGCAGTCCATCCCCACACAAGGATTTTGTACGACATGGCACAAAAAAAGATTACAGAGGGCAAAGGCCGAGGCCGCCCCCGCGCATATGACCCGCAGACAGCGCTGCAACAGGCACTTGGGGTTTTCTGGAGCACTGGATATTCCGGCGCTTCCCTGGACAGCATCGCCACCGCCGCCGGCATGAATCGCCCAAGCCTCTATGCGGCATTCGGTGACAAGCACGCGCTCTACATCAAGGCGCTTGAGCAGTATTGGGAGTCTGCCTCCGCTGCCATGCAGGAGGCGCTTATGGACAAAGACCTGACTTTGGAGCAGGCGCTAATGGGCTTCTATGAGGGACAGTTGTCGATCTACTTCTCGGGCGAGGGGCAACCGCGTGGCTGCTTTGCGATCGGCACGGCGACGACCGAAGCCGTCGAGGATTCTGCAATACGAGAGGTTCTTGCGGACCGGCTCAGCCGGCTCGATGCCGATCTCGAAACACGTCTGCGCGCGGCAGTCAGCGCCGGTGAGTTGAAAGACGATGTCGACCCAGCCGCCCTCGCCGTACTCGCCTCATCCCTGTTGCATAGCATTTCGATACGGGCGCGAGCGGGCAAATCCCGCGCGGAATTGACGGAGCTTGCCCGCAATGCGGTCAACGTGATTTGCGGTGTGTGAGGTGTAGGGTGAGTGAAGGACTCGAAGACATTCTCACCGAACGGCTTGCGGTGATTTTTTGTGGCATTAATCCGGGCGTGACTGCCGCCGCCCTGGGCCATCATTTTGCGGGTCGAGGCAATCGCTTCTGGCGCACACTCCATCTCGCCGGTTTTACGCCTACAGAGGTGCCCCCGGAAAACGACCGGACGATCTTGCAGTATCAATGTGGATTAACCGCAGTGGTTGAACGGCCTACGGCGCGAGCGGATCAGCTGTCCGTGCATGAATTCACCGCTGCCGCCGCGGATTTTGAACAAAAGATCGCACACTATGCGCCACGCTTTGTGGCGTTTCTCGGCAAAGCTGCGTACAGCGCGTTGTCCGGTCAACGGGAAATTGCGTGGGGGCTTCAGTCAAAGACTTTTGGTGATGCCTCGGTCTGGGTCCTGCCCAATCCCAGCGGGCGAAATCGCGCGTTCACGCAAGATCAATTGGTGGATGCGTATCGCCAACTCCATTTAGCGGCCCAGCAACCGGGCCAGGTCGCACAAAACACTGTTCGATAACCGTCGCCCCCCACTGCTGGCCCTCCTGCTCCTGTTCCAACTTGAAGCCAAAGTCTTCATACAGTTTACGAGCCACATCCAGGCCTTTGAACGTCCACAACCGCGTCGCGCAAAAGCCCTGTTCGTCACAGAATTTCATGGCTTCAGCCAACAAGCGTTTGCCTGCGCCTTTGCCTCGCGCCGAGTCATCCAGAATGAAACAGCGCAGAATCGCTTCGCCGCCCTCGCCTTCACCGTCTATGGCGATGGAACCGACAATTCGCTGGCCATCCAACGCCGCCCAAACCTCGTTGCGTGGATTGTGCAAACGCCCCATCAACTCCGCCATGTCCGATGCAACCAGGCTTTCGAACGGCTGGCCGAAATTCGAATGCCGTGCGTAGTAGTCGGCATGCATTTGCACCATGCGGCCGATGATTCCGGGCCGGTAGCCCCGAGCGATCTCCAGCTGCGCGGGTGGCTGCGGCGCTGTACCGAGTCGATGAGCTTGCAGTGCGCCGGCATAGTTGGCGATGCCCTCACTCACCGCTTGTTGTTGCTCATTCGTCAGATAAACCAAGGCAGCGTCCACCTGTTGCCTGGCGAACGAATCAATGGCTCGCAGGGTTTTCTTGCCCTGTGCCGTGAGTCGCAGTTTCTTGGAGCGCGCATCCTCCTCGTGTGGAATTTCTTCGATCTCGCCGGCCTCAATGAGCTTGCGCACCATCCGGCTCACAGTGGATTTTTCCAGGCCGAGCAGCTCCACAAGTTCCCCTGCTGTCAGCGCCCCCCGATCTCCAATCTCCACGATCGTGTGAACAAACGAAGGCGAATAGTCCGTCGCCGCCAGCGTGGTTTGCATGAACCCCAACTCGCGCACCATGAGGCGCGATGCTGAACGGACTTGGTTGATCAGGTCTGACTGGGTACGGGTCACGGCAAGCACCTCGAACAGAATGTGCATTTAGTTGTATAACACAACCAAATACCCGTCAAATCAAGGGTGCTCCGTCAAGGCAAGAAACCAGGCAACTGCCCTACCCGTTCGGCCAGATACTGCATCAATAAACGCGTGCGCAGCGGGCGGTAGCGGCGTTCGGGATAGATCAGAAAAGCGTCGTTCGGTGGGCCGCTCCAGTCGGGCAGCACCCGGACCAACTGCCCGTTTTCAAGCAGGTCGCTGACCAGCCAGGCCGGCGTGATACACAGCCCCGCACCCTGCAGAAGACCGTCGCGAATGGCCAATGAGCTGTTGGTTCGATAGCGCCCCTGAGTCGTGACACTGATTTGCTCACCATGGGGGCCGTTGAGCTCCAGACGGTCGCCCGCGGTCAACCACGCAAAACGCAGGAAGTTGTGCTCGCTCAAGTCCGCCGGGCTGTTCAATGGGGAATGGTTGCGCAGGTATTCCGGTGCGGCCACCAGATAGCGCGGTGAAGTCGCTATGCGTCGGGCAACGGCGTTCGGCGGCAGGCTGCCCCCCAGGCGCAGGGCCAGGTCGACGTTTTCCTCAGTGAGATCGACGAAACGATCATTGAGGATCAGCTCCACTTCAATAGCCGGGTACTGCTCCATGAACGACAACAGCAACACATTCAACCGCAACACACCGAGGCTGACCGGAGCGTTGACGCGCAGAAAACCTTCGGGGCGTTCGGTCAGACCACGCACATCCGCAACGGCCTCGCCGTACTCTTCCAGCACGCCTTTGGCACGCTCGTAGAAACGCTTTCCCTGTTCGGTAGGCGTCAACCCGGTGGTGCCACGAATCAACAAACGGGCTCCCAATTGCTTTTCCAGGGCCGCGACCAGTTTGCTGACGGTGGGCTGAGTGCTGCCTAACTCACGCGCGGCAGATGACAGGCTTCCGAGCTCAATGGCGCGGACAAAACAGTGCATCGCTCTAAGACTGTCCATGGGCATTCGATTCTGGAATGGGCTGTATGCAGTTCCCCCTTCTACCACACGTATTTTGAATAGACCAATCTGGCCTTCTTGAATCATTACCGCCCAAGGAGATACCTGGATGAAAGCCTTTCACTCGAGAATACCGTTACCTCTTGCCTTGACTGCCCTGCTTGCCGCAAGCCCTGTCATGGCGGCGGAAAACTGGGTCACCACCTGGATGGCCAGCCCTCAACCCACCTGGGGCAACGAACTGCCACTGCCCACGCGAATTCCGGAAGCGCTGACCGATAGCACCCTTCACCAGAGGGTGCGCATCAGCAGCGGCGGAAGCCGGTTACGGGTGGTGGTTTCCAACGAATATGGCAAGCAACCGCTGGTCATCGGTGCCGCGCGTATCGCCTTCACTGAGGGCGTCGATCAGATTCGCCCAGGCTCCAGGCACACGCTGAAGTTCAGTGATCAGGGACAGGTCACCCTCGCTGCGGGTGAAACGCGGATCAGTGATCCGATAGATCTGGCAGTGCCGGCACTCAGTGAGCTGGCGATCGCTCTTTATCTGCCGCAGCACACGCCGTTGACAACCTTCCACTGGGATGGCAAACAAACCGCATTTATCGCCCCCGGAAAACACGTCGATGCTCAGCGACTGGAAGGCAGCGAGCAGGTGGAGGCGCGGCTGTTTCTCAGCGACATCCTGGTGGATGCACCGCTCGACACCCGTGCCCTTGTGGTGCTCGGCGACTCGATTACCGATGGCAATGGCTCGACCCTGGACAGCAATCGACGCTGGCCGGACTTCCTCGCTCAACGCTTGGCCGCGCAGAGGCTCGCGGTGCTCAACGCTGGGATATCCGGGGCTCGCCTGCTCGAAGATGGCATGGGTGTCAGTGCACTGGCGCGTTTCAAGCGCGATGTGCTGGGCAAGCCCGGAGTCAAAACGGTGATTGTGATGCTCGGCATCAATGACATCAGTTGGCCGGGCTCCTCCTTCGCTCCGAACGAACACCTGCCAGCCAAGGAACAGTTGATCGCGGGCTATCGGCAACTGATCGATCAAGCGCGCCTGAACAACATTCGCATCATTGGAACAACCCTGATGCCGGTCGAAGGCGCCCTGGATGGAACGATCGTGAAGAACTATCACAGCGCCGAGAAAGAACAACTGCGCCAGGCCATTAATGACTGGATACGTAGCAGCCACGCATTCGATTCCGTGATCGACTTCGATCTAATGACCCGCGACCCTGAACACCCAAGTCGCTTACTGCCGACTATCGACTCCGGCGACCACTTGCATCCCGGCGATACCGGCAACAAGGCGATGGCCGAGAATATCGACCTGAAAACGCTGATCTAGTCGTTTGAAACAAAACGCGAAAAACCATATGGATCTTGAATTGCCCAAGTTCGAGAATGACATGAACTGTTGGCACCGATGGAGATCAGCAGATAATGTAGTCGAAATTCATCCCAGGGGGTTTTGTGGAAAACCGCTCCGAAGACAATACCCGCCACTCCCCTTTGCAGCCGAGAAGACTGCCGGCAACAGCGATCTCCGTCGTGTTCATGGCTTTAGTCACCCTCTCGATACTGAGTATTTACTGGCTTCAAGCCGCCCAAAGTAAAGCCTATGAACTCTCACAAGCAAAACTGGTATCAGGCAATTTGACGTGGTCGATGGCCCAACAAGCGACTGACACGTTTGATGAAGCCAACCTGATCCTGGATGAACTGATCGACAGAATAAAAGACAACCCAAGTGCCCAACAGCTCGATAAAACGCAAAAACTGCTTAAGCGCAGAGTCTTTACCACCGAACAGTTGCACGGCCTTTTTTACTATGATGAAAACGGCAACTGGATCCTGACTTCGTTCGATTCGAAACCTGAAGCGCCCAACAATGCCGATCGTGATTACTTCATCTTTCACAAAAACAACGTAACCCTGTCGCCTCGCATCGGCCGGGCCATCCGCAGCCGCACGACCGGCGAATGGATTATTCCTCTTTCCCGACGAATCAACGATAGCGAGGGCCATTTTAAGGGTGTCGTGCTGGCCACGATCAAAATGGCCTACTTTGACAAGTTCTTCTCAACGTTCTCCATTGACCGCAAAGGCGCCATTTTCCTGGCCCTTCCCGACGGAACGATAATCGCCAGGCGGCCATTTGCTGAAGAGTTCATCGGTGCGTCGCTAGCCAAAGGGGAAATATTTTCCATCTATTTACCCAAGTCTCCGGCTGATACCGTCATGATCAAATCGATTATCGACGGCGTTGATCGACTCTTCGGCTACAGGTTGCTTCAAAAATATCCGCTGGTCGTCGCTGCCGCCAATTCACGGGAAGCCATTTTTGCCGAGTGGAAAACCGGAACAATCAAGATGGCATTGATGATTGGCGCAGTGCTGCTGGTCAACCTTCTTGTCGGCCTCTTGCTCATCAAGAAAATACGTTACGGCGTCTCCGTAGAAAATCATTTGAAGCAGACCCGGGCAGCCCTGGAAAAACTGGTATTGCAAGATGCCCTCACCGGACTTGCAAACCGACGCCACCTCGAAAACAGCTTGCAGCAGGAATGGCTTCGCGCGGTAAGACATCACTCTCCGATCAGTTTGATAATGCTCGACATTGATTATTTCAAAAGCTTCAACGATCAATACGGGCACATTGCCGGCGACCATTGCATCGCTTCCGTTGCGCAGGCAATCGCGCAATGCATTCACAGGCCATCCGATTTAGCCGCGCGGTACGGTGGCGAAGAGTTTGCGGTATTACTACCCGATACAGATGCCGAAGGTGCCTACTCCATTGCCGAAGACATCAGGCTCGCGGTGCTGAACCTTGCTATTGCACACGATGGCAACCCGGCCAAGAGTGTGACCGTCAGTTTAGGGGTTTATACCTGCGTGCCGGAGGCTGCCGAATATAAGCACCTGCTGACACAGGCGGACTCGGCACTGTACCGGGCGAAACGCTCAGGCCGGAATCAGACTGCCTGCTTGTCTTTGATCGAGGCCGGATAAGGCTGTAGGAGTGAGCACCGCTCGCTTCTACAGGGTTTTCGTCGCTCAGCAAGACCGTTCCCGACACTCATCCCAGACCTCACGCATCAATTCCTTAAGCATCAACGCCTCGGCCCAGCGGTCGGTGATGTCGCGTCCGTCGGCCCCGGTGATGGCATAGGGTGGCGGGCCGAGTTCACAGGTGAAGGATAGGCTGCTGGGCGTGTCCGGTCGGGCCAGCCAGTTCTCGATCCCATAGCGCCACCAGCCCAGGAAACGCTCCAGCCAAGGTCGATGCTGGGCGAAACTCAAAGGCACCTGGACCTGTTCGCTGTTGGCGACACGGCCGTGAAACCCCCAACTATTGCGCAGAATGGTCTGGATCTGTTCGTCGTCTTCGGCCGCGGCCGGCTCCGGCAGTTCGCGGCCCACGACATAGTGGGACAAGTCGGCCAACAGTTTGAGATCGGGCATTTGCGCGAGAATGTCGAGGGTGAACAACAGGTCACTGGTGAGGCGATAACGGTGGGTTTCCAGCAGGATCGGAAAGTCCACCTGCTCGGCCAGTCGCTGCCACCCCTCGATCAACTGGATGGCTTGCGCCAGCGTGCGTGGCCGGACGTCGGCTTGCAGCGTGAGATGGTGGCAGCCGTAGCGGGACGCGACGTCGATCGCTGCCGCCAGATCATCCACGGTGCGGGGGAACACCTGACCTTCGATTTGCAGGCCCTGCGCCTTGGCGGCGGCATGCAAGCGTGCGGCATGGTTCGCCACCCAGAAATGGTCAGTGATTCCGTCGAAACCGGCGGCAGCGATTTTCTCCAGTTGCGCTTCCAACGCAAGTTCGCATTGGCCATGGTGATCTTGCATGGCCCAAAGGGACTGGAAGACCAGGAATTCACGCATGTCAGCTCCTCAGCAGTTGTTTGAGCGATACTTCGGCGTCGGCCAGAGCCTCTACCGAGAGGGGGTTATGCGAAGCGATCAGTCGTTCGCACAACTTGATGTCCTTGGCGACGCTATTGCCCCGGCCCCAGCCGCAAGCGCCTTGCAGACGTTGTTCGTCATCGAGGAAGAACAACAGGAAACCGCCGCCCGGGGTTGTCCGGCTCGCCGTGGGTTCTGTGTTTGCGATCACACCCACGGTCTGCAATCCCCAGTCGTACTGGTCGGACCAGAAACCGGGAATGATTTCGAAAGGCAGCTCGCCGCCCAGCAGATTCAGGGCGGCGTGGCGGCCCTGGGTTTCGGCGTTGCGCCAGGTTTCCTGACGCTGGAAACCGCCTTGCGGGTGCAACCGAAATTCACAGACATCCCCTGCCGCAAAGATGTCCGGCGCGCTGGTGCGCAATTGGGCATCGACGCGAATGCCTTGGCCGACCTCAAGCCCGGCAGCCATGGCCAACTCGGTGTTGGGTTGCATGCCGATGCCTACCACCACCAGATCACAGGGCAGCAGTTGGCCGTCGACCAGTTGCACGGATTCAACATGAGTAGTGCCCTGCACTGCTTCAATGGCCACGTTCAGTCGGACATCCACGCCCTGGCTGCGATGCAATTCCAACAGAACGCTGGACAACCGTCCCGGCAACACCCGTCCCGCCAGGCGCGGCCCGGCTTCGAGCAAGGTCACCGCGCAACCCAAGGCTCGGGCGGTGGCTGCGACTTCGAGGCCGATGAAGCCACCGCCGATGATCACCAGTCGCGTGTCGGGCCGCAACGAAGCGCGCAGTGCCAGTGCCTCGTCATGGCTACGCAGATAAAGCACATTGCGCAGATGCTCGGGCACACAGGCAAGCTTGCGCGAGCACCCTCCCGTCGCCAGCAACAGCCGGGCGTAATGCAGCCAGCTGCCGTCGGCCAATTGCAGACGATGCCGTTGCGGGTCCAGGCCTTTTACCGGGTTACCGGCCAGGTGTTCGATGCCCAGTTCAGCGAGCCGAGCGCTATTGCACAGGCTGTAGCCCGCCAGATCGACCGTGCCCTGCAGCAACCCTTTGGACAGCGGCGGACGTTCATAAGGCGGGTGAAACTCGTCGCCTATCAGGATCAGGCGACCGCTATAACCTTCGTCGCGCAGGGTCAGGGCCGCGCGGCCACCGGCATGCCCGGCGCCAACAATGACCAGTGGAGCATTGGCAGGACTCATGGCACAGACTCCGTGCAGTTAAACCGTGATGGCGAGCAACACACGCCCCGCCTCGACCCGGACTTCATAGGTCTTGAGGTTGACGCACACCGGTGCGCCGAGGGCTTTGCCGGAGCGGTAGTCGAAACGCCCGTTGTGTTTGGGGCACTCGATGACGTGCTCCATCACCAGGCCATCGGCGAGGTGAATGGACTCGTGGGTGCATAGGCCCGCCGTGGCGAAAAACTCGCTGTTGGCAGAGCGGTAGACGGCATAGGTGTGCGGGCCATGGTCGAAACGAATGACGTCTTCTTCGTTGATATCGCCCACGGCACATACATCGATCCATTGATCGGTCATGGCGTTTTCTCTGGTAGTGGTACAGACAGGAAGGTGTCAGGCCGGCGTTACTTCAGGCTCTGCCTGGACGGTGGAGGCCGATGCTGCGCGTTGTGGCAAAGGACGACAGACGAAATGGCTCGGGTCTTTGCGCTGCCTCCAGATAGTCGGGATGATTTCCTTGAAGGCCTCGGACAGGCTGCCGTAAGGCGGCGGGCAGTCGCGGCGGATCTCTTCGTGAAGCTGCGCCAGCGCATGAAAAGGCACCATCGGATACATGTGATGTTCCAGGTGATAGTTCATGTCGAGGTACAGGAAACGCAGCAGTCGGTTCATGTAAATCGTGCGGCAGTTGCTGCGGTGATCGAGTACGTCTTCCGCCAGGCCGACGTGCTGCGAAAGGCCGAACAGGTAGGACAACCAACCGCCATAGAGGGTCGGCAGACCGATAAACATCAGCGGCAACCAGCTCTGCAGAAAAAGCGCCGTGCCCACGGTAAGCCCATAGATAGCCAGCCAGACGCGCGCGTCTCGCGTCACTTTGGGCCATTCGGATTCGGGGATGAAGGTCTGCTCTTCTTCACCCATCCGCCCGACTGCATGCCGGCAAACTGACCCCATCGTCTTCAACGCGTAAGGCATTCTGAACAGGCTCAGCACCATCATGATCAGACTCGGTGGACGCGGCTCGACGATTTCCGGATCGCGACCAACGATGATGGTGTCGGTGTGATGCCGCGCATGGCTCCAGCGCCAGACCTGGGGTTCAAACATGAACATGAAGCTCGACAGCTGGTAGACCGCATCATTCATCCAGCGGGTCTTGAACGCCGTACCGTGACCCGTTTCGTGCCAACGGGCATTGGACGCGGTGCCATAGAGCAGCCCATAGACGAAGAAGAACGGAACGCAGGCCCAGGAGCCCCAGAACCAGTAGCCACCGAAGCCGGTCACAGCCATCGCCGACAGCCAGATGGCGGTATCACGCAGGGCCGGGCCATCGCGACGCTGCATCAATTCTTTCATGCGTTTGCGGGAGATGGGCGATTGGTACCACGTTGCCGATACCAAACCTTTTTGCGCCGCTCGGGCGGCTTCGGGACCGGTCAATCGATAATCCCTTGGCACGGGTTTATCGGTTTTTTCAAAGGCTGCGTTGTGTTCGGGCATTTTATTGTTCTCCGCAAGCTTGATGGTTTAAGCACTTGCTTTCGATGCGGGATGGCATCGCTGGAGAAAATATAGAGAGCGCACAAACCACCCTCAATCCCTTGAATACATTCCCTATCAAGCTATCATCCAGGGCCATTGCAGCTTGATAGTTTTCTATCAAAGCGACTCAAGGGCCCAGCATGAACAACAAAAAACGCCCCACCATCGCCACCGTTGCCGAGCACGCTCGCTTGAGTGTCGCCACCGTGGACCGGGTGCTCAACGCCCGGGCTCCGGTCAACCCGGCCACCGCCGAGCAGGTGTTCCAGGCCGCCGAAGCCGTCGGTTATTTCGCCGCCCGGCTGATCGGCCAACGCATTCGCGAACGTCGTCCCAGCTATCGATTCGGCATCCTGTTACTCGGTACCGCCCAGGCGTTCTATGCCAACGTTGCCTCCGCCATCACCGAGGCAGCGCAGCGTCAGGCCGGCGCCAATCTGAGCTGCCAGTTCGAATACGTCTTCGATCGCACACCCAGCGCGATCATTGCCCAGATCGAACAACTGGCCGTGCAGTGTGATGGCCTGGCGGTGGTCAGCTTCGCTCACCCGCTGATCAATGCCGCCATCGCGCAGATCAGAGCCGCAGGCGTGCCGGTGATCGCCCTGCTGTCGGACATCCATGAGGCGGCAGAAGAACCTTACATCGGTCAGGATAATCATGAGGTCGGGCGCACCATGGGTTGGCTGCTGGCTCACACCTGCGGCGCACGCAAGGGCAGCGTCGGCGTATTGCTCGGCGGCCATCGTTTTCTTGGTCATCAGGCTCGGGTCGAGGGGCTGCGCAGTTACCTGGCGGAGCGCGCACCGGGGTTGCGCCTACTCGAAGCGGTGATCAACCTGGACAACTGCGATGTCACCGAAGAGGCGACGCTGGAACTCATCGCGCGCCATGCCGATTTGCGGGGGCTGTGCGTGGTCGGCGGTGGCGGCGACGGCATCATCCGGGCCCTGTCACAGCTGCCGAAACGGCCGTCGCTGTGTTGCATCCTGCAGGAGTCGACCGAGCTGTCTCGACAAGCCCTGGATCAAGGGTTGATCGACCTGGTCATCGACTCCCAGCCGCGATTGCTGGCGGCCGCGCTGGTCGACTTGCTGGTCGAGTTGCAGACCACGCCGGACTTCGATCCGCTCCGGCATCGGGTGCATATCCCGTTGCAGATCATTACCTCAGAGAACGCTCGAGGCTGCGTTCGCTGGTAGCAGCTGTCGAGCCTGCGAGGCTGCGTTCGGCTGCGCAGCAGTCGTGAATCCAGCTGACGCGGTATGCCTGACACACCGCGAGTTCTGGTTTTACGACTGCTGCGCAGCCGAACGCAGCCTCGCAAGCTCGGCAGCTGCTACAGATCGCATTACGGCTTAAGTGAACAGCATTACCCATCAGAGGTCGGTGCTCGCACGAAAAGCATCGGCGCTCAGCCCGAACCGATTCATCTTGTTGTACAAGCCGCCACGAGAAACGTTCAGTTGCCGGGCGGCCAGGCGGATGTTGCCTCGGGCATCCCTGAGGGCGGCGATGATCGCGTTCATTTCATGGGTGCCAAGGTCCAGCGCAGCCCGGGGTTCGGGCACACTTCCCGGCACCGATGGCCGCAGCCTTTGCTTGATTTCAAGTGGCAGGTCACCCGGCTGGATCATCTCGGTCATCGCCAGATTGGTTGCGCGCTCGATGGTATTTTCAAGCTCCCGAACATTACCCGGCCAGCTGTAGGCCGAAAGAATATCCAGCGCCTCTGGCGAGATGCCCTGCACCGATTTGCGCAATGACCGCGCGCAACGACCGAGAAAATGTCGCGCCAGCAAGGGCACATCTTCCCGGCGCATCCGCAGCGGCGGAACCGTCAGGTTCAGGACGTTGAGCCGGTAGTAAAGATCCTCACGGAAAGCGCCATTGGCCACCGCCTGGCTCAGGTTGCGGTGGGTGGCGGCGATGATGCGCACATCCACCTGCTGCGATTTTTTCGCCCCCACGCGCGTCACCTCGCCTTCCTGCAAGACCCGTAGCAGACTGACCTGGGCATCGAAAGACATGTCGCCGATTTCGTCGAGGAAGATCGTTCCGCCATCGGCCAACTCAAACTTCCCGGCAGATCCGCCGCGAGCCGATCCGGTGAAGGCGCCCTCGACATGACCAAACAGTTCGCTTTGCACCAGATCGCGCGGAATGGCTCCGCAATTGACCGCCACGAAAGGACCGTCGCAACGCTCGCTGGCGTTATGGATCGCCTGGGCGAACAGCTCCTTGCCGGTACCGCTCTCACCCAGAATCAGCGTGGTCGATTCACTGCGACTGGCGATCCGTCCCAGGCGCAAGGCGTCTTGTATCGCTCGCGAATTACCTTGAATGGTCTCGAAGGTGTAGCTGGCTTGAGTGCCGATGACCCGGCGCGTAATTTCGCGGATGCGCCGGTTCTCACGCAACGAAACAATCCGCCCACCCTGCTCCAGCGGGCACACCGACACCAGACACGCCAAATGGCTGCGATCATGCAGTTCAAACGTGCAATCCAGATCTCGTAGCCCTTCCCCGCCATGCAGCAGAATCTTATCGGTCAGTTCGCTTTGCCCCAGACGACGGAACGGGCTGCCGAGCAGATCCTGGCCCACGCGGAACAATTGCCGGGCATAACGGTTGAGCGCCTTGATGCAGCCCTGCTCATCCAGCACCACCAGTCCCTCGTTGAGCACTTCAAGCACGGTTTGTTGTTCTTCCAGCAGGCTCTGCAGCGCCATCTGCCGCGAGACCGCTTCGGCCGCGGCCTGGACGGTGCCCAGCGTATGAAAATGAAACCAGCCCGGCTCAGCGGTCAGGGTCAGCATGGCGAGCGTCCTGCCCTGCGCATCCCTGATCGGCGCGGCGGCGCAGTGCATGCGCCGTCGACGCAAGCCGCTGGCGAAGTTTTCCTCGGCCAGCACATACACCAAGCGATCTTCGGCAAGCGCCAGCCCCGTGCAGTTGGTGCCCTGCACCGACTCCAGCAATCGGCTGCCCACCGGTGTGAGGTCCAGACCACAGAAATACAGGGTCGTGCCTTGAGCATCGGTCAGGTTGATATGGCCCCTGGGGTTGTAGGCCAGCAATCCCCCCATGACCTGCGCCGCCGCTGCAATCAACGTGCGATTGGCCGCCAGCGTCGCGGCCAGAACGGCAGGAGCAACAAATCGATATTCGCCATCCTCAGGATCGAGGCCGGTGCCGACGCTGCGCCGCCAGGAATCCCAAATCACCTGCCTGACCCCGGCAGGTCGATCGGTGCGCCCGTTCAGACACGCCAGCCAGGCCTGTTCCAGCGCGGCGATCGAGCCTTCGTTCAACGACGCGGGGCCGAGAGCGGTGATGTAATCGAGGTCTTGCGCGCTGAAGGCTGTTACCTGTGGGTTGACCATCATCGACATCCGCTTCCATGTTCATGTTTTAGACATGTCAGTGTAGACATGTCCTGCGAATGAACACTTCTTTCAAAAAATATTGATTAACCCTTTGAATATCAATGACTTAAATACTGGCACAGCACTTGCTCAAAGGGTTATGCCAGCGAGGACATTCCTGCGGCCAAGTCATTGAACAACAATAAAAGGGAGTCAATTCATGAGTACGTCCAAGATCATCCGCCTGGGCCTCATCGGCGCCGGCCGCATGGGCAGTTTTCACGGCCAGACGGCCGCCCGGCACATCCCCGGCGCCTGCCTGGCCGCCATCGCCGACCCTACCCCCGGCCAGGCCGCTCGGTTGGCGGCAGAGTTGGGGGTGCAGAAGGTCTATACCGATCCACAGCAACTACTCGATGACCCGGAAATTGACGGCGTCCTGATCGCCGCCCCCGCCCGCAGCCATGCCGAACTGGTGATCAGTGCGGCCCGGGCCGGCAAAGGGGTGTTCTGTGAAAAACCCATGGCCATCACCCTCGACGAGGCCGACCGCGCTATCGCCGCAGCCGCCGATGCCCGCGTGCCGCTGCAGGTTGGCTTCAATCGTCGTTTTGCCAAAAGCTTCCGCGCCGCCCATCTGGACGTGGTCGCCGGCCGTATCGGTACGCCGCAACTGCTGCGCTCGCTGACCCGCGACCCGGCGCTGAACAATCCGGCCGCTTCGCCGCAGTGGGTGATTTTTCTCGAAACCCTGATCCATGACTTCGATACCCTGCGCTACCTCAATCCCGGCGCCGAAGCGGTCGAGGTTTATGTCATGGCCGATGCGCTGATTGCACCGGACTACAAGAGCAAAGGGTTTCTGGACACCGCCGTGGTCACGATCCGTTTCGACAACGGCGCCATCGCCACCGCCGAGGCCAATTTCCAGGCCGTTTATGGCTACGATGTTCGGGGGGAAGTGTTCGGCAGCGCCGGCATGCTGACCATGGGCAGCGTCAATGACTCAGACCTGGTGCGCTACTTGGCTAATGGCATCCAGGCCGACACCCAACGCATGGACACCGACCTGTTGCGGGATGCCTATGTGGCCGAGCTCAATCACTTTGTCGACTGCCTGCGCACCGGTGAAAAACCACTGGCCAGCGGTGAAGATGCCCGAGCGGCACTGACCATTGCCCGCGCGTGTATCGAGTCCGTCCAACAGGGCAAAGCAGTGCGCGTGCAAGGAGCCCGTTCATGAGTTTTATCCCGTTCAAACTGGCGATCAGCGCCGAGATGGTATTCCTCGACCTGCCGTTCACCGAACGCGTCAAACGGATTCACGCGCTGGGTTTCAGCGCCGAAATTTGGGACTGGACCCAGAAAGACATTCCGGCCCTGGTCGCCACCGGTGCCGACTTCACCTCCATGACCGGCTACATCTCAGGCAACCTGACCGACGCCGAAGGCATCCAGCATCTGCTCGACAGCGCACGGGAATCGCTGGCCGTCGCCGCACAACTGAATTGCCCGAGCCTCAACCTGCATGGCACAGGCTTGGGCGATAAAGGCTTGCCGGTCAAACCCGTGGCCCACACCACCGGACGCATGTGGTTGAGCGCCTGCAAGACCCTGGAAAAAATCGCTCGCCTGGGCGAAGACGCGGGCCGAGTGTTCCTGCTGGAAAACCTCAATACCGAAGTGGACCACCCTGGCACACCCTTCGCTCGCGCCGACGATACCCTGGCGCTGATCGAAGCCGTGGGCAGCCCGCATTTGAAGATGAACCTGGACCTTTACCATGCGCAGATCGGCGAAGGAAACCTGATCGAACTGATCCAGCGCGCCGGCAGCGCCATCGGCGAAATCCAGGTGGCCGATGTCCCCGGCCGCATGGAGCCCGGCACCGGTGAAATCCATTATCCGGCCATTGCCAAGGCCTTGTTCGGCATGGGATACACCGGGGTCGTCGGGCTCGAGGGCTGGGCCAGCGGTGACAGCGAAGTGGCACTTGAGCGTTTTCGGCAAGCCTTCACGCTTGATTGAGGACGCTGGCGCTCTCGGCGAATCTGATTCAGAGAGCGCCACAAACCTCACGTTTGATCTTGATGAATTTCAACTCATAACAACAAAAGGAAAACCATCATGCGTCGCTGCACACTTCTATTTGCCACGCTGTTATTACTCGCCAGCCAATGGGCCGCCGCCAGCTATCGCATCGGCGTCAGCATTGCCAGGGTTGACGACAACTTCATGACCTATGTGCGCAGCGGCCTGGAAAATGCTGCCAGGAAGGAGAACGTCCAGATCCAGTTCGAGGATGCCCAGGGCGATGTGGTTCGCCAGCTCAATCAGATTCAGGGCTTTCTCGGTCAAAAGGTGGATGCCGTCATCGTCCTGCCCGTGGATACCGCCGCCACCGCCAACATGACCCGCGCAGCCGTCGAGGCGAAGATTCCTCTGGTCTACGTCAACCGCCACCCGGACGAACGCGTGCTGCCCAAAGGCGTGGTCACGGTGGCGTCCAATGACATCGAGGCCGGGCAACTGCAAATGCGCTACCTGGCCGACAAGCTGGGGGGCAAAGGCAACATCGCGATCATCATGGGCGACCTGGCACAGAACTCCACGCACGACCGCACCGAAGGGGTCAAACAGGTGCTCAAGGACTACCCCGGGATCAAAATCATCGAACAGCAAAGTGCCGAGTGGCAGCGCAACAAAGGGATGGACTTGACCAGCAATTGGCTGCTGGCTGGCACTGGCTTCGATGCCATCGTCGCCAACAACGACGAGATGGCCATCGGCGCGGCCATGGCACTGCAGCAAGCCGGCAAAGCCAAGGGCGAGATTGCGATTGTCGGCATCGATGGCCTGCCCGACGGCCTGGCGGCGATCAAGCGCGGGATGTTGGTCGCCTCCGTCTTTCAAGACCCCAAGGCCCAGGCGACCAGCGCGGTACAAGCGGCCATCAAGATGATCAAGGGCGAGCCGGTCGAAGCGGATGTCTGGGTACCCTTTCAGCTGATCACGCCGGATCAGGTGGCGATGTTTGAGCAGCATTACAAATAGCGTCAAAAGCCGATCGATGGCTGCCCTGCGGGACGGGGCAGCAATCGGGCCGGAAGTCAGGTGCGCAGAAGTGAAGGAAAGCCTTTATTTAACGAGCCGCTTTTCCTTGGAAGGTCTGTACCCGAAGTACGAGCTATAACACTTGCTGAAATGACTGGGCGACACAAAACCACAGGCCACCAACACGTCGACCTGGGACAGTTCGGTGTGCTGGAGCAGTCGCCGTGCTTCGGTGATGCGCAGTTCCATGTAATACCGCTGCGGCGTTGTACCGAGTTGCTCCTTGAACAAGCGTTCCAGTTGCCGCCGGGAACGGCCGGCATAGGCCGCCAGTTGCTCCAGCTCCAGAGGCTCTTCGAGGTTGGCGTCCATCAGCTTGACCACCTCGCGCAAGGGCGCGCTCACACAGATATTTTCGGCCGGTTTGATGCGCCGATAGCGAGACTCCTCGAACGCCAGAATGTCCTCGATCCCCTCGACCAGGGCTTTATCGTGCAGGCCCTTGATCCAGTCCAGCGCCATATGAAATGCCCCCGAGGGGCTGGACGCGGTGAGGCGGTCGCGATCAATGACGTAGGGTTCACTGGTGACTTGCGTCGCCTTGGAGATTTCCGCGAGTGCGGGGCGATGTTCGGGGTGAATGGCGCAACGATACCCATCGAGCAAACCTGCGCTGCCCAGAAACCATGCGCCATTCCACAACCCGGCCAGGCAGACACCCTGGTTCGCCGCCATACGCAACAGGCTGATGAACTCGTCATCAGCCTTGAGCTCTGTCCTGTAGCCGCCACAAATCACCAGCAGATCCAGGTCGTGAATGGCTGAAGCATCCAGACGTGCATCCGGCCGGATGACCAGCCCCAAATCGCTGATGACCTCGCCGTCGTTCAAACCGAACGTTCGCGAAGAGAACAACCTGGGTCGTAGAAGATTCGCGGTGACAATGGTGTCCAGTGCCTGGGTGAACGCGGGCAGCGAGAAATGCTCGAGCAGCACAAAGCCTGCCCGGGTCATACGAGCAGGCTCATCAGGGTTTTCATTCAGATAGCGGAGATTTTTTCCCTTCATGCCTCCGCTGAATTGGCGTCGTTCGATCAATGTTCGACCCACTCGGTTACTGCGTAGATAAAGCCTAATGCTAACTGTAGAAGCGCAAAAAGCCCTAGCACCATTATGCGACCGATCAAGCCAGTTGAAAGCCGTGACGAAGCGGGTCTTTGTCATCGACAAAAATGGTGTTGTGGCCGGTGATCTGCGCCCAGCCGCAGACACTGGGCCTGATGCCGTCAAACGTACCGACCTTTATCGATGATTCGACTTTCCCTTCGAAGATCGTCCCGATCAGGCTTTCATTGCGGAACGTGTCGCCTACCTTTAACCGTCCCTTTCCGACCAGTTGAGCCATCCGCGCCGAAGTGCCGGTGCCGCCGGGAGACCGATCAATGGCTTTGTCGCCGTAGAACACCGCACTGCGGCCATCCGCCGCTGTACCGTGCCCATCGTCGCACCAGATGATGTGGTGAACGCCGCTGATTCTGCTGTTCTCGGGATGTTCGGGATGACAAACCTCTGCCAGGGCCGTGCGAAGCTTCTGGCTCAGGCTGACGATGTCTGCCGTGCTCAGCCCTTGCAAGCCCGCCCAATTCTCCTGCGGCTCGACCACCGCATAGAAATTGCCGCCATAGGCAATGTCCACAATCAGCTCGCCGACGCCGGGCACATCGACCAGCACATCAGCGCTGTGCAGATAACTGGCTACGTTGAACAGGCGAATCGAGTCAACGAATTCGCCGCTCATGCTGTAGTCGACATCGACACGCCCCGCAGGCGTCTCGATGGCCAGCTTGCCAGGTTCGCGCGGCGTGACCAGGCCCTCTTCGATCACCACGGTCGACAAGCCTATGGTGCCCGCCCCACACATCGGCAGGCAGCCGCTGACCTCTATGAACAACGCACCAAAATCACAATCATCACGCGAGGATGGATAAATGATCACACCGGACATGATGTCGTGCCCCCTGGGCTCGAACATCAACGCGGTTCGAACCCAGTCATGCTCGCGCACAAAGATCTCACGTCGTTCGGCCATCGACACCGACGGCAACAGAGGCCCGCCACCTGCCACCACCCGCACCGGGTTACCGCAGGCATGGGAGTCAATGCAAAAAAAACTATGTCTCATGCTGAAACCCACTCAAAGATGTTGGCTTGGGGAGTGACGTTGCAACGCGCCGCGTGACAGGCGATCCAGCAGCAGTGCAATAGCAACAATCGCCAGACCGGCACGCAGCCCTAACCCCATCTCCATCCTGGAGAGGCCTCGGGTCACTTCAGCCCCAAGACCTCCCGCCCCTACCAGACCTGCCAGCACCACCATCGCCAGGGACATGAGGATGCATTGGTTCAGACCAACCAACAGCGTGGGTGCGGCAGTCGGCAGTTCGATCTTGAACAGAATGTCCCTTGGCGAAGCACCGGAAGCCTGGCCCAACTCGAGCAGATCTTTTGGTAGCTGCTTGAAAGCAAGGGTCGTCAGTCTGAGCATCGGTGGGATGCCATACACAATCGTCGCGATGATTGCCGGCACGCGTCCCAGGCTGAAGAGAATCACAGCGGGAATCAGGTAAACCCACGGTGGCACGGTTTGCATGATGTTGAGGATCGGTAAAAACGCCTCGTCGACCCGCTTCACACGGGCCGCCAGGACACCCAGCGGAAAGGCGATGGCGACCGATATCAAGACCGCCACGGATACCAGCGCAATAGTCTGGATGGAAGCGACCCACAGTCCAGAGAACAAGCAAAAAGCCAACATCAAAGCAGCGAAAACAGCGACTCGCTTGTTAGCAAAAAAGAACGCCGCTACAACGACAATTCCAATGAATAAATAAGGATGGGGAGCAAGCAGAGCCGTTTCCACTGCGCCGAGTATCGCCTCGATGACGTGGCTAATGCCCATGAACAAGCCGTGTAAATTGGCGTTCAGCCAGTCAACAGCGGGTGCCAGAAACTCGCCTGGAGAAAATTGGATTTGCGTTGTCATTGGGATTCTCCCATCCGGGACCGTGCAGCACTCTGGGCCAACCGATCCAGAATCATGGTCAGGATGACGATGGCTATTGCCGCGTTGATCGACTTGGCGATATCCAGTGTGCGTACCGCCCCGTAAATGGATTCGCCCAAACCACCAGAGCCGACGATGCCAGCGATCACCACCATGCCGAAGGCCATCATCAGGCTTTGATTAACCCCGGCCATGATGCTGGGCATGGCGAACGGCAAGCGGATTTTGAAAAACATCTGCCACCGGGTGACGCCGCTGGCATCCCCCAGCTCGATGAACTCCCGTGGGGTCATGCGAATCCCCAGGGAAGTCAACCGCATCGCCGGTGGCACCGCAACGATGAAGGTCGCCAACAGTGCCGTGGCCGGGCCGTAGCCGAGCAGTGCAATGGCCGGCAGCAGATAGATGTAGGGCGGCAAGGTTTGCACCAGATCCAGACAAGGATCGACGACGCGATCAAAGGATGGCGCCAAACCAGCCAGCACGCCCAACGGAATCGCCACCACCAGTGCCAACACCGTGGCGGTCAGTACCAGGGCGAGCGTACTGACCGTCTCTGGCCACAAGCCAATGATGTCGCAGAACATCAACGCCAGACCGGTGAGAATCGCGAATCGAACGCCAACCGCTCGCCAGCCGATCAAGGACAGGACAATCGCGATGACGTAATACGGCGGATAGGCAATGCACCACAGAACGCTTTGGTAAATGCCCTTCAGCAACGTATTAGCAGTGTCGAACACAAACTCGCCGTTATCCATCAGCCATTCCAGGCTCGAGTTGACGGCCGAATCGAATTGGTTGGAAAAGTCAGGCGTGCTCATGATTCCTCCAGAACAGTGGCGGCTGATGAGCCAGCGAACTCATTCGGAATACCTTGAACGCCACGCAGCAGATCACGCAACGTAATGACGCCGACCACCGCACCGTTATCCACCACAGCGAGCGCATCGCGGTCGGACTTCATCGTCAAGCCGATCAGCTCGTTGATATCCGCGTCGGGCGAGGTTTTGGTCAGCTTGGCGATGTCGCAGCCAGGGTTCGCAACCTTGTAAGGCTCGACGGGTGTCATCACCGATTGAGCTTTGACCAGATGCAATCTGGAAATGCCTGCGACAAATTCCGCCACGTAGTCATCCGCCGGGTTCAGCACGATCTCCTCGGCAGTGCCCACCTGAATGATCGCGCCATCTTTCATGATCGCGATGCGGTCACCGATACGGATCGCCTCGTCTAGGTCGTGGGTAATAAAGACTGCGGACTTGCCGAGCTCCTTGGTCAGTTGCCGGAACTCGTCCTGCAACTGCCGACGAATCAAGGGGTCAAGCGCACTGAACGGCTCGTCCATCAGGATCACTTCAGGATCCGCCGTGATCGCTCGCGCCAGCCCTACCCGTTGTTGCATGCCACCGGACAACTCGCTGGGATAGCGCGAAATCCAGTCGCTCAAACCCACCTTGGCCAACGCCTGCTCGGCTACTTTGTAACGCTCGGCCTTGCCCACGCCTTGTACTTCCAGGCCAAACGCGGTGTTCTCCAGAACCGTGCGGTTAGGCAGCAAGGCAACGCTCTGAAAGACCATGCCGATGTGACGCGCCCTCACCTCCCGCAGCTCTGCGGGAGTCAAGGATGAAAGGTCTTTGCCTTTGACCAGAACCTTACCGGCACTGGGCGTGATCAGTTTGTTCAGAAGCCTGATCAGGGTGGATTTGCCACTGCCGGACAATCCCATGATGCAAAAGATTTCTCCTCGGCGAACCTGGAGACTGACGTCGGAGACCCCGACCACGCAGCTGTAATCTTGCAGGATCTGGGTCTTGGTCAGCCCCTGCTGAACGACAGCGTTCATCGCAGCAGGTGCGCCTTTACCAAAGATTTTCCAGACGGACTGGCAATCTACCAGCACTTCGTTCGTGTCTATTTTGGGGGTTGTCATTTTCGTACCCGTCGAACCAGTTTTTCTGGTTTTTCTAATGAATCAAAGGGCGGCAGTGGCTTGGAAAAAGTCGTTGCTTATTTCTTTATGTCTTCCCAGCGCTTCAGCAGCTCGGCGTGGCTATCGGTCCAGCCTTTAACGGCCTGTTCCATGGTTTTGCCGTCCTTCACTTCACCATTGATTGCGGTGATGTCGTTGATCGGCACATACACGCTGGCCATCACTTCACGTGCGTGCGGGTAGCTCTCTGTGAAACCCTTGTGACCGATCCAGTAGTAACCTTGTGGCGGCGGGAAAACGCCTTTTGGGTCTTTGAGGAACTTCAGGTCGAATTTCTGCGCCATCCACGACGGTTCCCAAACGGTGACCGCCACCCACTCTTTACGATCAACGGCCGATTTCAATGCGGCGGTCATCGCTGCGGTACTGCCTTCGAGCAGTTTCAACTTGATGCCGTAAGCGCTGACGGCTTTGGTCGCATCGCTCATCAAGCCCGAACCCGGTTCGATACCGATGATTTTTCCGCCAAACTTTTCCGAGTTGTCGTTCAACTGATCGACAGAGTCGATATCCACATATTTAGGAACGGCGATACCTTGGTAGAGTCCATAAGAAACTGGGGACAGCTTTTCCAGGCGGTTCTTGTTTTTGCTCCAATAGTCGTTCGCTGCATAATCTGTTTGAGAGGCGAGCACTTGAATATCGCCCTTGGTCAGCGCCGCGTAAGCAATACCCCACTCGGAAAACTCAACAACTTTTACGCTATAACCGGAATCCTCAAGTACCTTTTTGGTAATACCGGTAATAGGCGTCAAGTCTTCCCATGACAAGGTACCCATGGTGATCGTTTTTTCTTCGGCGTGAACTGGCAAACTCATTAAGCCAGCCACAGCGACAGCGCAGATAGCCTTCCAAATCTTTTTCATGGCGAACTCCGATCTACGGTTTACAACTTGAGATTAGGCCTTTATGAAATAAAAGCCGGATGTTTGAAGCAATTCAGCCCTCTCGCCCTGCCCTCAGCGCCTGCCAACGAATAACCGAGTTGACACCCAGTTTGGTTAATAGCCTGGGTGGAAGCCGGCTAGGCCCTGGCATTTGACTGAAACTTTCCAACAGCGGTGAATGTGCCCCGCTGGCCAATTCGGCAGCCATCACGCCTGCCAACGTACTTTTAACCGTCCCCAGCCCGTTTTCGCAGCACGCCGAGTAGAGGTTTTCTTCTATTTCGCCAAAGGCTGGCGCGCTGTTGCGGCTCAAGCAGAGCCGCCCTGCCCAGCTGAATTCCAGCGGAGTCGATTTCAACTCCGGGAAGCGTGCGTCCAGCGAATGCCGTTGTTCTTCGGCCACTTCAGCAACACGCATCGGCGTTACTTGAATACTGGGGTCATAGGTAAACTTGGTTCGAATAACAATGCGCGAAAGTCCGTTTGAAGTGATCTTGCGAACAGTCGCCCCCATGGGATCCGCCGGTAATAAAGCCCAACGCGGTTTGCCGGTCACCGGCCTGTCAAACTCATCATGACTGTAAGCAGCGGTCATCGAAGCATAGGTAAACACATGCAACAGTCTTCCTTGAAAATGGCCAAAGTCTTCGACATGGCCATTGACTGCAAGAATCACTTTAGGCGCATTAACACCACCACGATGGGACTTGGCCGTCCAACTATTCCCTGACTTCGACAACTCGATAATCGGCGACCGCTCATACAGACTGACGTTCTTATCAAGTCCAAATGCAAGGTCCCTTATATATTGAGCCGGTTGAATCATTACCGCGCCGGGCGTATACAGCCCGCCATGGTAATAGTGAGAGCCGGTTATCTCTTGCATCTGCGCAGCGTCGAGCAGTTCGTATTGTTCGCCAATACCTTTCAGTGATTTTGCATAGTTGTCATTGAGCTTCATCCCCCGCTCTGTTGCCGCCGCGTTAATCTTGCCGGAGGGGTCGAAAGTCTCCGTAGACATGCCGTACTCGCGCGCGGCTTCTGCTGCGAAAGCAATGGCAAAGCGGTTCTGAGCGATTTCCTGCGCCGTTGCAGACTCACCGGCAACCGAATACTCCCCGGATGAAAGACTGTGCGGCACGTCAATCATGAAGCCCGAGTTCCTGCCGGCCGGCCCCTTCGCCACTTCATGGGCGTCGACAATCGCGATGCTGTCGCCCGGATGCAACTGGGACAACCTGCGAGCGGCGGAGAGACCGGCAAAGCCTGCACCGATAATCAGCCAGTCCGCCGTCACGCGCCCATCAAGCATGCGGACAGGCGCAGTGCGTGTGGATATCGCCTCCCAACCTGAAACCCCGGTGTCTACCGGCAGACGCTTGATGGTATGGGTGCTCATTTTTCGGTCTCATCAACCGACCGATCAGACACATCGATCCAGATGGTTTTGATTTCGGTGTACTGATCGTGAGCAAAAATGGATTTGTCCCGACCACCGAATCCCGACTCTTTGTAGCCGCCGAAAGGCGTCGAAGCATCACCCTCACCAAAGCAGTTCACAGTGACGATGCCGGCGCGAATTTCTCGCGACAACTTGATGGCCCGGCGCAGGCTACCGGTATAAACAGAGGCGGCCAGGCCGTACACCGTGTCATTGGCCAGGGCGATCGCTTCGGAGATCGAACTGAAGGTGGTGACCGACAGAATCGGGCCAAAGATCTCTTCCTGGAACAACCGGCTTTCTCTGTCGACACCGTCAATCACGGTTGGCTGTACGAAGGCGCCGTCTTTAGTCTCACCGCCGTACACAACCGCCAGCTTTCCAGCGGTGGCTTGCTCAAGGTACGACTTAACTTTCGCGAAATGCTCAGGGCTGACCAGCGCCCCCACACGGTTTTGCGGATCGAGGGGATCACCCATTTTCCATTCGCGGATGTAGGCGCCCATGCGTTGCAGCAGCTCGTTTTTCACGGACTCGTGGACGATCAGGCGTGAGGTTGCAGAGCAGTTTTCGCCCATGTTCCAGAACGCACCGTTAACCACATGTTCGGCAACACGGTCCAGGTCTTCGGCATCGTCCATCACCACGGCTGGGTTTTTACCGCCACATTCGAGCACGATGCGTTTGAGGTTCGAATCGGCTGCGTAATGCAGGAAACGACGACCGGTGGCGGTGGAACCCGTGAAGCTCACCATGTCGACATCGTTATGCAAACCGATCGGCTCTCCGACTTCCTTGCCAGTGCCGGTCACGATGTTCAGCACACCGGCAGGTACGCCGGCTTCAAACGCCAGCTCCGCGACTCGCAACGTGGTCAGCGTGGTCTGTTCGGCGGGTTTGACGATGACCGAGCATCCAGCCGCAAGCGCCGGGCCGATTTTCCAGGCCAGCATCAACAGGGGGAAGTTCCAGGGCAATACGCAGCCCACCACGCCAATCGGCTCGCGCACAACCATGGTCAGTGCGTCACTGCCCACCGGGGCGGTGTTGTCATAAATCTTGTCGATCAACTCCGCGTGCCAGCGCAGGGTGTGAATGGTGTCCGGTACATCGACCAACTGACATTCACTGACAGGCTTGCCGCTATCGAGGCTCTCCAAAACTGCCAGTTCGTGCTGATGGCTTTCAAGCAGATCCGCGAACTTCAGGAGAACGGCTTTGCGCTCCCTGGGAGAAATCGATCTCCAGCGTCCATCCTCAAATGCTTCTTTGGCATTACTGACCGCTACGTCGACATCCTCGGACGAACAGGCAGCGACGTCGGTCAAAAACTCACCCGTTGCCGGATTGGTCGTAGCGAACGTTTTGCCAGAGAGCGCCGGTTTGAACGCGCCATTGATAAATGCGTTGGAAGGCAACGAAATGCTCTTGGCGATAGCGGCGTATTCGGCCTTGCTCAGAAGATCACCCATGGCTGGCTCCCGAAGTGATGTTGCCAACGTTGCGTTTCAGTTCGGCGATGACCGATGCAAGGCTTTGCTTTTCTTCGGCATGAAGCGGCTGGAGCGGCAAGCGCACCTCCCCTACTTTCAGACCGTTAAGCTCGCAACCGTACTTGATCGACTGCACGAACTTACCGCCGTCCAAAGCATTCATCAGCGGCATCATCGCCGACATGATCCGACGGCCTTTATCGAAGTCTTTCTCGATCACGCAGGCTTCATAAAGCGCCACGTGTTCTTTGGGCAGGAAGTTGGAACCGGCACACACCCAACTTCTGGCACCCCAGGCAAAAAACTCCAGTGCTTGGTCATCCCAGCCGCATGACAGTGCGATGTTGGGGAACTTACGCGCGAGCAGATGCACCTGCCCCATGTCGCCGGAGCTTTCCTTGATGGCAATTACGTTTTTCGATTGGCTCACACGGGTGAAGTAATCCTCATCCATCGAAACGCACATGCGACCCGGGTAGTTGTAAAGCATGATCGGCAGGTCGGCAGCGCGATCAATGGTCAATGCATGTATCGCGTTTTCCTCGGAGGTAGGGAGCGCGTACGGCGGACTGGTGACGAGAATGGCGTCCGCTTTGATCGCTTTGGCATCCTTTGCATACTGCACCGCATCTTCAGTGCGAATGGCCCCCGTGCTGACGATCAGTTGCACCCGAGTGCCGATCACATCTTTCGCATAAGCGGCAAGCTCAGTACGTTCTTCTGCAGTCTGCGCATAATATTCGCCGGTCGACCCGCCGATAATAATGCCGTGTACTTTCGCTTCGATCAGCGACTCCAATACTTCGGAGTACACATTCCAGTCGATCTCCCCATCAGGATTATAAGGAGTCACCGCGGGGGTATAGATGCCTTCAAATTTCAAGATGATTTCTCCGAAGATGAGTGACGTGGAAGGTCAATGAGTGCGTCCGCCTGGATGCCTTGAGGCGCGATAAAAATTTCCATGTTTTCTCGGGACAGTTCCCAGTGTTCAAACACAAGATCAACGACTGCACCTTCATCGCGACGCTCGATAGCCTCGATAAACGAATCATGGTGGCAGGCGGACAGATCAAGGCGTTGTTCCATATCCTCATTCTGAGGTCGGAAAAATGTATTACCGATTCGGGCGTGATCAATCAGCAGTCTTTCCAGGCTGGGCTGCAGATATTGGTTGCCGGCCATTTCGCCCATGATCGCGTGAAAGCGATTGTTCTCGACGACCATCGCCAGCGCATCCCGTGAGGTGGTGGCGTGGCGGAAGCGGTATTGCGTGTCTTTCAGATCGATCAGCTGACGTGGCTTGAAGTTCTGCACCGCGAGACGACCGATGGCTGCGTACATCATCGGTGCAACCAGGAAGAAATTGCGCAGTGTCGAGTGATTCATCGGGATAACCCGCGCGCCGCGGTTCTCTCGAATGTCGATATAACCTTCACCGGCCAAACGACGGAAAACTTCTCGAACGGGGGTGCGGGATAAGCCATAACGCTCGCTGAGAATCACTTCATCCAGCGCCTCGTCTGGGTCCAGTTCCATCGTCAGGATTTGACGTTTCAAGTCTTCGTAGAGACAGGTTTTGCCGTTTTTCACGAACGACCTCCAGAGTTGATTTCGCCGTCAGATGCGGGTGGCTGATGGGGTCAGACTCGCATGGGTTTTCGGGGTGGTCAATAGATTGTATTTCTTGTGTATACATAGAAAACACATAAAAAATTCACCGTGAATTTTGTATTTCTCCTTTAAATTCATTCAGTTATTTATCTATTCGAAAAATGACTTGGTCGCTTACAGAAAAGAATCGCGTCGCTTTTAGAATGCAATTGCCTAGATCAATCTCTAATAACGCTTATTACCAAGCGCACCTGTGTTTTGCGCAGTTGGCCCGGGACGACACGTCAGGGAGCGTTTGCGACACGCCATCAAGGTAATGGGGAGGCGTTACTGAAAACGGAAATTGACGAGCCGCGTCAAAAAGGATGAGAAGCGTCCATTTCCTCACCTGCTCGGAGGACAATCGGGTGGTGGAATGATCTGATCCGGCACCACCCAAAAAACAGGTTCAAATCACAGAGGAAGGGAACGGTCCTGAATGACCCGTTTCATCACCAGGGTGGATGTCAGGCGCTGGACGTTGGGCAGCGTGGAGAGGCGCTCATCATAAAGCTGCTGGAAAGACGGCAGATCCCGAGAGACGACGTGGAGCAGGTAATCGGGCTTTCCAAAAAGCCTTTGCGTCTCTGCACATATCACCGCCGCCGTTGCCATTCCTACCGTCGGCATCGGTGCTGGCAACGGTTGTGACGCTCAAGTATTGGTGTGGCAAGACATGGCGAGACTGCGCACCGGACCTCGGGGGAGCTGAACACTGAAGTTGTCTAGTCATGAAATAGGTTTACACCTGTTTCACCCCAATGCCGTCCCCTATTCCGAAATAGAACTTCCCACATCATCCTGCGAACACCGTCGCAAGAGTAGCCACCAGGAGAGAGCCGAGACGGTACAATTCCGTCCTATCTGATTTTCGTTTGCAATGTTTTTGTCAAACTGGAAAAGTTTCTCAGCATCCCTGAAAAAGAAAACACCCCCCCATTCGTAAGCTTTACCACCACGCGTGGGCTACCTTTATCTCGGCGTAACTGAACGTCTAAAACATCCCTCAACAGGAAGGTTTTTTTCGTGAATCCGTAAATCTCCACACGTGTCTCATCAACGCGAACTGAAAACTTGAAAAGATAGGCGGCGTATATGATTACAATCGTGGCAAAACCAAAGCACATCAGGTACCCGACCGACGAAATCGGTTTCGCAGGATTATCTGAAATGGCTGGAACGATTATGAAAATCACAGAAACGGCAACTGCCAGAAATACAACATGGAAGGGATATCGGTAAACAGTCTTCCCTTCATTTGGGGCGCGAACCGGCATATCACCGACAGATGCTAGTCGCTCTTGTTGCCCCATCGATTCAGCCCGCAGTTCATTAAGCAGCTTTGCTGTCGCTATCCACACTACGAAGGCTATGAATAGATAAGCCATGCAAAAGTAAAGCCCCGGCGAAATTCGTATACCCCACCATTCAAAAAGCCAATCTCCGCCTTTCACCGCCACGAAACAGCCAATGACGACCAAAACTAATGCTCTGACAATATCCGGAAAGTACTTTGGTTTTTTCCTCATTTGCCACGCTCCTTCTGCTTACACAGAATTTAGTCGTGTTGCATCGACCAGTTGAATCCACAGTCGAAACCAGCCCTTCGCACCACACAACAATCGACCAATTACACCCCGCATCGCTATCTGACGCCCTGCTGGTATTCACGGGGCGTACATCCAAACTCGCGACGAAACACCGTGTGTAGATATTGAGCGGATTTGAAACCGCAATTACGGGCAACGTCCGCAATCGCTGTGTCGGTATTTTCCAGGCCGCTGGTGGCGGCCGCCAGTTTGAAACGCAGAATCTCGTCGTGCACGCTGCAGCCTCGCACAGTGCGAAAGTGCGACTCCAGCGATGAGCGCGACACGCCGACATAAGCCGCCACTTGCGCCGTCTTGATGCCCTGGCAGGCATATTGGCGGATAAACAGCAGCGCTTGCATGACGTAGGGGTTGCCCAAAGGTTGGTGCAAACTCGACACCTGCACGTTGATCGCATCAGGCGGGATCAGGATGTGCGTGCCCGTGGACGGCTTGCCATGCAGCATCTGGTGCAGCAGTTGCGCGGCGGTGCGGCCCATGGTTTCGGTGCCCTGGATGACCGAGCTCAGGGGGACCCGGGTCAGGCTGCGTGTCAGGGGGTCGTTGTCGATGCCGATCAACGCCACCTGCTCCGGTACGGCGATTCCGGCGGTCAGGCAGGCTTGCAGCAACTGCCGGGCGCGGGCGTCACTAACGGCGATGATGCCAATGGGCTTGGGCAGGCTCTGGAGCCAGGCGATCAATTGTTCGACGGCGCTGTCCCAAAGCGGTGCGCTGGTACCCATGCCGCGATAGACCTCGGCGTGCAAGCCGTCACGTTGCATCAGTCGTCGAAAGGATTTTTCCCGCTCCTGAGCCCAACGATTTGCCTGCGCTTCAGGCAGGCTGAAGCAGGCAAAACGCTGCAGCCCTGCCTCGATCAAGTGCGTGTAAGCCAGTGTGATCAGTGCGTTATTGTCGGTAGCGACGTACGGGATCCCTTTCGGATAGGCCCGCTCGTCCTGATAAGAACCACCCACCGCCACCACGGGCAACTTGATATCGGCCAGCGCCTCGCCAATCAGCGGATCGTCGAAGTCGGCAATGATTCCGTCACCTTGCCAGCGCTCGATCCCTTTCAACCGGCAGAGAAAATCCTCTTCCAGGAACAGGTCCCAGGACGCGCGGGTGCTGCTCAGGTAGTTGCCGATGCCGCTGATGATGCCGCGGTCATAGATCTTGCTCCCGTTGAACAACAGTGCGATGCGGTGAACAGGCGGTACGGTTTTCATTGTTTTTATGCTTGTTCCGAGCCCCTTGTCACGGAGGCGGTTTGCACAGACTAGGCGTGCAGACGGCGAATCTCAATACGCAAAATCGCACCCGCTGTTGGTGATTTTCATAATCAGCAGGCACGGGGCCGTTGTTAGTATCGAGACACGCCCAAGAACAACAAGGACATTGCCAATGCCGTACTTCCCCGATGTCGACCGGATCCGCTACGAAGGCCCTGCCAGTGATTCTCCCCTCGCCTTCCGTCACTACGACGCCGACAAAATCATCCTCGGCAAACCCATGCGCGAACACCTGCGCATGGCCGCCTGTTATTGGCACACTTTCGTCTGGCCGGGTTCGGATGTGTTCGGTGCAGGTACTTTCAAGCGCCCGTGGCAACACGCCGGCGACCCGATGGAGCTGGCCATTGGCAAGGCGGCAGCCGCGTTCGAGTTCTTCTCCAAACTGGGTATCGACTATTACTGCTTCCACGACACGGATGTCGCCCCGGAAGGCAATTCGCTGAAGGAGTACCGCAACCACTTCGCGCAAATGATTGATCACCTGGAGCGACACCAGGAAGAAAGCGGGATCAAGCTGCTGTGGGGAACCGCCAACTGCTTCAGCAACCCGCGCTTTGCCGCAGGCGCCGCCAGCAACCCTGATCCTGAAGTGTTCGCCTGCGCTGCTGCCCAGGTATTCAGCGCCATGAACGCGACCCAACGGCTGAAAGGGTCCAACTACGTGTTGTGGGGCGGTCGCGAAGGCTACGAAACCCTGCTCAACACCGACTTGAAACGCGAACGCGAACAACTGGGCCGCTTCATGCGCATGGTGGTCGAGCACAAGCACAAGATCGGTTTCAAAGGCGACCTGCTGATCGAACCCAAGCCGCAGGAGCCGACCAAGCACCAATACGATTACGACAGCGCCACCGTGTTTGGCTTTCTCCAGCAGTTCGGCCTGGAAAAGGAAATCAAGGTCAACATCGAGGCCAACCACGCGACCCTGGCCGGTCATAGCTTTCATCACGAGGTTGCGACGGCCGTCTCGCTGGGGATTTTCGGCAGCATCGACGCCAACCGCGGTGATCCGCAAAACGGCTGGGACACCGATCAATTCCCCAACAGCGTCGAAGAAATGACCCTGGTCACCTATGAAATTCTCAAGGCCGGCGGGTTCAAGAATGGCGGGTTCAACTTCGACTCCAAGGTTCGCCGCCAGAGCCTCGATGAGATCGATCTGTTCCATGGTCACGTCGGCGCCATGGACGTCCTCGCCCAGTCCCTGGAGCGGGCAGCCGCCATGGTGCAGAACGACCAGCTCCAGCAGCTCAAGGATCAACGCTACGCCAGCTGGCAGCAGCCGTTCGGGCAGGCGGTGCTGGCGGGTGAGTTCAACCTCCAGTCATTGGCCGAACACGCATTCGCCAACGAGCTGAATCCGCAGGCCGTCAGCGGCAGGCAGGAGATGCTCGAAAACCTCGTCAACCGGTTTATCTATCGCTGATCGCCAACGGGTCTGCGGGCGCAACAACGCGGTGACATTCGCACGACAAATCTGTGTCCGCTGCGTCTGCAGATTCTCTACAGTTCTACCAGCCCGATACTCATCATCAGGCCGTGTCTTTCAAACAAAAATAAAAGGACGCACCACCATGAAGAAAGTAAAACGCGCGCTATTGGCCAGCGCCCTGGCTCTGCTGTCGCTGCCGGTGATGGCCGATGCCGCCCACCCGAAAATCGGTTTCTCCATTGATGATCTGCGGCTGGAACGCTGGTCACGTGACCGCGATTACTTCGTTGCGGCGGCGGAGAAAATGGACGCCAAGGTCTTCGTACAGTCGGCCGATGCCAACGAGCAAAAGCAGATTTCGCAAATTGAAAATCTGATTTCCCGTGGCGTCGATGTCATCGTCATCGTGCCGTTCAACGCCACGGTCCTGACCAACGCAGTGGCCGAAGCGAAGAAAGCCGGAATCAAGGTCGTGTCCTATGACCGTCTGATACTCAACGCGGATATCGACGCCTACATTTCCTTCGATAACGAAAAGGTCGGCGAGATGCAGGCCAGCGGCGTGCTGCACGCAGCGCCCAAGGGCAATTACTTCCTGCTCGGTGGTGCGCCCACCGACAACAACGCAAAAGTCCTGCGCGAAGGGCAGATGAAAGTGCTGCAACCGGCCATCGACAAGGGTGATATCAAGATCGTCGGCCAACAATGGGTGAAGGAATGGAGCCCTACCGAAGCGCTGAGCATTGTTGAAAACGCCTTGACCCGCAACGCCAACAAAATCGACGGCATCGTCGCCTCCAACGACGCCACGGCAGGCGGCGCCATCCAGGCCCTGGCCGCTCAGCAACTGGCCGGCAAGGTGCCGATTTCGGGGCAGGATGCGGACCTTGCAGCGGTCAAGCGAGTGATCGCCGGCACTCAAACCATGACCGTGTACAAGCCGCTGAAACTCATCGCCTCCGAAGCCGCCAAGCTCTCGGTGCAACTGGCGCGTAACGAGAAACCCGCCTACAGCTCGCAGTACGACAACGGCAGCAAAAAAGTCGACACCATCCTGCTCACTCCGACTCCGTTGACCAAGGACAACATCGACCTGCTGGAACAGGACGGGTTCTACACCAAGGCGCAGATTGCCGGAAAGTGATCATCAC